>NZER01000158.1 GCA_002690445.1 Candidatus Pacearchaeota archaeon
AACTGGGGGTAGGTTTGGGGAACCATACAACCCCTTCTGCCGCATTACATATTTCATCTTCTGGCAAACAAGAACAAGTGCTGTTTCGAGCAGACGGCTGGGCTGCCCCCGGATCGTTGTTTGTATCGAGTTCTGGTAAGGTGGGAATTGGTACATTAACACCCGACTACGAATTAGATGTTGCTGGGAATATCGGCATGAACCAATACCTCTATCACAATGGAGATGAAGACACCTATCTGCTATTCGAACCCAACCTTGTAAATCTGGTTGCCGGCGGCAAATCAGCGATTAAGTTAGAAACGAGCACCGGCAAGATTCAATTAAACAATACAAATGAGGATCTGGATGTTCAGGTGATGGCTGATAGCGGTGCAGTGATATTACATACAGATGCCACCACTCGCAAAGTAGGAATTGGTACCGATACCCCAACACACCAACTCGCGGTCATTGGACAAATATCAGCTTCGCTGGGTATAACAGGCTCTTCTTTTCATGGAGATGGCTCGACTCTGACAGGTCTTGGTAATGTAACAGGCGTTGACAGCGCAGTTGATCGGTCGATTATGCTTGCTAGTGGCACTTCAGGCAAAGCTATAACAGGGTCAAATGTAACAATGGATCCTGCTGGTAATATTGCCGCGCCCGGCCAAACTTTCTCTGTAAATCAACTTAATGCTGGTGGAGGCGGCGTCTCTGGTTCAGGCCCTTTTGTAGGCGGATCTTTGGCTATCGGGCCCAACCTCCAAGGCCGCATAACATCTACTGGTATCATATCTGGTAGTACAGTTACGGCTAGCTATTTTGTTGGAGATGGCACGAACCTTACTGGTATAACCGCATCGCCGGCCGGCTCTGACTCGCAAGTACAGTTTAGAAGTGGCTCCGTGTTGGGTGCAAGTTCCAACTTTACGTTCGTATACACTGGCACCAACACTCTCAAAGTTACAGGTGATATAAGTGGCTCCAATGATTTCGCGATTAATCGCGACGTTATGTGCAACAGAGACATAACAGCTGTTCGTGACATTAAGGCCACAAACGATCTTTCTGCATCGAACGATATTCACGGCGCCCGCGATCTTAATATAAATCGCGATGGATCGTTCATAGGCAAAGTGACTGCTGGTTCAAGCTTTGTCATTGGTTCTGCTGATCTCAATGAAACCGACTTAGAGAAACTTGATGGTATCACTGATGGTACTGCTGCAGCTAATAAAGCGGTTGTGCTCGATGGTAGTAAGAACATTGCTACTATTGGTACGCTTGGCTGTGGGGCTATTACGTCTACTGGAGCTTCTGCTTTTGCAAGCCTCTCGGGCTCAACCACTGTACAAGGCGGCGATGCCACGTTTGCCTCACTACATGTTTCAGGTACCATCGGAGAGGCAATAAGAATTGCCAAGGGAGCGTCTGAGACAAGAGAAATTGTGTTTGAAAACGATGGTACCGATGTGGGTAGCATCTTCTTTAATGCTGCTGAAACGATGGTTATTAAGAATGAATCTAGTAATGATGATATTCAGTTCCAAACAAAGCCGGGCGGTTCAGCGACGACTGTTATGACAATTGATGGTACAACCGCCTGTGTTGGTCTGGGAACCATCGACCCTCTTACAAAATTGGATGTTCGATGGGATCCAACTGGCTCCTTGGATAACGATACAGGCGGCGGTGATGTAGTATTGTTTGGATCAGGTTCTGTAACAGCGGGCAAGATGTATTATCTCAGTGGCAGCACTTGGACAGGTACAGACGCCAGCACCTCTCTTAATGGTGCTGATGCTTTGTTAGGTCTTGCTATCACAACTTCAGATGGGACCGCAACTTGGCCTGGCCTTTTGATCCGCGGATTTTTCGATGTACACACGAACTTGGAGAATTTCTCTGCCGGAAGAGTGTGTTATATGAGTATTGCTGCTAGTAAAATAAACAGCATCGCCCCCTCTGGTTCGAGTGAAATAGTTAGAGTAGTGGGACATTGTACAGATCAATCAAATGTTATTTGGTTCAATCCAAGTGGGGACTGGATCGAGCTAGGCTAGTAAAGGAATAGGAGGCCATAGTGGCTGATATTGGTAAAATAAATACTGTTGCTATCGCTGATGTTGGAAAGATAGTTGGAGTCGCCAAAGCTAATATTTCTAAATTTGGTGGCAGCGCGCTACCAAGTAGCGCCACCGCGGCTACACGATGGATCATTGGCGCCAACAGCGGCCGTATTTATATAAACGAGACTCCAACCGGCGGGTTTTTGTCAGAGTCGGCTTCTGGTGCTGTAGGTAAGCTTTGGGATAAGGGAGGGATGAATTTCTATAACGTGGCATACGGACTGGACGACGCGGAAGAACCCAGATGGATCATCCATTCGGATAGCGTCAGTGACACTATTTACACTGTATCAGCTTCCCAGGATCTTTATACTTCCGCCAACTGGGTGGAGGACGCCCTCATCACTAACGCGAAGGGCGCCAAGCGCGGCGGGCCCGGTTTGATGTATGGTAATGGCAACTGGTTTGCCGTAGGCGGTGGTCGCCATACGGGAGACGACAATCGCTTGGTCATGATGTCAGCTTCCGCCGCCGATTCCTACGATAGCTGGGCCGAGGTTGTTGATGATACTTTTATTGGAATAACCAACACTGGTTACGTCGTTTTCCACAAAGAGGACGATACTTGGATTAGTCCACTGGGCCTCACTAGTTTCTATAAGACCACAGACGCCAAGACCTGGGCCTCTGGATCCGGGAAGATAGCTAGTTATGAAGCATATTGTATGGGGTATAATTCTGTTAACGGCCGATATGTCGTCGGCACGAACGGTGGCAAGCTCTATTGGAATGATGATGAGTTTGCAACCACGCCGTCAGCGTCCGTAAGCACATTTGGTTCCAGTAATGTTTGGGGCGTGATCTATGTTAAAGGAACAATAAATAAGTGGATAGCTATCGCTTCTAATGGAAAAATAGCTTATAGTACAACTGGTAAAGCTTTCACAGCCTCCACACTTCCTAGCCCCATGGGCTCCTCTCACCATATGAGAGCAATAGCGTCAGATCATACAACCATCGTAGCTGTTGGCGCAACCGCCGGCAGCAACAACAGCATCCTCACAAGCTCCAATGGTGTAGATTGGACATATGTTAGTTCTTCTGCTATGGGTAACGTTAATTTTGAATCCATTGCATGTAATGTGCTCGGAGCACCCACCAGTTAATAGCACCGCCATGTGATAAAAACGGGTGTTTTGGGGCGATTAACACTATTTATTTTGAACAACTATCTTTTCAGGAGACACTTATGTCCAATTTGCTCAAAGAAGCCATTATAGATGCCCAGGCTTTGAAAGAAGCCGCCCTTAAAAACGCAGAAGCTGCCATTATTGACAAGTATTCTGACGAGGTAAAACAAACCATTGAGCACTTGCTGGAGCAAGATGAGCTAGCGGCCGACCTTGGCGCTGGTCTTGGTGGAATGCCCGATTTGGCGCCTCCCGCCGAAGCTCCTGAGCCTTCCCGTGATCTTACTGATGATAGAATCCCACTTGCTGCAACTGATAATCTTGGCGATGAGGAAGGTAAGAACCTTGAAGATATGCCAGAAGAAGGCGAAGAGGTAGAGTTTAACGTTAATCTGGGCGCCCTACAAGAAGCTATTCAAGAACTTAAAGGCGAGATGGATGCATCCGAAGAGATTGAGCTTACTGAAGAAGATTTGACAGCATTGCTTTCTGGCGAGACTCTCGAAGAGACAGCAAAGCCTGACTTCTTAGATCTTGATGACGACGGCGACACAGACGAGCCCATGACACAAGCGGCCGAAGAGGCCGAAGAACTCGATGAAGACGATAGTTCTGTAATTGATACGGCTGCAAATAAACCCTTCGAGATTAACGAAGATGAACTCGTTGACGCCATTATGGAAAAGCTTACAGTAGATATGAGTGCTCAACTTGCTGGTTGGGCAGGGCGTTCCGCCGAGAGTACCAAATATGAAATGGAAAAGGAACTCTCCCGCCGTCGCAGCACTGATCAGCTAGAAGATTTAGAGCCTTTAAGAAAGGCAGCAGAAGAGTTGACTTTTGAAAACAAACAACTCAAACAACAAGTTTTACAATATAAAGAAGCGCTTGGTGAATTGAAATCAACTTTGGTTGAAACCAATTTATCAAATGCGCGTTTACTATACACGAACCGTGTGCTTAGGAATATCTCCTTGAATGAGCGACAAAAAGAAAGAATTGTCGAATCGATTTCTAATGCTGGTTCTGTCGCAGAAGCAAAGACAATATATGATACGCTTCAAAGCACAGTGGCGGCTGCTCCTAAACGCAGCCCACAATCACTGAGCGAGGCCATCACCCGTCGTTCTTCTGTAATCCGTGCTACTCGTCAAGAGAGCACATCATCCGATCCTCATTTGGATAGGATGAAAAAACTAGCAGGTATTAAGTAAAATTAATACTAATACTATAAGGAGGTATTAAAATATGGCTGGTATCATCGAACGATTGACCGAAGGAGTTATCAATCGTGATATGCGCGCCGAAGGTCACGCTTTGTTATCAAAGTGGGAGCGCACAGGTCTTCTAGAAGGACTTGAGGATGACCGTAAAAAGCAATCAATGGCTCGTCTCTTGGAGAATCAAGCCAAAGAGCTGCTTCGTGAAAGCTCAAGTATGGCCGCTGGGGATGTTGAAGGTTTTGCCGCCGTCGCATTCCCCATCGTCCGTCGAGTTTTTGCAGGACTGATCGCAAACGATCTCGTTTCCGTTCAGCCAATGAGTCTACCTAGTGGTCTCATCTTCTTCCTAGATTTTGTGTTCTCACAAGATATCGGTTCTACTACAGAGCCGGCTCGTCTAGGAAACTTCCGTGATAAGTCAATTTACGGCACCAACCGAGTAGGTAGCCAGATTACTGGCGGTGTCGATCTAGTTGGCTCCACTCTTAAGGAAGATCTTTCTGGTCCGCGTACTGTGGGCGCCCGAGGCTATGCCTACGGTAGTCCAACTGGCTCTGCTGCTGTTAGTTCAAGCAACATTAGCCTTTCACAGCACTCTCTTTCTGGCGCTTCTGCAGCCAATAAGAAGGCGCTTCTGTACGACCCAGACGTTCTAAGTTTGAGTGGTTCTTCAACTGGATATTGGGTTATCCGTGCTGATGTTCCAAGATCAGGTCTAAATGCAAATGCTGACTTTGAAAACTTGGGCGCTATGTCGTGCTCCATCGCGGGCACCAACGGGCTGAATGGCATTATGGATACCGCTGGAGCGATTACATCTGCCAACTCGAAACAACTTCGTCGTTTGACCCACTTTACGGGTTCAAAAGATGGCGCAAGTCTTCAACTGTACTTCTTGACCACAGTTGATATGAGTAACTTGACTAAGGGTTCAGCCAATCTGACTGTGATTTACCCCTTGAAGGATAACTTCAACGCCAGTAACGCAGTTGGTTCAGTTGTGGGTGCCGCAACCTGGGCTCTTGAAGGAAACGACATGATTCCAGAAATCGACATCAAGGTCGATTCCGTGGCTGTCACAGCACAAACCAAGAAGCTCAAGGCTAAGTGGACGCCAGAGTTGGGACAGGATCTAAACGCCTATCACAACCTTGACGCCGAAGTCGAGCTTACCAGCATTCTCTCCGAGCAGATCGCTCTTGAGATTGACCGTGAGATCCTTGCGGACCTCGTTAACGGTGCAACCGCTGGTACTTACTACTGGTCACGCTCCCCAGGAATGTTCCTGAACCGCACGACCGGTGCTGAAGTTGGAGCCAGCTCAGCTGCACCCGACTTCACAGGTACAGTCAGTGAATGGTATGAGACTCTTGTCGAAACCGTTAATGACGTATCTGCTCAAATCCACCGTAAGACTCTACGTGGTGGCGCTAATTTCGTCGTCTGCGGACCTGAAATTGCCAACATTCTTGAGTTTACCGCTGGATTCCGTGCTTCCGTCACTGGTGATGACGAGAAGGGCTCTATTGGTGCTCTCAAGACCGGTAGTCTTTCCAAGAAGTTCGATGTGATTGTAGACCCCTACTTCCTTCGTAACGTTGTCTTGGTTGGTCGCCGTGGAGGCTCCTTCCTTGAGTCTGGATATGTGTACGCTCCATACGTACCACTACAGACTACACCCACAATCTTCGGACCCGAAGACTTCGTGCCCCGCAAGGGCGTGATGACTCGGTACGCCAAGAAGATGGTTCGTCCCGATATGTACGGACTTGTGGTTGTACGAGGTATTGAAGGTGAGGCTGGTGCCACTAGCTAATCTTTAGTTAGAACAACTTCGATATAAATGTTAAGCCCCTCTTCTTCGGAAGGGGGGCTTTCATTTTTATGAGACTATTTATAGGTGAACTTAAAAGTTCAAACCAAAGTTATCGGGTAGACCTTGAGCTACCCCCTAGTATCGTTGAAATAGACCGATACAGGGACATGATTATAAAAGGAGGGTTTTTAACTATGGGAAC
>NZER01000159.1 GCA_002690445.1 Candidatus Pacearchaeota archaeon
GTAAAAGATTCACCCCTGCTGCACTCCGTAGAGCTAGGAATAGTGTCTCAGATTCCTTCTCCGGGCAACTCCGCTAAGAGCCCGTACTGATCATAGCCTTGGTAGGCAGTTACCCCACCAACAAGCTAATCAGCCGCAGCCCCATCCTTAGGCTTGAGCAATTCGCTTTTTCAAGAGATAATATAAAAACTATCTAACGAAAATGCAAATTGTGAAAAGAGTTTCAGAGTAAAATCTTTCCAGATATAAACTCCTATCAGGTGTTAGCCTCAGTTTCCCGAGGTTATCCCTGACCTAAGGGTAGGTTAGCTACGTGTTACTGAGCAGTTCGCCTTCCTTTAATCTTTCGAAAAAAGAAAAAACTTGCATGGGTAAGCTCAAACCAAACAGCAGCAGCCTCCAGCAGGATAAACTGGAATTTAACTACTGTAAATAACATAACATTAGCTTGCAAACATTAAAGAATAAACATTTACAATTTACAAGATCTATCCGAATACTTAACTAATTATAAATAATAATTAGAAAGATTTATGACGGTTAATACAACTAGAACTGGTCTACATCATACCTTATACAAGATAAGACACTCATTCTAGCTCCAAAAATATGAATTGAAGCATTGGATAATCCCAATATTATTCTATCCATTTTACTATAATAAAGAAGAAATTTGGTTTTTAAATGTATCGGAGAAAAATAATTTATCGTCGTAATAATTTAGTGTTAATAAATGATTAGACCTATGAAAAGAGAAAAGAGATTTGCGAATAAAGAAAGAAAAAGAGATCTTTTGAGATTGAGGTTTAATAAACTAAAATAAATCACAGCTTCTATTAGAAAAATTAATATCTCTCCAATATAAAAATAGTAACTAACATTTATATAAGGAGGGAAAACAAACCATAAGTAAGGCAGCGTTAGAACAGATGCTATCACCGCCACCATAATAACTTTTAATGCTGAAAGTTTCTTCAATTTAAATATATATTTGGAGAAAAGAAAAACTATCGGTACTTCACTAACAAGTGTTAAAAGCAATGACAACAGGAATCTTGTTTCATATAACATTTTCTAACAGCTTCCGCCGAATAATCTTTTGAAGAAACATGATATCTTACTCCAGAACCCCTTGGGTTTTGGAGGAGTATAATCCCATTCAGCATCATCTAAATCAAACCTTAATTCGCAAATTTGTTCATAATAATCTTCACCAGACATTTTATTCTCTAAAATATTCTCACAGTTTTTCTTTGCTTCATTATAAACATAAAGCTCTTTGTCTGTCTCTGCCCAAACTGTGTCTCCCCAAGATGTTCCTTGTGCTGAAGGAGAAGTCCACATTCCGTCATCCCCCTTAGTCCAATTTCTTCCCATATAATCTTCTCTTGTAGTTCCAGCAGGTTGTTCAGAAGGATCAACAAAATCTGGTTTCACTAGATTGTTCAAACAAGATTGATATTCTTCATCTTCCTCAAGATTAATATCAATACAGTTTGTTGGAATTTCCTCTATATTTCTTATAATAAAAGTTCTTCCATCATCTGTCTTACCCTCCAATTCATAATAATCTATATGAACATAGTTTCTATAATAGTTTTCATAAATTTTGTCTCCATAACTATTATATGTTGCTGAGAATGAAAAAACAACTTCAGGCGTATAAGTTCCAGGTTCTTTCTCTGGATCAAAATCAGGAGATCCTGGCATTCCTGTAGAATAACCATAACCCTTCACAGTAAAATCTATTTTTCCAGCATATTCCTGTCCATCTTGTTCAAAATAAACATTGCTTACTGTGGGGGAGATAACATCAGCACTAACTACCCCAATCAAAAACATCCCTACCAACATCACAATCAAATACGCTTTTTTCATAACTCCACCAACAAAACATACTTTATAAAACTCACGATAACTTCAAATCTGTTTGAACTCAACTACACATCCACGAACACTGATTATTATCCATCACCCAAGAACCAACACAAGCTATCTTTACAATGTCATTTTCATCAGCCCACCTATCACAACATTCCTGAACATGCTCAAGACCCACCCCGCCGCACCCGCCCACCAAGCCGTCTCCATCTTCAATAATCTTTTTTCTAAAATAACTCTCTCCAAGATATTTAAGAATAAAACCCCCAACTAAGATAATAGCAACCAATACAACCAAGACTAACAATCTCTTTTTACTCATAATTTAAATAAGCAATCTAACTTTATAAATTCTTGTTAATCCCGCCCACCAAATTTAAAATTTACAATCACCACTTTCTCCAACGTCGTAAAATGCTGAACAATCCATCTAAGAATTTGACACATTAATAAATTCCTCCTGAAAATTTTTCCTTGACAAAGGCTGGAAAAATTTTATTTCACCCACCCCACCCAAACCCCACCAAACCCACCCCCCACTCGTCGCACCTAACGGTGCTCCTCGTTCCCACCCACAACAAAAAGGAAAACGGAGTTTTCCTCTTTACTCCTTTCCTTTTTTATTCACCTGGACTTCCCCAACCTGATAAACCCAACAATTTTTTAACTTAAAAAACTAAACTAACCTATGTATAAGTTAACCACAAGAAGTAAAAGAGCTGAAAAACAATTTTATCAATTCATTAATAAAAATTTCCCTGAAAAATTAGAAATACTAAAGAAAAATCCAAGGGGAAAATTAGGGGCCCACAAATTAAAAGGAAAATTAAATGATAAATGGAGTTGTTGGATTAGAAGAGATATAAGAATGATTTATGAAATAGATGATAAAAATAAGGAAATAGTTATCGTAGCAGTTGGTTCTCATAAAATTTATTAATAATCAAGTTCCCAGGTTTTCACACCTTTCGCCTTTGCTTCATCACTTTCCTCAATTGCTTCAATCATTTCAGAATTTCTTAATATCCCAACTGTTTTCAAAAGTTCTTCATATTCTTGTGTTGGTATTGTCACCATTTTTTGTTCCATATAAAATGAATACTATCTATCTTTATAAGTTTTTAGTTTTATTCCTTACACCTCAACACCAAACCCCTCGCTCCGAAACTGGCTTCATCAAGTTTCTTCACCACCCAAATTTATAATCACCAAAATCTCCCTAACGTCGTAAAATACTAAACAAGCTATCTAGGAATTTGCTACATTCATAAATTCCTCCTGAAAATTTTTCCTTGTGGAAGGCCGAGCAATTCGCTTTTTCAACAAATTAGATATAGGATAATTGAAAATGCAAATTGCGAGTAGGAAAAATTTTCTTCTATTCCTTATAATTGACATGTAGTATCTTAGGATTTTAGAATTATTCTACTACCTTCACTCTCACTTCGAATTCTTTATCTCTTAAATCTTTATTATTTCTATATATCAAATCAACCATTTTTCTAGCATTTCTCATTGTAGAAACATTGTCAGGAAAAGGTTCTTCTGATTGATCCACCAATGGAAGTCTCTCTACTAAATCTTTTTCCCCTGGTTTATATGCGAAACGATATGTTCTTTTCATATCAATTTAAGAAATAAATCGTTTAAAAACGTTTCTATTGTAACTACTCTAAAATTAAACTAGTACCACCCACAAATTATCCTTCACTCAGACTTCCCCACCACCCCACCCCCACAAAAAACTCACCCCCCCCAACCCCCGCCCCGCCGTTCGTTTTTTGTTCAACTCCAAAAGCTAGCAACCTCCCACGTTAATCATTCAAAAAATCGTCGTGTGAGCTTACTCGCTTCAAAAAACACCAGCCCCGCCAACCCCAGCCCCACACTCATGCCCAACTGCCCAACACTCAACGGCACAAACTCAAAAGCCCAGCTTCCAACTGAAGTGTAAACCATAACCAATTGCAAAACAACAGAAATAAAAACAGCCCACAACAGCCACTTGTTATTAAAAATTCCTGTCTTAAACAAACTCTTCTCGGACTTGCACGCAAACACAAAAAACAATTCAAAAAATATCGCAGTCGTAATCGCCATTGTCCGCGCCACTTCAAGATTATATCTCAATCCAAAATTAAAAACAAATAAAGAAACCCCGACCATTAAAATACCAGCAATAAAAACCCAATGCCAAATCCCGCAAAGCAAACCATCTTCTTTTGGTTTTTGATTCATTATACTTACCTCAGCAGGCTCAGCAGCAAGGGCAAGCGCAGGCAGAGAGTCCGTAACAAGATTCATCCACAAAATAGCTAAAGGCAAAAAGACCAGAGGCCATCTAAATATCAAAGCGCAAATAACAACAAGCACCTCACCAAAATTCGCAGCAAGTAAAAACTTAATTGACTTTTTCAAATTAGCAAAAATCATCCTCCCCTGTTTAACTGCCTTCACAATAGAAGCAAAGTTATCATCAAGCAAGACTATATCACTGCTGTCCCGCGCCACATCACTTCCCCGTTGCCCCATCGCAACCCCAATGTCTGCTCTTTTCAAAGCCAGAATATCATTAACACCATCACCCGTCACAGCAACTATCTCATTCTGCTCTTTCAAAATCTCAACAATTTTCAGTTTTTGCTGAGGAGTAATTCGCGCAAAAATCGTCTTCTCTCTGACAACAGAATCCCACTGGTCTACCGGCACCCGATCTAACTCTCGCCCCTCTATAATTTCCCCAAAAAGCCCAACCTTCCTTGAAATCGCCCTAGTAGTCAAAGCAGAATCCCCAGTCAAAACCTTAACTTTAATCCCAGCATCCATTGCCTGTTTTATTGCCATCTTAACTTCCTTCCTCGGAGGGTCTATCATCCCCTGAAAACCAGAAAAAACAAGATTGTTTTCTGCCTGCTCTTGACTAACCTTGCTAATCTGCCTAAAACCAAAACCCAAAACCCGCAGCCCCTCCCCTGCCATCTTCCTGAAAGTCCTCGACAGTTCCTCTCGCCTCTTGTCTGTCAACGCCGCAATCTTCCCGCGAACTAACTCCTTTGTGCACCGCTCTAAAATCACTCCCGGCGCCCCTTTCACATAACTTGTCTTAATCTTCCTGCTCTGCCTCACAATCGACATCATCTTTCTCTCTGAACTAAATGGATATTCTTCTACCTTCACATTTTTCTCAGTCTCTATCTTCTTATTAAAACCAAAATTTTTAGCAACCTTAATCAAAGCTGTCTCAGTAGGATCCCCTAAAATTTTGTCTGTCTCATCCCGCGCATTGTTGCACAAAATTCCTATCTTCAAAACCTGTTTAAAATTATTGTCTAGTTTTTTCAACTCTCCAACATTAACTAACCTGCCAGAATAAAGTTTCTCCACAGTCAGCTCCTCTTCAGTCAAAGTCCCTGTCTTATCAGTGCAGATAACTGTCGCCCTTCCAAGAGTTTCTGCTGCCGGCAGTCTTCTAATCAGCGTGTTTACCTTATACATTTTTTTAATTGCAATTGCCAAAATTATAACTATAATCGCAGGAAGCCCTTCTGGAATTGCACCAACAGCAAGACTAATAGAAATCAGGAACATATCCACCTTATCAATCCCGACAAACAAACCAAGAACAAAAATAAAAGCAACAAGAAACAAAACAATAATCGCAATTTTCTTAGAAAAAGAATCAACTTTCTTTTCAAGAGGCATTTTTTCATCCTCAGTTTTTTGAACAAGTTCAGCAAGTTTTCCAAATTCAGTTTCACCCCCTGTTTCTACAACCATAGCAACTGCCTTCCCGCTCACTACACTTGTTCCAGCATAAAGCATATTTTTTCTTTCAGCCAAAACCGCCCCCCCGCCCACCACCACATCAGTTTTTGCCACTGGGAAACTCTCCCCAGTCAAAACCGCTTCATTAATTTGCAAATTATCAGACTCAATCAAACGGCAGTCTGCAAGAATTTTGCTTCCCTCATTCACCAAAACAATATCACCAGGTACCAAAAACTTCGGATCAATCTCCTTCTGCGCTCCCCCCCGCAAAACCACAACCTTATACTGCAGACTCCTTTTCAGTTTTTCAATAATCTCTTCTGCTTTATATTCCTGCACAAAACCAAATACACTATTTAAAATAACAATTATCCCAATCACAATAGCATCTAAAGCATGCCCGATAATAAAAGAAATAACAGCAGCCAAAATTAAAATATAAATTAACAAAGAATTAAACTGCCTCAATAAAATCCGAAATTTACTCACTTTACGAAATTCCCGTAGAACATTTTTCCCATATTTTCTCTCTCTTTGTTGCACCTCTCCCTCATCCAAACCACTTTCAGAACTTCTTAATTTAGACAGCACCTCTTTTGTAGGCATATCATGCAAAGCCATGTTTTACTAAAGAAAAAGATAGTTTTAAACTTTTAGAATCAAACCCCTGCGAAAATCCCAATAACTTATTCAACATTAAAAAAGCGTGAGAAAGTTTCACGGCATTAATAAAATTGTCTTAACGAAATTTCGTGGCAAATGCCCGAAATTGAGTTTTCACTTTTAGTTTGGCATGCAGTTTCTGAGGATTTTAGAATTAGCTTACAGTTCCTCTTAAAAGTCCGTTGAGAAAGTCCTTATCAAAATTTGCTTCGAGAATATCCATTGTTTCCAATGCTTTTTCTGTCAAATGCAAATTTTTTGCAGGATCCCCTTCTGTCGCGATTTGCTTTTGATTTCCCTGAGTTTTCTGTATAATTTAATCCCTTCTTGCCTATCCATCTTTCAATATAAAAATTGTTCTTTTTAAAGGTTTTGAGGGATAGCAACTAAATCATCTGCAAGGGTGCTGCCACAAAAACCATATACCTCAACAATTGCAGCATAAGGAGATGACATTTCTCCTTTCTTTGGTTTAAATGCAAGACCCTGATTTAGGTTAGTGCATGTCCTAACAACTATCCTCCCTTTCAAACCCTGGTAAACAGTTGATTCAACTGCCCCTCTTTTTAAAGGATCTCCCTTTACTAAACTATAGTTCATAGCAAGCTCAGCAATTTTCTCAAGAATTTCTTTTTTAACTTTTTCCTTATTCTGCCTGCGTCCAATAAATAACTGTTCTGCCATTTTACCAAACAAAACTAAACCCCCTCCGCCGCCCCAGCCCCCACCTTAACCTCCACACCCTCTCCAGTCTCTTTAACTTCCTCATCTGCCTTCTCCGCAAGCTCTTTCATTTTCTCTTCAATTTTTTCTTCGCCAGTTTTCAATTCTTTTTCTTTCTTTTCTGCTAACTTTTTCTTTTTCTTTGGCTCCTCCAAAATCAATTCCTCACCAACAAAATCCTCTAAACTAGGAAGCGGCTTGTCTATCTTATGAGTTTTCATATACTCTCTCGCAAGCAGCCAAAAAAACAATCCTAATGATTTATGAGATTTATTATTCCCAATTATAACAACATCAATATCATTTGTATGATTATTTGTATCGCAAATCCCAACCACCGGAATTCTCACATTCTTAGCATCAGCCAGGGAGTTCCTGTCAAGCCACGGGTCGCAAATCATAATCATTTTTGTTTCAAAAAAATCATCTAATTCTGTATTTGTCAAAACCCCGGCAGGATATTTTTTAGTAAACAGCCTCACACCAGTCAATTCAGAAAACATTTTAGCAGCCCGCCACCCCGCCTCCCTCTTGCAAATCAAAGTCCACTCATCTGGCTTAAATTGTTTAACAAAATCAATTGCCTCTTTCAGTTTCTTATCAACAAGCAGCGTGTTCAAAATCGCAAGCCCGTCCAACCGCCTCCGATAAACATACCGCCTCATTGTCGGCGTAATAACCTTAGTCCCTAAATAAGAAGCTGTCTTAATATAATCCTCAAGCGGAGTCAAAATCGTCTCATCATTTTTACTCGCGTCAATTTTCTTCGGCTCACCCTCTGCCTTTGCTTTCTCTGCAATTTCTTCTTTCTCTGCTTCAGTTTTTTTTGTAACCATTGTATCTTTTGTAATTAAACAACTATAGAAAATCTATCTCATTCCATAGTCACTATTTTTACATCCAAGTCATTGCACATCACATTCGAAGATGTTGATGCGTTTCGATGTATATTTTCTGAGAAAAATTGGTTTATAAAACTTATGATTAGCTCAATTCCCGCGTCCAGAAAAAGTAGAACAAGTTACATAATAAAATCAGGAAAAACCAGCAACTAAATCACAAAGCGCCCTTCGGGCGAAAATATTTAAACTAAAACTTCTTTGATTAATAAAGATGGTGAAAAAGATTGACTGCAGATTGAAAGAAAATCGTGAGAAGAATTCCTGCAAAAAGAAAAAAGATAAACCTAAAAGAAAGAGGATTATAAGTCAGAAAGCAATAAGAAAATTTTTCGGAAATTGAGGGATTAAAATGGATATCCTTAGAGTAATGTTTGACACAAATATATTGGTTAAATTTACTTTTATTTATTATAAGGAAGAAAAGAATGTTCAAGTTCCAAGGAGTCTCAAAAAATTTATATTTCTTCTAAATAGGTTTGAACAATCCATGTTTCGTAATGTAATGTCTAAATGGAATATATTTGAATTAAGAGATGTCTTGATGAAATTAAAACTCGAAGAGATATATCTCATGAATGGATATACCGTGAGAGAATTTGGTGACGCTAAATCTGAAATTGCCTTAGACCAGGATGATATGGAAGGAGTCAATTTGATTATTGATGGATTCATAATTAATTCAGAATTTATTAATATCACGAAAGACATGAACTTAGACAAGGTAGATAGGTGGACAAAGAAAGGATTTTCTGTAATGGATATAATCTTACTTCATCAAGCAGAATTAAATAACTGCGATTATTTTATCACTCATGATAAAAGATTATATTTGAATGAAGACTTAAAGAAAAATTTTAATGTAAAAATTTGTTCGATAAAGGAATTTAAAGAAATTATAAAATAAGATTTTGTAGAAGTATCTAATTTTCTTTCAATCCATACCACCCCCAAACCCAAACCTCAAACCAAACATAGGCAGCAGAAAAAAATACAAAATCTTTTTTTTCTATCCCAAAAAAACCCAACCCAAAAAAATTTCGCTTTTTCAAGATATAATTAAACTATCAGCGAAAATACAAAATTTTTTTCAGGATCATACCATGCAAACATTGGTTTTATTTTCACCCCAACCCCCGCTCAATCTCAACCACCCGCCGCAGCTTAATCAGTCTTTCCCGACCAATTATCCCCGACTTAATAAAATCCCCCTGAAAACCGACCACTAGATCTGCCAGCGTATCATCCAGCGTCTCTCCAGCACGATGCGAAAAAATCGTCACGATCTTATTCTTCTTACAGCACTCCATCACTTTCTTAACATCCATCAAACTCCCAATCTGATTCGGCTTAATTATCATAGCATTAATTCCCTTAGAACCAACTGCCCGCCGAACCCGCTTCAAATTCGTCACAGTCAAGTCATCCCCAACAATCAGCGTCTTTCCCTTCTTTACTGAACTCATAATCTCAATAAACCCTCCAAAATCCTCCTCCTGCATCGGGTCTTCAACATAAAACAATCCAAACTTCTTAATCAACCTCCCCATATAATCTGCCTGGTCAATCTTATCTCTAATTAATTTTTTATTTTTATAAAGATAATAACCCTTATTGTAAAAACTAGAAGCAGCTGCATCAATCCCAATCCGAACCCCAAACTTCACACCCACATTTTTCAAAACCAGCAAAACTTCCTCATTAGTCTTATCCGTCATCCACGCATTTTCATCATCTTTCTTTCTTGATTTCAAAAGCCACTTTGCATATTCATAAGCCCGCAAGTTTTGTGTAATTGCTTTTGAAAACGTCTTCTCGTTTGGAATCAGCAAAAACTCCTGAAAATCCGGCTTCTTTCCCTTAATCTCTGTCGCGTGCTTCCCACCCCCAATACAATTCCCAACCGGCCGCGGAATCTTCACCCTCTTCTTCTTCCCCTTAATAATATTATAATCTAAAGAATCAAAAATAAATTTCCATAACTCCTTACTATTATCTTTCGCAGCCGCCTTCAGAAAAACTGCCTCAATCACATAAGTCACATTCCCGCCAAACCGCCCAAACCGCCCCTCAAACTTTTTCACTTCCTGAACAATCAATTTCAAATCATCAAAAGTCTTTATCATAAAATTTTTATGTTTCAGCTTTTTGCAAAAAGCATTCAGCATCCTGAAACTAGAATTAATTCCCCCGCTCGGATTATACTGCACCACCTCGTGCTTCCCCCGCGACTTCCCGCTCGGAGATGAAGCTCTAAATTTCCCCTTATAAGTTTTCAACTCAATCTCAATACTTTTTTCTCCCTGCGAATTTTTCACGATTCGCGGTCTCACCTCTTCTACAAACATGTTTTTCAAAAGCGATTAGAAGTTATAAAGTTTACTCTAATATATATTTTAGACTATATGTTTATTTTTAAATTCACTTTTTCTAATAATATAATGAAAAGAGATTCAAGAACCGGAGCAGAACAATTATTTGAGCATATGAGCGAGCCATTATTAACCGCTCCAAGGAAAATCTTAAGTCAGGCTTACCATTGCTTACAAGAGATTGAAAGGGGTAGACAAAATTACGGACAAGGAGGTTTAGCAAAAGGTGATGGATGTTATACTGCTCTCGGATTATTATGGGATTTGGATTTGATTGAGATTTTAGATCGTTCAAAGGTAGTAGAAAACCCAACAGTAGGGACTGCTTTTAGACAGAGATTTAAATTAACAGATAAAGGAAGAACAATGTACCAAACATTAGCAAGAGAAGGTGTTTTGAATTCTTAGGTTGATTAATCAATATCTATTATCAAGTTTCCCATTACCAAACTGCCGAAGGCAGTTGCGTGCCGCCAGGCACGCTCTAAATCAGCAAGCCCAAAGCGAGCCTATCTTGCCAAAGGCACCAAACCGCGCCCTTCGGGCGCGGCAGATAGTTGAAATCAAAGATTTCAATAATTAATAATGATTTACCTCGCTTCGCTCGGTTTGTGATCTGGTCACCCCCAACTTGTTCAACTTAAGTTATAGTAGAATTATAATGCATCATCAATCTAGATTCCCTATTCAAACCAACAAAAAATCAAACCCCCCCCACCCCGCCAGCCTCGCTCGCAGGATTAGAAAGCGCCTGTTCTCCATCTTGTTCATCTTCCGGATTCGCTATCTCCATAATCTCACCACCCTCTGAGATTTCCTTTTCAGCTTCCTGCTCTGCCTTAATTTTCACCTCATCAGAAACATCCCTATCATCAATCTTAACTTTCTCAAGTTCCATTTCCTCTTTCTCCGGCAGCGGCCTCTTAACACTAATAGGTAAAACACCAGAATCAAGTTCTTTTTCAGCAATTCTAAGCGGGTCATAATTAACACCTTCTAAATCTTCATCATTAATCTTAATCAATAAAGGAGCATCCATAGAAATCTGCAGCCCCCGCGCTCCCAAAATCCGCGCCCTTTCATATTTTGAAAATTCTTCTGCTTCTACCATCATACCCCCTCACTCCTTTCTATTCCATAATGCTTAACCATATCAGCCACATCCTGCGGAGTTAAAAGTTCACAAAATCCGCTTATATCTTTTGCTTCAGCAAGACCCAACAAGTGTGCACGTCTCTCACTATCTTCTCGAGAACAATAATCAGGATTTTCAGCTATTTCTCTCATTGCCTCCTTCAGTGGGGCTTTAATATTCCCTCCTGAAGTATACCTTCCCCAATTCACCCGAAGCCCACTAAATAAAGTTAAAAAATCCAAACCCCTAAGACCTGTTTGTTCTGTTATTGATTTTCTAGGATCAATTGCATCAGCATCTCCATTAATCATCTCATTTATAACCCCTGTAACTTCTAGAACATAACCATTTGGATCTTTAAGTTTCATATCGTTACCCATACTATTTAAGCACATTTATTTCCCCCAAACAAACTTCGAGATTTTAGAAAACATCTCTTTCCATTTATCTTCAACAAGCTTTAAAATATTTTCCATATCTGCCTCAGAAATCCCGCCTTCCTTGCCCTTCTGAATCGCAGTAATTCTCGGTTTGCCCTTGTTATCAGCAACAGCCACAGTAATCCTATAATCAGAAATTTTCTCCTCTTCTGCAGAAGCATCAACAACAAGCTCCTCCCCAATCTTATGCAGCGTAATACTAAAAGCCATAGCTTCCTTATTCAACGGAAGAGGATTCTTGCTCAACTCATGCTCAATCTTTTCTTCTTCCTCATTATAAACAGGCATCTTAGCATTTCCCAACGCAATCAAAGCTGCCAACCCAGCAACATCCAGCAAATTCCCAGCATCATTAATCGCATAAATATCAAGGAAAACCTGCCAAACTTTCTCTCCTTCTTTAATACACAATTTCTTAAAATCAATAAACCCAGATTCCCGAATTCCCCTGTCAATAATCCTCGCTAACTCAATAGAGTTAATTCTTGGCGGCCCTAATTCAAAATCTTCAGAAGCCATCGGAGACAATTCAGCAGAAGTCATAAAAGTCCCTTCATCCTGCGAATCAGGATACGGCTCAGTAATTCCCAGTTTAACACCAACATAAACTTCAGTCTCGCCAAACTTAACAGAACAGCTCCCTTCAGCATTCTTGCTCAAACCCAGCTTAACTTCAACTTCCCGATAATCCTCGCCTCCCCGCCCGTCCAATCTCTTGTTCTCTTTCAAATATTCAACTATCCTGTCTTTCTGTAGATTTGGTATTGTACTTTCACTTGTCATTTTCCAACCTCCTTGCCAACTTCTTTCAAAGCTTCAGTCTGCACTTTCAAAATTTCCTCGCAAGCTTTCTTACTCATTTTCAATGCTTCTTTTAATTCATCAGGTGAAATCTTTCCATCCAACTGCAGCAGCGAAATCTTCTTGCTTCTCGAAGTAAAAACCATCGGAATATCCGTGCTCCCCTCGCCCTCTCTAAAATCTTCTTCATCTTTATCAACATCAACAACAAGTGTCTTGTCTAACTTCCCAGCAGCAATTGCACTTGCCATCTCTTTCATAGGCACACCAGCATGAGCCAAAGCCATCACAGCCGCGTTAATTCCTGCAACCCTTGTCCCAGCATCTGCCTGCGGAATCTGGATAAAAACATCAACAACAGTATTTGGAAAAGCTTCTAAATCAATCAGCGGCGCTAAAGCCCACTCAGCTACTTTAGAAATTTCCTGACTTCTCCTTGAAGGACCCGGACGAATCCTATCCCAGACAGAAAAAGACATCATATTATAATTAACTCGCAAAATTCCTTTTCGCGGATTCTGCATATGCTGCGGATGCAAGGTTCTCGGCCCCCGCACAACAGCAATAGCTTTTGTATCGCCAGTTTCAAACATCGCACTCCCATCAGCAGAAGGCACAATTCCGACCTTCGCTTTCATCGGTCGAATCTCGTCAAACTTCCGCCCGTCATTTCTCTTCGCATACAAACTTTTTACTTTTTTCTCTGCCATTATTTTTTCTCCTTCACCTTTTTTTCTTTATGAGTATTTTCTGCAATTATCTCAACACCTTTCCTAATTCCCATGTCCTTGATAAATTTCTCTACCTTATCTGTCAAACCAGTAATAGTTGCATTTTCGCAAATAAAATCAATTATCTTTCTTGTCTGAATTTCGTTGTCAATTGAACCGCCCCGAATCCACACCCACCCATTCTGTCCAACATTAATCTCGCATCCAGTTGCATCCTTAATTAGATTAACCATGCTCCCTTCCCGTCCAATAATTCGCGGAACCTTATTCGGATTAATCTGCATCAACTGTCCGCCTTCAAGCCTTCCAAAACCCCTCATTTTCACACTTAAATCAACACCCTTCCCATTTGTATTCCAAACTTTCGCAGAAATTAAATCACCAAAATCAAAATGCTCTCTTAATTCACCTTTATTAATATATCTCGGAACTTCCATCATTGATAAAAATGCATTTTCAGCCCCGCCAAAATTCACAAGCCACCCATTAAATGTAATCCCGATAACTTCCCCAATAATCGAATTCCCTCTTCGTGGAATATAAACTCCAGAAACAGCAATAACTTTTACAAACTTTTCAGAAATATCAGACAACCCATACCGCCCCGCCACCAAGTCCTTCCCGTCCCTGTAAGCACCCTCGCCAGGCAAAAACGCATCGCCCGAGACTATCGTCTCTCCAGGCACAACAATTTTCCTTCCACTAGCCATTTTTTCAATTTTAACCATCTTATTGAGAATATCTATAATATTAATTCAATTTATTCTCTCGTACACTAAAATCTAGAAATTTGGGTTTTTAAATATTGTGGTTTATGTGCATTGTTGCGTAAGCGGGAGTTATTCTAGCTAAAAAAAATTATTTCTTCTTTCTAGGTTTATCCCAATAAGGGGATTTACACTTTGGGCAGATAGTAGGATGTTCTTTAGTTCTTGGAACCCATTCATGCTCACACCTTTCGCATTTGAACCCATCAATTTGAATCTTAGATTCTCTTTTTTACCTTTTTTAATCCATTCTTCCATTGCTTCAGGCTTATGAAATGCAAATACTTCA
>NZER01000160.1 GCA_002690445.1 Candidatus Pacearchaeota archaeon
AAGAAATCCCAATGGTCCCATCAATGGAGCTATAGGATCAAATGGATATTCTAAACCTTCCCATTCTTCTGCTAACTTAGTATCATAGTATTCACGCAGCCCTGTACTCCATTGAGATCCTGATCCTTCACAACCCTCCCTACTACCATATCTAGGATCTGAACAAACACTATCTATCCTATCTTCTGCAATCCTACCCTGTATATACCAAGGCTCATCTTCAGGAGGCTCTCCTATCCTTTCAATACGATCTTCAAGATCATCCTTTGCCTCAAATATACTGAGTATCTTATCGTCACTCATAGTATCTATTTGGCTAAAAATTTCAGGGGCACCTTCTTCTTTCTGACTTTCTGCACGCCTTATAAGCTCATCAATATTTAAACTATTGGCTGTATCTTCAAACTGTATTTGTGCAACATTAAACATAGAATCTTGATACGCAATATATTCATCAACACTAACACCAAATTCACTTTCCAACTTAGATTGTATACGCGATGTCAATGCTGGTTTTCGCTGAGCTAAGGCCCATAAGTCTGATAATGCTTCCTGTTTTGCTATATTATTAGAGCCCATATTTTATCTCTGTTGGATCTTTTATCGTTACAGGTTCCTGCACTTCTGGAAGGATAGACTTGGCTATTCTAAGCATCTCATTACCCTGTTTTATATCAACTCTTGGAGATATAGAGTTAAGATCAAAGAGATTTTGTATCCACTCATCATTTGAGATATCAATACCAAGCATATTAAATATAGCAAAATAATAACCTTCCTTTTCATCTTCTGTTCTATCAGGATTATTATACCATGCATTACCATACTTTAAATATTTAATAAGATCATAATAGTGAGGCTCTATTCCTGCTCTAGGATTTCCCACAGCCCTTGTTAAAGCAGCTTGCAGATCCTTTATTCCCATTGTGCTAGGAGTACCTTCAAGTGCCGCCTCTAGATTAGTTGCCCATGGAATAAGCTCAGCAGCTAATCCTTGTTGCGATGCTACTATCTCAATTTGTTTCTGTTCCCTATCTTTATCTTCTAAATCTAAGCCTGTTGTATTATCTACACCTCTAAGTAGTTCTCCTTCCCTGGATATAATAATACCAAACTGATCTGCCAATTTACCTAAAGTATTTTCTTGTTGAAGAATTCCCTTAACAGCTTCTTGTGTCTCTTTTTTAGTAGCTTCTAAAGTTTCTACTGTAATCTTAGCACCAATCTGTTCAGACTCAGCACTTACTACCTGTTCTTCTGACCTTTTCTTTAATCTTGCATAATAGTCTGTTTCAATCTCTCCTAACTTAACTGATGTTGTCGCAAATTCTAAAGCTTGTAACATTTCTGGCTTATACATAGCATCCTGGGCATCAATATACTCCATGCCTACCTTGACAACATCTTCAGCATCTACAATACGCTTGTCTCCAGAATATGCAGGATCAACTGCAGATATAGCATCATCTAATAAATCTATATGACGAGCAATAGACATAGCTCTAGTCTTCTTCTTCTGCAGACTAGCTCTCCTATTACTAGCATAGTCAAGCCTAGCATTAGCAAGCTCTGATGCTCCCTCGCTAGCAGCATCAAGAAGAACATCAAAGTTTAAGGTCTTCTGTTCATCCCCAAGACCGAGACGCTCTATTCCTCTAGTCTCAAGATTAGTCGAAATAGAGTCCAATACTGCTTCAATCTTTCCTATTTCTGTCTCTTCATTATTAATCAAATACTGATAAGCTTCAACCATCCTAGCTTCCTTCTCTCTTCCAAGTTGAATACGCCTATTAGTCTCAAATGCTATGAGATTCTCAGCAGTACTTTGCAATCTATCCAATGCTCTTGTTATATCTTCTGCCATAGTCTATTCCTTATTCATTATCTGTTCTTTAAATATCAACATAATCATCCTTCTCCTCCACAACAGTCCTCATGACACGGGAGCCCTCCTTTTCTGCATGTCTCTACAGTACCTCCTTCTCCACTGCTATATAAAGATACCACCACACATCCTTCACAATCTCGGCCATAAACATCGACTGGAGGAGATTCAGCATCGAAAACATCTGTAAATGCACCTTGATCTGACAATCTCATAATCTGGGCCATTACTTTATCAAACCAAGCTTCTTTTTCTTGTCGATCAGTCTTCTCAAAATCAAGTGCAGTATCAACCATAGCAATATTATACTTATCTAATGACTCTTTCTCAGATATCTGAAGTCTGTCACCAAGATCTTTAGTTTTTGTACTAGCCCGTGTCATAGTATCTTCTAAAGCAGATTCTAAAGATCCTGACCTAAGACCTATATCACCAGTAATAACTTCTCCTTTTTTCATCTCTCTACCAAGCTCAGTACTAAGAGTATCCAGCTCTGTTTTATACACACGATCAGTAGTTTCTTTCGTTAGCGCTAATGTATCAAATGCCTTATTAAAATCAATCTCTCTCTCTCTTTCTGCTAAATGTATACCTGCAGGATCAAATGAAGGTATATATATTCCATATTCTTTTGCCCAATCTTTTGCAGTCCAACCCTTGCCTTCCAATGCGATATCTAAACCTAAAAAATCAAAGATATCCTCACCAAAAGACTTTTCACCGAACTTGCCACCCTCACCCCAATCGCCTATATTCATAAAAGCTTCGTATAATTCGTCTACTGTCATTATTTCTCCTTTAACCTATTCCAGTGCCACCAATGCCAGTTCCACTTTCATCATCATCACCACCACATGGCTCTCCATGTTTTGATTGGTCTGGACAGTGCCAAATATAGGTCAATGGTCTCTGACAGCTTGGATCAGCAAGAGCAGTTTCACCCCAATCTTCTTCGACTCCGTGTACCTCTTCGCATCTCTTCTGTTGTCCTTCACTCCATTCACCTAGTATTTGATAGCAATAACACCACTCACTCTGATCTTCTGGACATGTATAACCTAAATTCTCAGATGGAAGCGTTCCATCCTGACATGGTGTTTCACCTTGTTCTGGACAGTTAGAATAATCATACGCATTATAACCTGTAACAGTACTACCATCCCAACAAGTAACTTGAACGTCTTCAACCATATCTTCTTCAGAATATTCTCCAATAGGTTCACATTCCATAGTATCCTCATTCAGTTCAAATCCATCCCTGCATTCTATATCACCTATAAAATCACACATATTACCCAGATCATTAGAATAAGTTCCATTCCACTCTGTTCCTGGTGGACAATTAGGCATAGTCTCATACTCACACTCACTCTCGCTACATACCAATGCACCATCTTGCGGACATAAATACTGTGCACCAGGACCACCGCACTCACCGCACTCATCTTCTACAGCACCACTTCCACATACACCATCACAACCTGCTTTATTACCATTACAGTCACAATAACCACTAAATGTATCAATGCCATGGCCACCACATTCACCACACTCATCTATTTCGTCATTACCGCCACATACGCCAGCACAGTCTTCTACATTGCCTTCACAATCACACGCACCTTCCGGCATACCATCACCATTTGGTACACCGCATTCATCTGCACAAGAACTATTCCAAGTATCTATATTCTCAGGACCTTCCGGTCTGCATTCATTGCACTCATCTACAACTAGTGATGGACATAGCCTACCATATACATCTTCTATTAAGCCAAGACCTTTTTCTTCTACACAATCAACTACACCATTTACCTTTTGCTTAACAAAACCTACACCACACGCTTCATCAAGAGTCCACTCTGAATCTTCACTATACTCAAGACCAGTAGTATAAGTATCTTCTCCCCATTGCTGTGAAATATCTTCTTTGCCAAACTCATAAAATCCAGTATAAGAAGCTGTTCTGACATCCTTGCCTATAATATCAAACCAATCCTGCTTCTCTTCATTTAAAGCATCTAAGTAAATAGTAAGCGCATCATTAAGATTTTCTTCAAGCTGTACTTCTGTAGTAGCTACACCTTCTTTATAACCAGCTTGCATATCTTTTGCATTCTTATACGCCTCTATTAATGTATCCTCTGCTGCAGTTTCACCCTGACCGCTCCTAAGGACAATACCTGATGTACCAGATGCTAGTCCCTGTGCTCCCTCTAATCCCTCATATGTTAATCCTTCTCTAGTTCCTGTCAATCCAGTAGTATAAGCCTCAAGATCTTTTGACATAGAGATACTATATTCCGATCCATACTCTCCTCCAAGCTCCTTACCCTGTCCAACAAGTTCCGCTTCTAATTGGGTCTGAGCTTGATGTTTTCCAGTAACTGGATCTTTTATCATTCTACTAACTCTTTCCCAGGAAAATGGATCTTCACCGTATATATATGGATCTCCAATGGCCAATTTAAACTGTCTCTCAGCAGATTCAAAATCTTTCGTACTAAATTCACTAATATATTGTTCATACTCCTGACCAAAATCTTCGCCACCTCCCCATGCAGGCCCCACAACCTCACTATAAAAGTCTATTATCCTCCGATCGTCTATCGGTGTTTGCTGGGATAATTCAGCAGTGCTACCCCAGCCACTGGCCCAAGCTTCCCACATTTTTGTATAATCAGGTGCAGTTGGCATTATTATCCAGTAATCTCCTTGTACCACTTACCTATAGTACCACCACCTTCGAAGATGCCTGGTTTATAATCTGGGTTAACAATATCTTGATATCCTGATGTAGTTCCTCCGCCTTCCTTAGGTATATCTGTCACCCATTCTTTAATTGTTGGATCTCCCCTACCCCACACAGTCCATTCTCCACCTTCAACTCCACCAGAACCAAATGTAGTAAGATCAAGAGCTCCCTCTGTAAGTCCTCCAGCCTGTACATACATAGCAGCAAGATCTGTAACTGTACCAATTGCCTGAGCTAATGTCTGATCCTTAGCTGCATCTTTCAAAAGTCTATTATACTTTCTTGATGTCTCTTTATCAAACTTGCCTTCAGATACTTCCATCTTCTCCCAGTCACTATAGTCGCCTCCGAACCAACCCCAGTCAGCACCATACTTGCCAATCTGTTTTCCTGCAAAATATCCAAAAGGACCCAAACCAAGAGCTGCTCCAAGGATGCTAAGACCAAGACTCCAACCACTCATTGCATTAGCTTCTTTTGCTCGCTTTCTTTCTATATCCTCCATCTCCAGTGCTTCTGCCGCGGCTTCATTCTTAACATCTATCCCAAGCATTACTTGTTCCCATGTATAGTTTCCGTTACTCATAACTTCTTTCCTTTAGTTTATTTGAGCCTCTAGGGCTGTTACTTTTGCTGATAATTCTTGTACTGCTTTTACTAGTGGTACTACGAATACGGAATATCCTAACATCTGCCTACTACTTTTATTCTCATGCCATCCTGAAAAGGTTATATCAAGATCATCCATAACTTGTTTAACATCTTGTGCTATAAATCCATCCATTCTCTTATTGCCTATTATTTCATGGTCACCTTCTTTATTTTTGTTAACTCCATCATGATAAAGTTCATCTGGCCATTCATATTTTTCCTTGGGTGTATATTTAACAGGTCTTAAAGCATTTACAAAATCTAATCCAATATCAGTATCAACAATATCTTTCTTTATCCTCACATCAGAAGTAATAGCTTCAGCACCACCACTACTAAAATCATAAATAAGATAGTGAGAATCATCCCCAATCCTAAGTTGTTCATGAGCATCAGTCACAACCAGCTTACCAATAGCAATTGATTGAGTACTAGAAACTGTTACATCTGCCTGATAACCTAACACTATATTATAATTTCCAGTAATAATACTATCTCCTGAATTAAAACCTGCAACTAGATTATAAGAACCAACAGTATATCCAGTAAAGCAATCAAATCCTATAGCAACATTTCCGTAACCAAATGTTGAACCTGTTGCACCAGCACCAGTACTAGTATTTGCTCCATAGCCAGCATTCATGCCTATAAAAGTATTTTTAGCCCCACTGATTCTATATCCAGCATATTTACCTATAGCAATATTTTCCTTACATTCTGTGACATCATCAGTTACTGGACTAGAAACTTCATATCTAGCAGATAATTTCATTGCTTCCATTCCTATAGCAACATTATCCCAACCCCTTGTATAAGTATCAGCATCAAGTCCCTGTAATGCATTAACGCCTATTGCTATATTACCGCCACAAAGAGCAGCAGTCGTAGAGCCATCATCTTTGCCAAAATATCTCATACATCCATTGCCAATGACAACATTATCAGTAGCATTCTGAGCTTCTGATAAACAATAATCACCTATAGCAATATTATCATCGTTAGTTGCCTCATCATCTAAATCATTCATTGGTCTATAATTAGAGTTACCAATACATATATTACTTGAAGATTCGTCTTCGTCAGGGTCGCCTGCTGCAAACTCTAATAATCCCCTATGTCCTGTGATTGCTATTGCATCAGAATTAATTGCATTTGCTGCTACAGTATTAGCAGTTATAGCATCAGCAGCTATGGCGGATGCACTAATAGTTAGTGAATTAGTTCTAAATGGGAATATAGATGGAGAACCTCCTTCGGAAGCATCAGCACCAGTTACAACATGTCCTAAAAGTATCTTATCATTTCCAACAGCAACAGTATAAGTAACAGTAAGTCTAACAGTAGTATCTCCAGATGAAGCATATACAAAATATGTTTTATTAGCAGTAAGCCCAGTTGAAGTGCCTTTAGTTAATGTTTTTGTAGTTCCATCAGCAAATGTCATAGTAGCATTAGCATCAGTTCCTTTATCCCATATAACAGCATCCCAAGCAGTTCCCCTAATTTCTAAATCAGTTGTCCAACTTTGAGCTGAAAAGCCAAGAAGTGCATCAGTAATAGAATCATTAGCTATATTATCTCCATCCAAATCAACTCCATCCCATGTTGCACCTGCACCAGAATCACCTAGTGTAATTACACCACCAGCAGTTACTGCAAAATTAGTAACAGCACTTGTACCTATGGAAATAGCACCATCACTTGCCACCCTAAAGGCTGATTCAGTAGTGGAATCCCTACCTATTCTTAAAGTCCTACCTAGTTTAGCAACATTAGTATAGTTATTTATAACTTCTAGTCCACTTTCTGGAGTAATCTTGATATGATCTGCAGAGCCACCTAGAATAAGCTCTTCGCTAACACCACCTGCAGCATTACTAGGTTCAAGATTAATTCCATACCATTGTCCACCAGCTTTAGCATATAGTTTAGGACTACTATCAACCATATGTACTCTGATATCTCCTTCATCTCCACCATGAGGAGGCCCCATACCTACACCGAGTTGAGTATTTCTCTTTAGATATGCTCCTGCACCTCTTATTATCTTACCTGTTTCAGACACTAATGCACTCCTAAATCTCTGTAGGTTAAGGAAATACTGGATAGTTCAAATCCAGATATTGCATAGCCATCAATCTTAATTTGAAAGGTCTTCTTTCCTTGTAGTGCGGCTGTTGCAGAAGTATCAAACTCTGTTACAACAATATCAGCATCTGTATCACTGAGGTATCCTAATGCTGTAAAAGTTTTACCATCATCAGTACTAACACTAAAAGCTTGATTGGATTTTCCATACTTATATACTGCTGCTACCTCTAAAAGATTTTTTCTACTTTCAGCATTACCAAGATCTAGAACTTTAGTCCGAAAATCTATAGCAGGAGCACTAGTTCTATCTTCTAAAAAGTTAATATCATCTACTGCAGCATTACCACCAATAATAAGTTTATCTCCTCTGGCATTTACCATATTAGTGCAATTAACTGCATGAACCAAAATATCATCAGTCTCATACCAAGAACCAGTCTCAGCATCGAATATATAAGCTTCTCCAGAACCACTACTTGTTGCATCCCATAATACTATAAGTTGTTGTTTAATAGTATCATAACCAACAATAGACTTTGGTGTAACTGAGTCAATATTGTCACTCCAATTACTAGAACTAATTTTACCCAACTGTAGCTGTGTAATCTTGTCTCCATCATATAAATAACAAGCATTTTGATTCACCCATATAACCCCAAATGGAGTAGTAGTTACAGCTGCCTGCCAACCAACACCAGCCCCTTGCTGTTCATCTTCTAGAAATTCTAGTTCTTTAGATACATTAATAATATATACTGCACTATTTTTAAACTGTAATATCCGATCTGCATGTGCTGCCAAAGCAGTTATCTGATCTCCATCATTTATTGCCACATCCAAGTAATTATCTTCAGTGAATACATCATACTTAAATATCGGACTTTTTAAGATCCTATCACCATAAGTTCTACCATTAATCTTTACATTTCCCACATAAGCTCTGCTATTGGCCACAAGACCAGTCTTAAAATATACCAACCCTGATGTCGGTATATCTCCAACAGAATAACCATTAGCTATCTTAAAAGTTATTAGCGCAGGTGGAGCACTTATATCTCCAGTAGTACAAGTATCTCCAGTATTAGCATGATCAAATTCATCAGCAGCAGCTTCCCATGCATTCCACTCAGTAGAACCAGCGCCTCTCATGCCTTTTTCCATATCCATCTCAGCAAGCAAATACCATTCACTATCCCCATCTCCACCATACCTAGAATAAAGTCTTGCACCATATTTATCTTGAGAGGCAGTAGTTATTGGAGTGCCCTCAGAATACCAACATTGTACTTGTATAGAAACATCAGTATAGCTACCTTCTTGTGGTATTTGACTTCCTCCCCATGTAGCATCATCTTCTACCCCAAACATTTCAGATTCCGTACAATTAACACCAAATATAGGATCAAAACCCTTATATAACCAGGTTGCAGCAAACTCATAAGATGTTGTGGAAGCAGTATTAGTATTAGTCCATAGCCCTGAGCTTGCAGTTGCAGATGGTTTAATAATCCAATTTAAAGCATCATCCTTTCCAATACCTGTTATTGTACCACTATTATCAGTAGTAGCTTGATATATTTTCTGAGCCTTACCATCAGTAGATGCATCCGGCTTTACTTTTTCCTGAGTAGCATCAATCCAATCATTAACAGGAGTCACACTAGCAGATGGTATCTGAGATTGAGCATGATATGTTAATGATCTTGGAGCGGAAGTATGATCACCACCACAAAATAAATCACCCTCTGCAGCATAAAAACATGGAGTTGTTGCTTGTGCTGATATTAATGATTCAAGCCAAGTACCTGCTGGTTCTAATATATCAATAAAATTAGCTCCTGCTGAGCCCCCATCTGCTTTAACTATAAATTCTCCAAGATATCCAGCTACAGGTGGATTAGCTAAAGTATAATCATTAGCAAAGGCAAAAAGTCCATACCCAGTAGTAATGGCAACAGCATTTCCAGTACCAGCTTCCGGTTGATCTGTATAATTAGCATCTGCCTGCTTAAATACACGAGAGCAAGTAACCTTGCCTTTAGAAGTAGGATCTAGATTCTTACATACTGCTAACTCATTATCTTCTAATGCTCTAGGAGACGTATCTGTTACCAGGCCTCCTGAAAAGTCCTTTAATGTGAATACCTTCTTTGGCACTTATTTGCCAGAAGCTTTTTTAATAATCTTCTTTAGCGAAAACCAGATCAAGTCATCCATCTTTGAAGGACTTAATGCTACTATCTTATCTATGAGTAAAAACCCGATCAAGACATATTCCCAATAGTTTGCTAACAGTTCCATGTATTCTCCTTATTTATTATTTTTAGGTGTTTCCATCTATCATATTTCCCCATATAGAACACTTGCCATCTATAATCTGTACTACATCTACCGTAAAGTCACCCTCTCCGTAGAAGTCTATTATAGCAAAGGCATGCGCCCAGTTAACTCTTCTATTATCCAGCCAAGCATTAGCTTCGGTACTCATATCTTTAAGGCAGCCTATTGACCAGGCAGCTTTAGGTCCATCCATATGAGTAGCTGTCATATGTTGCAGATCGTGCCAATGTCCATACATTATATTACATCCTAGCCTTCTTAAGTGGTTTGCAGTATGATATTGACCTCCATACTGATGACCGTGATA
>NZER01000161.1 GCA_002690445.1 Candidatus Pacearchaeota archaeon
ATCCTAATGATTGGCATGTAATCCAGTCCAAACCTAGGTTTTCTAATGGTAGCTCAAAGGGCAATGGTACAGGAAACCCACATCGTTTCCGCTATGACGTAATGGGATTTTTCCGTACTGGTCGCCATAAATTAAAGAATGGAACGTGGAGATCAACTCCAGAATGGGTTCCAGCACATCAAAGAGGATTGGCACATACTCTCTACATCCCGTCTGTAAGAAAAGCAGAAACTGACAAAAAATCAGACGAAAGGAACTACGAATATTTTCGTAAACCAGGGGAATTACCATAGGTAAATTATGGCTGATAAACAAAAATATACATGTCCAAAAGGACATCATTTTGAAACGGATGCTCCAATCATTATTGCGGTAGATAATGACCCTGAATATAACTCAGGAGTAGTTTGTCCATACTGCTATGTAAATTGGTTTCGACTAAATGTCAGTGCAGAAGCATCCACCAAGGCTATTGACTTAGATACGTAAAATAGGGTATACTAAGATAGTAAAGAAAACTATAAGGAACGTGAACAATATGTTAGCACCACGTAGAAATGTCCTCCGCAGAGGAAGACCGTCATTCTCTAATCTAATTGATGAGCTTCTTATTCCAAATTTTAGAACACCTCAATATACCCACAACACTCCATCAGTCTTTGATGTAGTCCAAAAGGTAAATGAAGAGAATGAGACAGCAGTAACATATATGTTCTTACCTGGAGTCACATCAGAACAGATTGATGTATCCGTGAATATAGCAGCATCAGCTATTAACGTTGTAGTTAATGTTGAAGAGCCTGATGTAAATGATTTCATGAGTCAGGTCTATTCAGAACGAGTCCAACGATCATTTAGAATGACTGCTGATTATGATGTCGAACAAACCACGGTAGATCTCACTAATGGGATATTAATGTTGACTACCCCACGAATCGAGAAGTCGCCTCAATCAGTTAAATTACCCATCAATACTAAACATATAGAGGGGAAAAAGAAGTAAATAACTTCCCCCCCGAAGGCAGAGGTCGTGTAGGCGCGGTTAGCCGATGTGTGCTTCACCTCACACTTGCCTATGCGGAGTTTTGAATATATGACAACGCCTAGGGGGGAATAAAAAATAACCAATTATGCTACTTATAATATTCGCATTAATACTTTTAATATTACTAATCACAATTCCTATTATTTGGAAATTATTTATATCCGTGTTATCATTTCTGATAACAGCACCATTTAAAATAATAGCTGTAGTATGTGATGATATATGGAATGGCAACGTTCGAAATCGAAGAAAAGATCCATTCTGGACATATGCTGCAAATGATTCTACAGCTATGTGGGTTAAAGGTACGGATGGGCGGTTTTTTAGATATGGGTTAAATCTATCTGATGAAGCAGAAGTCCATCAGATGGAAGAATTCAATGAATTCTATAGAAACCATATGGACGGTTAAAATTTTAGGAGAGGTCGGTTAATGTTTAATTTATTTGGCGGGAAAAAGGACAACACCCTAACAACCATCAAGAGTGATGCCAGCACATTGCGGACTCAAATCCGTAGGATTCAAGAAGAGTTAGCTACTGTTCTAGAATCTAAAGGGCGTGCTACTAAAGATGAACGTACTTCAATCGTAACGTCATCCTTAGAAGCTTTTAAAAAGGTTGATACCTTTCTTTATCAAGTAGATAAGCGAACTTAATAGTGTTTGAGTATCTCTGTAAAGTTAGTCGTGTAGTCGATGGAGATACCATCGATGTGAACATCGACTTAGGTTTTCAAATCTGGCATAAAGCTCGTGTGCGAATGGCAGGTATTGATACTCCTGAGAGTCGTACACGTCGAAAGGCAGAAAAGGTTCTAGGACTAGCTGCAAAAGCTAGGTTAAAAGAATTATTAAAAGGTCAAAAAGTCTCCATTCAATGTACTAAAGAGAAAGGAAAATTTGGTCGTATATTAGCTGATGTAGTAGTTAATGATAAAAGCATTAATCAGCAGTTAATAGAAGAAGGCCATGCTCGTAAGTACATGGGTGGTAAAAAGGAACCGTGGATTATAAATGAGTAAAATATCCCCAAATTATTATCAAGCACATAGCCCCTCAAAGGAACGCCTACATGACTTACGACGGTTAGTAGAGCGTGAGGGGCGCAGCATACCAGACGACTTTGATATAGATGATATTCATTGGGTCACTGACCGAGTGGGTATTACGGATTTTGAAGGCTGTTCTGAAGCGGTAATACGAAACTATTTCACTATTAATGTGGCAGGAGAACTAGATTCTTCCGCACAGATACAAGCAGACATAGATCCAGGTAGTGGAAAAGTTCAAAAAGAATTAGATACATTAATAGTGTTAATGCACAAAGCATTAACTGATAACGACGATACGAAAGTTGTAGTTCATTGTGCTATGGGAATGGAACGTAGCCCATTAACCGTCGTATGGTATTTGCATAAATATCACGATAAAACTATCGATGAAGCCTACAAGATGGTACAAGATGCCAGACCTGCAGCAGTGGATAGACGGGATTGGATTGATTTGTAATGGGTGGGGGTAAACTCGTAGAAGTAATTTGTCCTCATTGTAAAGAGACAAGAACAACGAGAAGAAAGAATCAATATGATACTTCTGCGGAAAAAGCCTGTAAACCGTGTGCATTAAAAGAAGCTAAAAAATACTTCGGAACCGATAAGTCTAGAAATCTGTAATGTTAGATGCCTTCAACATCAAACGTATCGAATTCAATGATGGAACGTCATTAACGTTTGAACAGGCAGCGAGACGTATACTTAAAGAAAGGAAACTAACAAAGGGATACTGGATTACAAATGGATTACGTCCCTCTACCGGAGTGTTAGAAGAATGGACTCGATGTGGAAACGACAACTGTCTCTATATCGAGTCACATCTTTGTTATACCCCTACTAAAAAAAGAAGACTACTAAATAGTTGGTTTGCCGTATCAATATCATCAAACAATGACCGAGGGATACAGGAATCAGACGAAGAACATTGCGTGCGAATGGCGCAATGGTTACGAAGCCTTAAACGAGGATAACAATGTTTACTTTAATAAAACTAACAGTAACGATTCTCGCAATGTTTAAGTTTATTCCTAAAACTAAACTAATGAGTACTCATGACATAGCATTACTAGACGAAGAATTAGCGCAGCTAAAGAGAACGGCTGCAGCCTCTGCCAAGATTAATATCCTACAAACTGATGATTTAGTTAAAGTACGTAGAAACTACCTTGACATGGAAAAACAATACCACGCAATGTTTCTGCTAGAACAAGATGGACAAGCACTTATTAAGAAACAAGCAGCACAAATATCAGAACAAACAAAACAAATTAATGCGTATGAAAAAGATGCCGATATAGCAAATGATGAATTTAGTGCTTTACAAGATGAACTAGCTACCGCTACCGATTTATCTAAGAGATTAAAAGAGGCATTAACCAAATGGACGAGTTAATCAGTAACTTAGAGCATTGTCTAAGTATATTTGAGGCTCCTACTGTCGCTTCTACCGAACATAATCTTTATTTCATTAAATCTAGTATTAGCCAATTTGTAATTCCTTATCTTAATCGTAAAGGAATTTCTATGGGTATGGATATTTTATCTTTAGATAATAAATATCTAGTTACTAGCCAAGCTGATATGAAGAAAATCATAGAATGGGATTGGACAGATAATAGAAAGTATGTTGCTGAAAAATATGATTGCGATAACTTTGCATTCAGCTTTAAAGCAATGGTAGACCGAAAATTCGGGGTTAATAATGTGGGTCTAGTAATAGATTACTCTGCTGGGCATGCTTATAACATTATAGTATTCAATGACGGTACGGTTAGATTGTTTGAACCACAATCTGATAAGTGGCCCCGAATAGGTACAGGTATGTATAAATTTGAAGAAGGTAAGATTTTAATCTAATGCCTACTATTGGTGATGAAATACACGGGAAAGATATAGGTAGATCTGGCAGTTCAGCACGAGGTATTTTTGTCTGGGTTCATTGTCCTGTTTGTACAGAAGAACGATGGACACAAAAGAAGTCATCGTATAACCCAGTGAATAATGCAACTAGACGTTGTTCTAAGTGTGCCATAAAACTTGCTAAACAATTTCGTATAAATCCAGAGAAAGCCGCATTAGAGGGACGTATCTAATGACGGGAGTACGCGCCCGACACGATACCATTCCAGATGTTATAGAAATTACATTGTATTATTGGGACGCATGTAGATGGACAATAAATGAAGAAAAACCTAAACCTATCCGATTCCGTATAGTTGGAAAAGCGATGGGGCCAGCTAGGTGGCGACCACATTTAGTTCAACATAAAGATTCATTACCGATTCAAGGAAAAAAAGATTTTAGTACAATGTTAGAAGCATTAAAAACGAGTATATCAACTAATCTTAATTTAAACTGTATACTTATTACAAAAGATTTATTAGACGACATTAGCGGAGAACCGGAATAAAGGTAAGGGGTTAAATGGGCAAGGATAAACGGATACAAACGGAAGAATCACAACCATACAGATGTTTATGTGGAACGGTTATAGCACATAAAAAAAAGAGTTTAAAAAAACATTTGTTAACAAAAACACATATCGAATCATTTCCATGCCCCCCGCACCATTGGATAATAGAATCTGCAAGTGGGCATCTCAGTAGTGGATATTGTCAAAACTGTAATGAACAAAAACAATTTGCAAACTCTATAGAACAATTTTCATGGGGTGGACGTGCACAACGAGAATACGACAACGAAGAAAAAGAGAAAGAAGAAAGGGAAGAATTAGAACATCTAGTCACGTAGTGAGGTGAACTATGTTATCCGTACAAGAAGTACACGATAAAGTTTTATATCCAGTAGTTAGGGTACGGAGCGGTAATGCTGGCGGTAGCGGGGTCTTGATTTATAGTGAACCAGACCCTAAAGATTCGTCGCGTTATATAAATATCGCATTAACCTGCCAACATGTTGTTGATGCTGCTATTAAAATTAGGGAAGAATTTGACCCCGTACTAAAACAGCAGCGCAAAACAGACTACTTTGAAGAGATATCAGTTGAGATTTTTGATTATGATGGGTCTAATCTAATCTCAAGTAATTCGACACAAGCAGATATCATTGCTTACGACAAGCACCATGATTTAGCTGCTGTACGATTAAAGAACTTTAGAAAAGTAGAAAATGTTGCAACTGTAATACCTAATGATGAAATCAATGATATCAAGATTTGGGAACCAGTAATTACCTGTGGATGCAGTCTTTTACATGATCCATTCCCTAATCCAGGTAATCTTACATATCTACGTGAAGTGATAGAGCAAAAAGCATATCTGATGGCTAATGCTCCTAGTATCTTTGGGAACAGTGGTGGCGGTCTATTCCACGGTGATACAGGACATCTATTAGGACTTACAAGCCGAGTAACAGTTACTCAATTAGGTTTTGGACTAGATGTACAGACATGGATGAATTTCTCGACTCATCCAGATAGGTTATATGAATTCTTTGAGCATCAAGAATTACAATTCTTGTATGACGATACAGATGATTATCACACCGCTATGGAACGTAGGGAAGCAAAACGAAAGAACGCATTACGTGCCATTCTGTTTGAAGAACATGCAACAGGGGAAATAGCAAAAAGTTAATTTGGTTATTAAGGGGTAATACATGCCAGTCTATGATAAGAGTCGTATGGAAATAGACGCATCCGAGTGGCCTGACCAGATTTGCATAGTACTCAAGCCAACACTATCTAAATCAGGAGATGGACAAATAGGACAATCAGGAGCCATTACTGTAGAAACTACAGAGGTGACTGCCTATCTACCTATTTATACAACTTATCAAACAGCCATCCAAGATTATCCTAATTGTCAGATTTTTATGATGAGTTTGATAGATCTTAAGCGTGAATTAGGCATGCCAATATAAGGCAATATTTTTAAACGAGGTGTCATCATGGAGTCCCAATTTAGCATACTTGGAACAACTGACCGTACAAACGCAATGTCAGTGATTCAAGATTATGCCGAAACGACCCATTTTCCTGAAAAATTAGATGAGATAATTCATCATCTTTTACAACAACAAATGATTCACACCTTACATGAAATAACCGATAAGATTCTACATTGTGGATATGTTATAGACCAAGTTAAACATATAGCGATTGAATTATCCGAAACACACTCATATGATTATCCCTTGACTTCAATCATCTAAATAAGGTATACTATAGGTATACTTTAAATAGAGGTGAAGTCATGAGACAACCACAAACTTTCGAAGAAGCCATGGATCCTATACTCGCAGAAATGCGAGAATTAATGATTGATAGGCAATATAAATATGGGCCTGACAACATTAGTAATATGGGAGTTCATGGCTTAATTGTGCGTATCAACGACAAATTATCTAGAATCAAAGAAGATCATAAGAACTGTTCATTCTTAGGTGAATGCACTCTACGCGACGTGCCTGATGAGGCTCGTGAGGATGCTTGGAAAGATTTAGCTAATTATGGCGGAATCATTGCTTTAATGCTGATGCGTGGGCAATGGGGTCTACCTTTAGAACATGTAGCTAGATTAGAAAAGGGGCAATTCTTCAAAGATGTTTAATTTATCGTTGTTTAGTGGGGCAGGTGGGATGGATATCGGCCTACATAAAGCAGGTTTTATTACAAAACAATATGTAGAGTCTGATGAGAAATGTAGAGACACACTACGCGCTAATCTAACTAATCCCCTTTTATTTACAGATGTAAAAATATATAAAGGCCAAAAAGGTATATTTGATTTAGTGTCAGGTGGCCCTCCGTGTCAATCTTTTAGCACTGCTGGAAAACGTGAAGCATTAGAAGACCCACGAGGTAGTTTAATATTCGATTTTATTAGAATTATTAGTGAAACTATGCCACGTTTCTTTGTTATGGAAAATGTACGTGGGTTAGAATCAGCTAGTCTACCTGATAAACCAATGGGTAGTATTCTTCAAGAAGAAGTCTATCCTAGATTTACAGCATTAGGATATGAATTAGCTACAGGTTTAGTTAGTTCCTTAGACTATGGCATCGCACAAGATAGAAAACGATTCTTAATCGTAGGGAGCCGTGATCATGAATTTGGAACGTGGCCTGAAAAGTTACCTATCTTAAAACTATTACCGCCCACGCATGGGCCAGGCACAATTAATCAATATAAAGTGCTTTGTGAAGTATTAACAGATTTACCTGACGAAAGAATGGAAAGTCTGGCATACAGTGATGCACGAGCTAAAATATATAGCGAAATACCACCAGGCGGAAACTGGAGATACTTTAGAGATTCACCAAAATACCCCTCAGAATATGTACAAGAAGTATTAGGGGGGGCATATAATTCTACTGGTGGTCGTGTTGGATTCTGGAGAAGATTATCGTGGGAGAAATGGTCACCGACGTTAACAACTAGTCCAGTCCAAAAAGCTACAGGATTATGTCATCCTGATGAGACTCGCCCTCTTAGTGTACGAGAATACGCTCGTATACAAGGATTCCCAGATAATTGGGACTTTAAAGGCACTACCGCAGCAAAGTATCGTCAAATTGGCAATGCCGTACCGATCGTATTAGGTAAGGTAATAGGACAAACATTATCAAAATATATGGAGTAGCGGTATGGTCGCATTAAAAGGACAGTGTTCAATAGCATGCAAAGGGGATAAACGTTCCTGTTGGCATATGGATTGTAAGATACTAAGGCGATTTACGTCTGGTAAATTCTTGATTAAGAATCGGCATAATTATGTTAGAGCAGCGGTTCCCGCTGACTTGTTATTCTCTATATCCGAGGAACGTGAATATAGTCAATATAATCTAACTGCCGATGAACTTGAATTAGAGGCAGCTACAGATAGAGAAACTTTGCGACAAACAATGGCACATAAATTACGAAATTCATTTAGAGTTCGATTAGACTAACGACTATGGAATGAACCGTAAGATATGAAAGTACCAGATATAAAGTGAATCAGTCCTAGCGAAAGTATCATATGCAATGAATGAATCAATCATGGGAAGAGTACCACCCTACACGAATGAATCAGGCTGAGGTGGTGGAATGGTAGACACGATGGACTTAAAATCCATTGCCTTAACGGGTGTGTGGGTTCGACTCCCACCCTCAGTACCAAAAACTTAAATCCCTGTACAGCAGAGATTCTTTTTTGAGAGAGGTTATGCGATTAGAAGTAGACGACTATTTTCTTAAGATGGCGGAATTAGTAGCATTACGCAGTACTTGTAAACGAAGAGCCGTAGGCTGTGTACTGGTAGATAAAAAAAATCATGTAACTGCTACTGGATATAATGGTGTACCTAAAGGATTTATGCATTGCATTGATTATCCATGTAAAGGTGCGGATGCGCCCTCTGGTACACGTTTGAATGAATGTAAAGCTGTACATGCAGAAATGAATGCACTTTTACAACTACAATCTACAGATGAACTTACTGCATATTTAACCGTTACACCATGTTTTGACTGTGCAAAAGTGTTAGCGAATAGTAATGTTACCCGCATTGTTGCATCAGTATGGTATCCACAAACTGAAGTGAAAGACATTTTAGAACAAGCTCACATTATTGTTGATATACCAATGATGGTCAGTAGTGAGGAGTGGGACTGCCAACCATGAGCTTTCCTGATCCTAAATTAGAACGCTATACACTTACATCAGATGATATTATCGCTATCAATGAAATGATGGATGCTGCGCACGCATATCATTTAAAAGTTAGCACCGAGAGAGGCGAACATGCGAAAAAAACATTTTTCATGTTTGGCATAGGACGAGATCATACTTGGTACACGGGACAAGGCGATACAGTTTGTGAAGCTGTAGATCACTGGTTTCAAAAAACACAATTAAGACGCTGGGATGTGTCTGCTAATCGTATTGAACGAGGATGGGACTATTTACCAGGATAATTATGGATATTATTTATACACTCGCTGGAATCCTACTATTGATATTCACATGTCTTGTCACATGGATAAACTGGAGAATTTTACGTGTTTCAGAGGAGTTACTAGTAGTTAGTCAAGTCTTATTACGTGAGACTGTGCAAGTCCGAAAACAACTAACGACACGTACTAAATCTACAAAACAATTAAATATGCCTATTTCGGGAACCAAGACAAAATAATTATGTTAAAATCTACCGATGAACGGCATCAAAGCATACATATCTACACTCTTCAGCGGTGCCATGATAGGGTTTGTGGGCATCCATACGATTGAGGATATGATTCTCATGAGTATAGGTAGGTTCGCCCCAGTGCCGTTGATAGCGATGTACGCACTAGGCTTAGCCATGTCATGGCTAGTGATGGGTGCATTGTTACACAAAGTACTAGGTCGTAGGCCACATAATCATCATTGATACACTGTTTGACGTGTGATACCACATGACGTATCATAGACACATAGTATGTACAACATGCGTGTCTACATGGACAACACTGAGCATATAAACCTAATAAGCTTAGCGCAACTACAGGCTACACTAACGTCTATTAATCCCTACTATCTCAATCACTACATAGATAACACCATTGATACACTACTAGAAGCCTTTGATTACTTAACAATTACATTTAGTCGTAGACTACGAGGCGAGATACACTGTGAGGCTGTGACGTACTGGGGTGAGATATATCGAGCTACTGGTAGTAGTCACTTACTGGCAGGGTGCCGAGCCATCTATAAAGCCTTAAAGAACATAGATGGGAGAGTTGAACTTGATTACTATCAGCGATATCTGTAAGTCTGTTGCAGGCGTTGTTACAGAATTACAAGTCGTATGTATCACGTGCTTAGGTCAGTCTGTAGCCTTTACAGTTTGCCGACGCTGTGAGGATCGAGGCTGGACCCCTACATTAGATCTCAATAGAGTTATCACAAATATTAAATATCCTTTGACAATAGTATTACGAAATGATATGATAGGCTGGAGTGCTGAAATAGCACTAGACGGGGATATCCCAACAGGTATGGATAAGCAGGCTCATGATAACCCAGTCTACGCAGTCTATGAGGCACTATTTGAAGCGTTAACTGATAAGTTAGGCGCAGGAAAAATGGGCGAATTCGAATCACGAAGCATACGTAAACTTAGTGATGTGAAACGACCCAGAAGGACTAGAGGCCGAGGCAGACAAATAAAGTCCACACGGACTGTTCAGGAGTCTGTTCAATGGCTACAACCAGGGAGCGAATCGTAACATTACGATCTAATCATCCTAATCTACCCGCTGTACGAATAGCCGAGTTTCTATCGGTAAGTCGAGAACGAGTTAGACAAATACTTAAGGCAGAAGGACTTCCCACTAGAATCAAGCCATATTATGGCGACTGTAAGGTTTGTGGAGAAGGTCTAGAATCTGGTAGAAAGGCTTATTGTTCACAAGCCTGCCGATCAGTGGATTGCCGAGTAGCATTTCGGTGTGATTATTGCGGACAGTCTAAAGAAGTTCTTCAGTCTGTTTTCAATGCTCAAAAGAAAAGAGGATATAAATTCATGTACTGTAGTATCAGTTGCAGGAATTTTGGTAAATGGTCAGTAGCAAAGCTACTTCAGCCCCTTGCAGTTGGCGTTTCATAAAATTATATTTTATGGGACGGAGATCATGGAAACTTTTATTACAGTAGTCGCAATAATAGCTGCAGTGGCATTTGGTACAGGGATATTTAAAATACTTTCACATCCTACAAATGGTAAAATACCAACTTATTATAAAGATAAATACGATGAATACCATCGTAGAAACTTCCCACCGTTTTAAATAACACTGCCTTACTCAATCGATAGCCCTAGTAGTACCCCACAGCTACTAGGGCTATTTTTATTGACTTAGACTAATGATATCTGTTATACTGCTAAGTAAATCACAGGTGATTATAGTAACATGTCTATCGAATGAATCACTCCTTCAGAAAGTACCACAAACGCAAAATTAATCATGTCATCGGAATGTACCATTACAACCGAATGAATCATGAATGCTAAGTTATACCAGAGAAAGTGAATGAATCATGACTGCGATAGTATCAGTCGAGGGAATGAATCACAGAAATTGAACGTAACATTCTGAGAGAATGAATCACTCTGCCCAACAGTAACAAGCTCAGTGAATGAATCAAACAGTCTAAGAGTATCAGTATATGTGAATGAACCATCTGCTAGGTGAGTACCAAGGTTGTCAGTGAATCATGTCAATAGATGGCACCGCTGAAGTCGAATGAATCAATGGCAGAGATAGTAACAATAAGAGAGAATGAATCATCAGATAAGAAATAGTTTCATATGGTCTGAATGAATCAGACAATCAAAGAGTACCAGGGGAGCCGAATGAATCATACTCATAGAAAGTATCAGTACGAGGGAATGAATCATAATCGAAGATAGTATCAACATCCCTTAATGAATCTAAGAGGAAAAGAGTACCTAACCAGTAGAATGAATTATTTACTTCGATAGTAACAAGTGGATTGAATGAATCATGTTGTGCAAGAGTATCAAGGCTATAGAGTGAATCAATGAGATCGACAGTATCAGGCATTACGAATAAGCCATCAAGTAAAACAGTTACGTAGAGAGAGAGCGCATTTTTAAAAATATTTTTTTAATACATATCGTATATTTTGTCAACTAATGAATCAAAGATACCGACAGTTACATGGTATAAGAATGAATCACGAGTTCGGAGAGTACCAAGCGATTAGAATGAATCAACTATGTCGATAGTTACATATAATGAGAATGAATCATCAGGTAGAAGAGTACCATGCTGCTTGAATGAATCGTTGACTACCACAGTATCACGCATAACGAATGAATTAATTTTATCGATAGTTACCTAAGAGGCGAATGAACCATCGATGGGCAGAGTACCACGGTGTTGAAGTGAATCATTAAGTTCGACAGTATCACCCAAGAAGAATGAATCATGGTTGGAAACAGTATCACATCCGCCGAATGAATCACCACCCAAGAGAATACCAGAGTAGTTAAATGAATCAAGTTGACCGAAAGTACCAGTCACTAAGAATGAATCAAGCGTGACGACAGTATCACTAGAAACGAATTAATCATGGCGTATGAGCGCACCACGTCCAGAAAATGAATCAATCGGCGGAAGA
>NZER01000162.1 GCA_002690445.1 Candidatus Pacearchaeota archaeon
AAGGGCAAACGATTTGTGGCACATCATGCCACCAGAGGGCTATAGCTGGGAGGATGAAAAAGTTAAAGAAATCGCTTGACAAAGTGACTTTCTTGTGGTATATTATACTAATGATTAAGAACGGTAAAAAACAAAACGTAGTTTCCACCAACCGAAAGCAGAACATGGCAGCCGCCAAGGTGTGCGAAACCCACAACGAAGCCATTGGCCTGTTTCGGGCGTTACAACACGCCAACGACATGGGAACAGGTGAAGATGATTTTGATGAGTTGGCAGAGCATTTCATCAACAAGCAAGGGCTTACAGACTACTGCGAAAACGGATTCAAAGAAACCTCTTGACAAACACCCTTTTGTGTGTTATATTATACTAATGAACAACAACAAAAGCCTACCAACCGAAGCGCAGATTGTTTCAATTCGCGCCACAGCAGAAGAAGCGAGAAAATTAAACGAAAGCCTTCTCGCCAAAACAACCGTTATTAAAAAAGCGATTATTGATGATATAGAAATACCAAACGGCCCAATGTTGATAAACGGGCAATGGTGGTAGGTGTAAGGGTAGACGTGGGAGAAGAAAGAAACATTCCAGATTTTGCTATTTTTCAAAACGATAGAACGAGAGTCTCCGGCCTATGGACAAAAGAAAACGGCAAGTGGGTACAGTGTTCGGAGAGTGAATATGAGGCTATTGCTTTCGTGGCTCACTTACTCAGAAGCGCATCAGACCCACAGCTTGTTTTGTCCACTATAGCGGAACAAGTTAGAAAAATGCATGAAGGCGAGTAAGTTGGCATAGGGCGTGCGGCCGCGCCGATCACAACTTACTACAAAAACTTATTCATAGCCTGTGGATAAATTTCATCAAGAAAGTCATTGACAAACCCCTGTTTGTGTAGTATATTATAACAATGAACAACGAACTGAACACCATCACCAGCCCGAAGTCTCTCGCCAATCTCATCGCCCTATGGCAGGATGAGGCTGATCGCCTTAACGCAGAGCGTACAGAGGGCGAGCAGACATGGGTAGCTACAGCCCAGAACGTAGGCTATGGCTATTGCTCTGACTACTTCAAGTATGAGGCAGACAACTGCATACGCCCACGCTGGATGTGTGACTGGCCCGTAGAGAAGCTGGCCCACACGTACGCCACCATGTACCGGGATGTCAATGAGGCGGAAGCTCGTGAGGCTGCCCGTGAGGCAGAGGGTAATCGCAAGGTGGAGGAGGCCATGCAGTCTAGCCCAGCCTTCACCATCGGCGACCTGTGCGCGCTGTAAATAACTTTTCTCTTGACAATTAACCTCTTGCGTGTTATATTCTTATTATGAGCAACGACCCATATAGCCAGATGACTGATGATGACCACGCTGACCTGTGTGCGTGGATAGATGACCTCGATACAGAGCCAGCCTATGATGATGAGGGTGTGAGGTGTGGGTGCGAGGATGCACCGTGTTGCGGGTGCTAGTAACTTGGCATGGAACGTGCCGCACGCCGCATGCCAACTTACTCGGTAGGACAGCCGTTGTCCCACTGGCTGTGAATAACTTTTTTAAGAAAACCCCTTGACAAAGTGACGTTCTTGTGGTATATTATACTAATGAATGACAGAGAACTAAAGATGGCAGAGATGGCAGAGATGAACAAAGCCTTTGATGATTTCGACAAGGCTTGTGCCAAGGCGATTGGCGCGTGCCAAGACTTTATTGACATGGACATTAACAAGACCACCAAACCTACGCTTGAGGTACGGGATAGCACCCCGCCTATGACGTGCGAAAAAACACCGACACAGCGTGATGAGGTGGCAAATTAGTTATTCACAACCCTTGACAAAGTAACATTCTTATGGTATATTTAGATATGACAGCAAACAAAGAGAACATCGAATTCGACGATAATCCGTTCATCCTACCAGCGTTACTCGACAATGCAGAGCATGGTTGGCTAAACGTAAATGGAGAGATTCTCCGAATCACAAACATTCATAACTTTGATGATTTCGGAGTTGAGCAAGACACGTTAACCCTTGAGGATGGCAGAGAGTTCGTTACTCAAGACGGTGGCAGTACATTTGAGGAGATCTAGTCTTTACGCTTGACAATGACACGCAACTGTGGTATATTACAGCATGAAAGAAAACAAAGACCTCATCATTGCCAGCGTTATGTTTGGCTCAATCACAACCCTCTTGCTTGTCGCTATCTTTGTGGCAGCAGTAGAACAGATGTAACCCCCCCTTTCCAAAAAAACATTTGAGAGCAGAAAAAAACCTTGCCCCTTGTAAAACACAAAACGAACAAACTATGAAAATCAACAACTGGTACGAAGTAAGAGCAGACGGCGAAAAGGTCGCTGCGTTTGGCCCCATCTCTCGCGAAGCATCAACACAAGCCTTTAAGATTGTCGACGATACGCGAAGCGACCTGTATAGAGAAAAAGTTTTGCAAATCGTTGCCATGCCTAGCGAGGAAATCATTTTTGAGACACACCCGACACGACTTGAGGTCGAACCACCAGTTGGATGTGTCACTTCACTTCCTTATGAGCTATTCGTGATGTAAATTCACTTTTTGGAAGCGAGCAAGACGACCAGCTAATATATAAAGACCCGCCCCCCCTTTTTCAGATTACAAAAAGGTGTTTTTTTTATAAAACAGGGGTGGGGGGTAAATTTCTCTCTCCCCGAAAAATGAAGCCAAACCAATTTATAATTATTAATAAATATTTGACGAAACAGATATAACACGCAAAATTAGATCTTTAAAGCTTCGCCGCTATAATAGAGAACTATGTACTACAGCGCAACAAGTCGAGAAGATTTCCTGAAGCACGTTCAGCCCCTTGTGGGCAAAAACAGCGTCTGCGTAGAAGTCGGGGTTGAAGATGGCTTTTTTTCTGAAATGATATTAAATGAAATTAACCCAAGACAACTATTCTTAGTAGATCCGTGGGAAGTGGGGAGCGACAAAAACTCAACAGAGAAAAGCTATAAAGAAATAGATAATCTACCGACTGCTTACAGTGATGAGAGGATGTTAGAAAAAGTAAAAGAAAAATTCTCGGATCAAATTGAAAATAACAAAATTATAATAAAAAAAGGATTTTCTTATGATATTGTAGACGAATTTCCTGACGACTTTTTTGATTTTATTTATATTGACGCATGCCATCTGTATGAAAGCGTTAAAGCGGATTTAAAAATGTTTTTACCTAAATTAAAAGCAGGAGGCTTAATGTGTGGGCATGACTACCTTGATAAGTATGGCTTTGGGGTAGTTCAGGCCGTAAATGAATTTGTCGTTGATAATAACTTTGAATTAATTACTCTTCATACAATTCAAGAAGGGCAATGGGGTAGCAGGATGGGCGCGGGTGATTTTGCACTAAAAAGATTATGAAGAGCGACCGTGATGAAAGTTTCGCATAAATCTTTATCCGCTTTAGAAGAATGTTTCAGAGCGATTGTAGAAAAACACGAAAAAATAGAAATAATTAAAAAATTCGATGAAAACGCCGCTAAAGAAATCGACGATAGTAGCTTAGATGTAGTTTTTATTAAAGGAGACCAAAAAATAAAAAAAAATCTAGACATTTGGTTTCCGAAAGTAAAATACAACGCATTTATATGTGGGAATAATTATAGAGGTGATACAAAAAAAGAAATATGTAAATTTATTATTAATTATCTCGTCAAACATGGCCCTAGGAATTGGCAAACGCCTATAAAAAGCTTTCCAGATTCAACTTGGGTATTTAGAAAAATATGAAAGGTATAATTTTAGCTGGAGGCAACGGAACAAGACTGTATCCGACAACACAAATCCAAAATAAAGGACTTTTGCCGGTATATGACAAGCCGATGATCTACTACCCCCTCTGCACATTGATTGAAAACGGGGTAAATGATATTTGTTTAATTACTTCGCCTGAACATATGAATAATTATAAAAATTTATTTAAAAATATTCATGAGATTGGTATAAACATGACTTTTCTGGTTCAGAAAAATCCGAATGGCATTCCTGAAGCATTTTTAATCGCTAAAAAATTTATAAAAGGAGAAAAGGTTGCTTTAATTTTAGGAGATAATATTTTTTATGGTAGCAATGTCTTCCGAAAGGCGTTTCAGCACTTTAGATCAGGCGCTACAGTGTTTGGATATGAAGTAAATGACCCAGAGAGGTACGGGGTTATAAACTTTGAGGAGGATGGGACTCCTATGAGCCTAGTAGAGAAGCCTGAAGACTCTAAGAGCAACTTTGCTGTACCGGGATTGTATTTATTTGATGAAGATGTTATAAAATATACTAAAAAAATATCCCCCTCTGAAAGAGGGGAGTTAGAAATCACTAGTGTTATTAATCAATATCTTGCTTACAACAAGCTAAAGGTTTATAAGATAAATCGCGGCTGTGCATGGCTAGACGCTGGGACACCTAAAGCCTTGCAAGAATCATCAGAATACATTAAAGTTATTGAAGAGAGACAAGGGATCAAAATTGGATGTATAGAAGAAGCTTCTTTTGTTAAAAAATTTGTAAGTAAAACACAATTAAAAGAAATAACGGCAAAAATGCCAAATAGTGATTATAAAGAATACTTAGAAAAAATATTATGATATTATTATTAGGAGCAAACGGTTATGTAGCTGAAGCTTTCATGAGGAAGTTTGAAGCAGAAGGTATTGATGCAGACGCTGCCTCAAGGGATATGATTGATTATACTGATCATGATAAATTATGGCCCTTCTTAAAGGCAAACGCCGCTAATATTGATGTTTTAATTAATTGTGCTGGTTATGTTGGTAAACCTAATGTGGATACTTGTGAATTACATAAAGAAGAATGTATAAAAGGTAACGTTTTGTTACCTCATACGCTTTCTAAACTTTGTAATGAGTTGATGATTAAATTTATGCATATATCTTCCGGTTGCGTATACGGTGGGTATGAAAAAGACTTTACTGAAGAAGACCCCCCCAACTTTTGTTTTAATTCTGAGATAGAAGGCTCATTTTACTCAGGTACCAAAGCTCTCGCAGAGCAATTAATAAATAAAGAAAATTCTTGGATATGCAGGTTAAGGATTCCTTTCGATGAATATGATGGCCCCAGAAATTATTTATCTAAACTTCAAAACTATGACAGATTGTTGAGTATGAAAAACTCTGTATCACATAGAGCAGACTTTGTAGATGCTTGCACATACTTGATTCAAGAAGACTGTCCTGCTGGTATATATAATGTTACTAATACTGGCGGAGTAGACGCCGAGCAGGTATGCGCGCTCATGCGCGAGCATTTAAATATTAGCAATAATTTTAGTTTTTTTGATTCTGAAGAGGAATTTTATAAGTTTGGAGCGGTAGCTCCAAGATCTAATTGTTTATTAGATAATTCTAAACTTTTATCCACAGGATTTAAAATGAGGGACACCGTAGAAGCTATGGAAGACTCTTTAAAAAACTGGAGATAAGATGTGTGGTATTTACTGCTCAGACTTATCCGAGTTAAGCTCCGACTCCTTCGGAGAGAAAATCTTTAAATTAAGGGGCCCCGACTGTTTATCAAAAATAAAAATTGAAAAATTCCACTTCTCTCATTCTTTGTTGAGTATAACCGGCAACCTAAGGTTCCAGCCATTTATTAAAGATAATATTATTTGTTTATATAATGGAGAAATTTATAACCAAAGCGATTTCGGTACTGGTTACGAAAGTGATGGAGAGTGTCTCATCGACGCTTACAAGCTGCATGGTACTCGGTTCACAAAATATTTAGATGGGGAGTTCGCTCTAGTCCTATACGATACCGTTAAAGAGCTTATATTGGTCTCTACAGACGTTTTCGGCACTAAACCTTTATACTATACCCCCACGAAAGAAAACTTCGGCTGCGGCTCATATAGAGCGATACTAGAAGAAGCTGGGCACAAACAAGTGGTTAAAATGGAGCCCAATTTAACCCGTGTGTTTTCTTCTAAAAATTATGAATTAATAGATAGTCATAACGTATTTGATTTTGAATTAGAACAATATAAAACATCTTTTGATGATTGGCATGAAGCCTTCTCTGAGTCCATTCGTAAAAGGACTAATAACTGTAATAAAAAAATCTTTATCGGATTGAGTAGTGGATATGACAGCGGAGTTATCTGTTGTGAGCTACTAAAACAAAAAAAAGAATTTAAATCATACACAGTTATAGGGTCCGAAGACGAAAATATTATAAGCGCGAGGCAAACCCTCGTAGAGATGTCTGAATTCGCAGAGTATCAAAGTCTATATAAAAATGATTCTAATTACAGCGCCTCTCATGAGTTCATAGAAAAGAATACTGAACATTATAAATATGACATTAACGCCAAAGAAAACCCCTATGATCCATGGAGAGGATGTGACTTAATTGACGATAGTGGTTCTAATTGGCTTTCCTTGGTTTGTAAGTACGCCCGCGACCAAGGATATAAAGTTCACTTATCCGGCATGGGTGTAGACGAAGTCTTTTCTGATTATGGCTTTAATGGGAATGCTTATTTACCTCATAGTAATTTCGGGGGCTTGTTCCCTGATAATCTAAAATTGATATTCCCTTGGAAAAATTTTTATGGCGGAAGCATGGAAGCTTACTTAACTAAAGAGGAATATGTGGGCGGAGCCTACGGCATGGAAACAAGGTATCCTTTCTTAGACAAGTATGTGGTCCAAGAGTTTCTTTCTTTAGATAAAGACCTTAAGAATTCTTATTATAAGTCCGTATTATATGATTATTTAGAAGAGAAACGTTTCCCTTTCAGGAAAGATCAAAAATTAGGATTTTAAAATGAAATTAGATTATAGCTTATATATGACAGATAAAGGCACGTTCCATACTTACATGGATTTTTATGAAGAAGTTTTTGCCATATACGATAATGTTCCTGTTGATTTTTTAGAAATAGGCGTGGCGTGGGGTGGCAGCTTAAAAATGTGGAAAGACTTTTTTGCGGAAGGTAGTTCGGTTTCTGGAGTAGAAAATGAGGCTGGGATCTCCTATGGATTTGAGGGCCCCTTTAGAGATACGCAGATTACTGATTTCCGATACATTCCTTCAAGTTTGGCAGGAGAAGGAAAAATGAGTCTTGAGGGAGAAGAGCTTGCCAAAATGTACGATGACAATATTGCTGGATGCAACATTTATAAAGACGATGCTCGAGTGGTTCAAATAGATAAAACATTTGATATCATCATTGATGATGGAAGCCATGTATTTGACGACGTAGTTGTTACTATTAATAATTTATGGAAAAATTTAAAACCGGGAGGGATTTATATTGTAGAAGATGTCTACGCCTTGGACGGGAAAACCGGGGCCAACGGTTGGTATTGGGGAGATCTGCATGATGGAAGTTTTTGTGGGAGCCAAGGGTCTTGGAAAGATGAAATGAAAAAGAGAGTTGGGTTAGAATACGAAATCGTTGACAGAAGAGAAATACTCAATAAATTCGGAAATACGAACAGCATAGACGAAGTTTTACTTGTCTTCAGGAAACCTGAGAATGGCCCATGTTAACAAGATTTTAAAATGCCATCAGCACAAAGAACATCCGAGAGAACGTTTGCGGAAGAAGGGTATGTACCGGCATACATGCGCAACGGTGGAGAAAAAAGGAACTGCCCAATCGTAGTTTTAGGGTGGCTTTCTTATGATATAATAAAAGCGTGTTTAAATTCTATCAATCTTCTTGAAGGGGTAAACCCGCAGATTTACTTTGTCGAAAATCAAAGTAAAAATTCCGACAAAATTAAAGAGCTCGTCCTATCTACTCCAAACGTAAAAGGGTACATCCAGTATAAAGAAAATTTCGCAGCCAACGTTTGGAAAACGTCACTAGATCATTTTCTGCCCCAAATTGATGAAGAGTTTATAACTATAACAGATGGAGACTACATATTTAGTGTAGACGCCATGACTTCGCAATACGAGCTATTTGATCAGGATGATCAAGTGGGGGTAACTTCTCAAAGAAGATCTTTCGTGGGACTTCATGGTATTGGACATAAGCCAAATTCTATTAAACTTGTTTATGATATATGGATTGGCCAAAATACCACAGAAGTAATAAGCCCACTTTTAAGCAGATGCACCTTTAATTCTATGCTTCTTACCACAGCAAGGAAGAGCGATTGGCTAAAATTTATCGACTGCATACAGAACAGACATGTAACAATGAGCACTCATGCGCTCGCAAACCGTAACGAAGAACAATGGAGGCCTCCTCTTTTTGCTGACGCAGATTTATATAAATTTTTTGAAATTGTTTTAACTAAAAAGTCTTTAGTATATTCTGGGTTTCCAGCTTATCACTTAACTGATGAACACGACGTTGATCCAAAAAGCGAATACTCGATAGAAAAAGAAAAATTCAACTACCAAAAATCTTGGGGGGATTACGAAAATAACTATGAATTTTATCATAATAAGTTTTATGCTGATGGAAGTCTAAAATTCACCGAAATAATATAAGCTAATGAAAGACCATCCAAACGAAGATTCGTGGAATTCAAGGCCTGTTACTTATCATGATGTTACAGAGCTTATTCCGGAAGAAAGACGCTCTGACTTTGATTGGAAGAAGGACGAAACAATCAGGCCTTTTTCTGTTATAGCCTTGTGTTGGTTAGAGCCTAAGATTCTAGAAAGGTCTCTCGCCTCCATAAACAGGCTTGAACGAGTGAAGCCAAAAATTTATATAGCCGAACAACAAAGTAAAAACTCTGACCGAATGAAAGACCTGATACTTTCTTCTGAAAATGTTGAAGGCTATATACAAATGAAAGAGAATTGGGCTGCTGCCTCATGGAAGATTATAATGGAGCACTTCTTGCCTCAAATAGATGACGAGTTCGTTACGATCACAGATGGAGACTACATATGGGATTTTTATGCTATGGATAGGCAATACGACTTGTTTCAAGCTCACGAAGATATTGGGATAGTTTCCCAAAAAAGATCCTTACTAGGTGTATCAGGGTACTGGAAACAAGCGATAATGCAAGGGCACACCATGGCAACAATACCCGACGAAAGAAATACGGAAACAGCATATGGCGAAGTGGGCGCAGCTAGAATAGCGATAAACGGAATGAACCTTACTACCGCAAGAAAAAAAGACTGGGAAAAATATATAGATATTATAAATACCAAAAGTATATCTTTTGGAACCCACCGAATAGGGGAACCTTGGGTGCATGAATATAGACCTCCTGTATTTTGGGATATTGATTTATATCCATTTTTTGAAAACGTTTTTAAGAAAGCTAGCTTTGTTATAGAAGAGAACACTTCTTACCATATTACAGACGAATACGAGAATGATCCAGAAAGCGAATATGCAATTGAAAAAAAGGTCTACGGATCAGCCGAGGACAATCGTGGTGGGAAATTCGATGGGGAATGTTATCATTCTCATTGGAGAGATTACCAAAAAGATCCTGACTATTTTCATAATAAATTTTATGATAATGGCGAGCTAAAATACAACGTAATTATATAATAAAGCGCGCAGTTTTAAAATGAAAAAACGTACATTAATAATATACGCAATATATAAAGAATGCCTTGAGACTCATTACTTTATGGATAATGGCGTGAAATACGACAAAGACGTAGACTACATGTTTGTTGTAAATATTGACGGCTTTTCCTTGAAATCAGAGGTAGACAGCAAGACTAACCCTTCTTTTTTCTCCCCATCGGAAAAGTTTGGTAACGCTCTTGAAGGTGTTAGCGCTAAATTAATGATGAGAGATAATGTCGGGCGTGATTTTGGCGGGTATTCTTGTGTTGTAGATCGTCTTGTCTCAAACGGGTTGATTAATGAATATGATTATTTTGTTTTTTTAAATCAAACCGTTACGGGTCCCCTTTTCCCTCGTTGGTACGATAACAAACGTCATTGGTCTAACTTATTTACTGACCTAATAAACGAAAAAGATAAACTAATAGGAGCTACGATAAACTGTTATGGAAGGATGAAAGGAGATCAGCCCAAGGACCCACGTATAGGTTCTCATTTAATATGGGACAATTATAAGGAGCCAACTATGGATGATACTCATCCGTGGGCACCACACGTGCAGTCATTTTGTTTTGCCATGGATAGAACAGCGATAGAAATAGCAATAGATAATAATATATTCGATTACAATAACATTGTAGATGATTACCCGTCAATCGTTGTAGAAAAAGAAATGCGCCTTTCTGAGGTAATGCTAAGCAACGGTTACAATATCGCATCTTTACTAGACTGCTCTTACGGTATAGACTTCAGAGGAGTTAATCACGGGAAAGAAGCCAGAGAAAGGGGCTGGCAACCTTGGAACGATATATATTGTCACGCCTATTTTGATGAAAAATGCCACCCGTATGAAACAGTCTTTGTAAAAAGCAATAGGTCCACGAATGCGCCGGGCGTCCGAAGCCCATTCCATACTGCAAGATTTATGAAATGGAAAAAAAACCAAAAAGAAAAAAGAAAATTATGAACTTACTAGTAACAGGAGGATGCGGGTTTATCGGCTCTAATTTTATAGAGTACGTTATAGATAAAAAACAAATTTGCAAGCTTGTTAATGTTGACTGCTTATCTTACGCGGGGTCTTTAGACAACACAAAAAGCTTTCACAAACATTCAAAGTACCTTTTGGAAAAATATGATTTATCAAATTATAACAAGGTCTATGACACCTTTTATAAACATGACATTACTCATGTAGTTCATTTTGCCGCCGAGTCTCACGTTGATAATTCCATCAAGGGGTCTAAGGAATTCGTTGATTCTAATATCGTCGGCACTCACGCTTTATTAGAAGCTGCAAGAAAATTTAAAGTAAGATTCCATCATGTTTCTACAGACGAAGTTTACGGTGTCGCAAAAGACGGAGAGAGGTTTTCTGAAGACACCCCTTATGACCCAAGAAATCCCTATTCAGCGACAAAAGCCGCATCAGACTTTCTGGTAAAGGCGTACGTTAACACGCACGGAATCAAAGCAACAATCTCCAACTGCTGTAATAATTATGGCCCAAATCAACATGGAGAAAAATTTATACCCGTAGTAATTAACTCTTTGCTGGACGATCAACCTATTCCTGTATATGGGAAAGGAGATCAGGTTAGGGATTGGATTTACGTAGACGATCATTGTTCTGGGGTATGGAAGGTGCTTACTAAGGGCAAAATTGGAGAAACCTATTTAGTTGGTTCAGACTGTGAAAAAACTAATTTAGAAATAATTACTGAGCTTTGTAAAATATTAAAAAAGGACCCTAATGAATATATTTCGTTTGTAGAAGACCGTCCGGGTCATGATTTCAGGTACGCTATAGACAGCTCAAAAATAAGAAAAAAACTAAAGTGGAAATCAAAAATAAACTTAAAACAAGGACTCAAAAAAACGGTAAAACATTATGCATGAAACATTAATAGAAAACATCAAGTTGCACATTGATTCTGTAGACGATGGAGAAGATGGACTTAACGTCGTCGGGTGGTGCGCTTCCGATACTGACAAAGTAGATAGCGTAAGGCTGT
>NZER01000163.1 GCA_002690445.1 Candidatus Pacearchaeota archaeon
CCATCAGGAGAGGTGCTGACATAGGTGTAGCCTAATGGCTTTTATTGATGATATTCAGTCCAGAGACACTGCACTTTATCCTATCGTTGAAATTGGGGTTCAAGATAATAAAGTAGCTGATACTACCAGTATCAGGATATCCACAAAGCCAGTTACATTATATCAGGAATCTGGAGAACCTACCTTTAACCAGAATTGGTTTTATAGTCCCCTATTGCTTTCATCTCCATCAATAAAGGAATCCATTGATTTAGAGAATCGTAAATATAAAATATCAAATGTATCTCTAAAGATAAGTAATATTGAATATAATGGGGAAAGAGTATCAGATAATCCAGTATTAAAAATTAATGCCTATGTTAATATTTATTGGATTAGTCCTTCAATAGAAAAATACCTTGGAGCAAATACTGACACAGGGAGAAATTATGGATATTTGGCATATTTTGGTGTAATTAGAGCCATTACCCATGATGAAAAGACTTGCAATATTACCCTTGAAGATACAAGTCAATCTACCCTACATAGAGATGTGCCAGTTGAATTGTTACCCACTACAGAATCAGTTCCTGAAAAATACAGGGGCAAGCCAGTCCCTATGGTTTATGGAGAAGTTAACAAAAGCCCATGTGTTGTAAGGTCAAGCAGCATAGATGATGATACAGGACAGGGTGTAGTAACTATATCTTCTGATAATCTCCTAATAGAGGGAACAACGGCTGATAACCCTTTAATTATTTTTAAAGATTTATATTGGGAGGTCTTTCCAGATGCTCCGTACGCAGGTGTGGGAAGCCTTACTGGAGAAGAATATAAAGTAGCCCATCAATATGCAATAGATGGTAATAATTTTCTAATTCAAGGGATATTAAATACATATTCCGATTTAAATCTGATTGCAGATGGAGCTGCTCAAGTAATAAATAAAAATCAGATAGAAGGATTAACTAAATATAAATCATTTGGGGCTGAAGAATATGTTGGAGATTTGGAGAATATTGGATTAATGATTGATAGTAATTTAAATACTTATGGGACTGTAATGGGTATTGTTAGCTATAGCAGTGAATTTGGAGGAGAAAATACAAGTCCCGGTGGTCAGGGTGGTGATATTGAAACAAGGGTAGTAGTTGCGTTATATGCTAAATATCCACAATTGCAAACTGAAGATATATTTTCTGATAAAATAATTACCTTATATCATCCTAATTTAGATATTACTGCAAGTGAAGGACAATCGGATACTGGACAGGTTATCCCTCATATACGATTCTGGACAGGAGGGCTGGAATTTACCTGCCAGTCTGGTGAGACAGAAACTATTAATCAAGAGTTAATATTGGAAAATGAAATCTTACCAGATAGATTTAGTTTAATATGGGATTGTTCTGATGCGAATGCACAAATTACTTTTGTATCAAAGATATATGATTTGAAAGTGGATACTGTTCTTGATATAGACAAATTCTTTGAATCAGATTTCTATGCAAATATAATAGGAAGAGTTTAGAATGGCAATTACAAACCCAGCAAATGTAGTTAAGCATATAATCCATGAAGAGGTACAGCATGATTCTGAAACTGCTGATTATGATAAAATCGCAGTGGATGAGGCTTCTTATAATGAAAATGTAGGAACAAACGGGATTAATAGTGATATTGCGTTAGCATTTACTGTACACAATAAGCAGATTAATTCCAAAAAACTTATTGAAGGGATTGCCAGTAATAGCAGATTAATTCCATATATAAAAGATAATACCTTGTTCTTTCAAGGTATTAATCCAAATCCAAATCCTGATGATGATAATCCAAAGACGATAAACCATTCAGATGTTATTTCTTATACTAATAAAAGAACTGCACCAGAAAAGGTATATTCAAAAGTAATTGTTAATTATCATTATGATTATGCCTTGAAGGAATTCATTAAAAACACAGTAGATAATAATTATGACCCAGATACAGCTGAAGAATATTTCAATCTGGTTGACCAAGGTGACGGGTTGGGGAAATATAATATTACAAATTTGGGGTTGAAATCAGAACAGGAGCTACCGTTTGATGCACATTACATAAGGGACGACGATTCTGCTCAAGCATTACAGGAATTTCTGTTACTCTGGCATTGTAATCAGCATAATATTCTGAAACTGAGATTACCATTAAAATATATCAAATTAAAGATTGGTGATTATATTGGATTTGATGAGATGATTAATGATGTAAAGTTGTTTGGAGAAGATTATTCGTTGAGTGCTTTTGAGCCAGATAGTTATGTGTTTAGAAACGGGCAATTAATAATACCTATTTGGATGGTGACTTCAACGAATAAAACACTTACACATATTGATGTAGAAGTGATTCAGATGCACAATCTCACAACTGATGCTGTAAACTATCCTCCAGAAATTATTGGGTCGCATATAGCAGCAACTATTGGTGGTCAAAATCAAGGAATCGGATACTTGAATGGAGCATGGCAGGTGTACATTGTCGAGACACTCATGGGCAACGATGTTATATTCAACATCAATACTGATTTTTTTGACCCGGAAGAGGTGTATAGCAACATAAATGTTTGGCAATATTTTTGGTATGTTACTGGAGGCGAAATATTCACCATCTCTTATTATAAACCAGATGGGTCGCCACAGCCAGCCATTAGTAATGTTACTCAGAGTTCTATGCAAGCTCTGTCTTTAATGTGGACACCATTTATGGAAGAATATGGTCTTGTAAGTCAAGACCCACCCGCAAACCCTCTTTTGTTAGAAGAATTTGAAAATCTTGAGGTTGGGAAACGAGGTCTTGGGTATGAATTTACAATGCCGTGGGAATTTCTTGACGCATGGATGAATTCACCTCAAATTCCAGCATTAAGTTATTTTGAAATCCACCAAGGAAGATTTAGAACATATGCACAGCAATTATTACCACCAGCAGAATCATCCCATTCTCAATCCCCTGCAATAAGAATTATCAAAGGTGTAGAGTCAAGTGTCACTGTTCAATACCTACGGGGAACAAATTATCTTTCAATCCCATTTGAAGCTCCAGCGGGATATAGAACTTATGAAGATTATTTTGCTGGTGCAGATATTATGGCAATTCATATTTGGGATAGATGGGGCGACCCTGCTGGGCCCGGCGGTTGGATACAAATTTACCCCGGAGAGACAGTGCCAGTTGGTGAAGCAATCAGATTGGAAATTGCTGAAGATTATGAAAAAACATATGCAGGGACACCAGTATTATCCATTATCCAACCTCTGACATATGAAAACGAATACTTTCCCGGTACTCCTCGAGTATCTATTGTCCCTGCTTTAGCATTCGAAACAGAAGGAATTCCCGAAGGATTAACAGTTTCTGGACATTGGTGGTATAGTCCCGGTTCACCCAATTTCCAAACAGGTTTTCCTTCAGACTTTCAAGGAGAGAGGCACGATGACTGGATTCTATGGCAACCGGGTCATGCCTATTGGATTGAGCATGATTATGCAGGTACATGGGAGCTTCCTCCTCCATAGGATTATAAATGGCATTTCGACAGAAAAGAAAAAGACCTATATATAAATATATTAGGAAGAGAATATCAGTCAAGAAAATTACTCCAGCCATCACAGGTATAATAGTGAATCAAATTGTTAAGAATAATTTGAGTCCACATCAAAAAAAGATACACAATTATAATGGGAAATTTGATTTAACTACACTTACAAAAGTTATTCATAGCAATCATTCTCAAGAAGTGCATGATAGTATAATGAATAATCATATAGATATATCTTATGTTAATCTATACTATGGAAATAAAAGAGTAAGAATTGAATCTAATGGCAGTATTATGGCTATAGTTTTATATTGTAGGAATATACCAAGGGGAGTCTCTCATCCAAGAGGATGGAAGTCTATTGTTGGGAATAATAAGATTGTTCTTTATACTGAGGGGGATAGTTTAATCTCAGGTGATGTTAGTTTATTTCATTATAATACTTCACTTAGAGTATACAGGGCAGAGGTCATTGGTGCTGAAGAAACATTGCACTATGCAAATATTAATATTGAAGGTGTAGACTATTGGGAATATCTCAAGGGTAATTGGGAAACTATGGATTCAGTTCACTGGAATAATTATAAGGAGACTTTTTAATGGCGAATCAAAACGTAGGTACACCAAGATTTTATATATCAGTTTTACAATGGTTAAAATCGTTAGGGAAAATAGATATAGGCAATGTTGTAGGCACGGACTTTGAAATTGGTGCAAATAGAAATGAAGCACTTTCATTATTAGATTTAAACCCTACAAATACTAAAGTTGGAGCAGACTTCCCTGATGGTTCTGTCGAAGTTGTTAATTTTTTGACAGAAAGCCCAATAGCAAGTTATACCTATAAAGATAATGGTTTTGCCATATTGCTAAACCATAACTTTAAATCGGCAGATGCAAAGTTTCTGGTAAGAGAAGAAGGTGGTTATATTTTTGGAAATAATAGTTATGGTATGTCAGTAAATTGTTCTACTGACCCTGATTCAGACCATATGAGAACAGCCGATTTTGATGGCTGGTCATTATGGACAGCAGATGATATATCTGATTTATATAATGTTAATAATGTGGCACTCCATATGGATGATGCTGGAACAACTTCAGGTGTTTATGATAGCACCAGATTAAAATTGGGCTGTTTTGGTCTTGGTAATTATTATGATATGCCACATTCCCCTGAGCTATCTCTTACATTGAGCCATGAATATAAGGGGATAACAAAACAAACAACAATGGGCGGTTCTACCCTTACAAATGTAAACTATTATAAGCCACCTAAATGGGGAGATTTAGAAGCATGGCAGTTAGGAGGATTCCCGAGAAAATATTCAGGAAGAAGAGTATGGAATTTATCCTTTAATTACCTGAATGATGAAGACTTAGAACCAACAAGTTATCATATAGACGAATCTCATCCAACTGATTGGAAAGAGAACTGGTTTTCTAATGTATTACATTATACTATGGGTGGAGCATTGCCGTTTATATTCCAGCCTAACAAAGATGCTACTTATAATTATATCGACCCGGGTAATGGTGACGAATATATTGATAAAATACCAGAACTTGCTATTTGCCGTTTTGATATGGATACATTCTCAAGAGAACAGGTGGCAAATGGTGTTTATAATATAAAAGTAAAGATTAAAGAGAGTTGGTAGAAAGCGACTTATACTTATAAAGCAATTCCTTTTTAATTAGATATGCCCTTTTTGAATGTATATCCCCTTTCCCTATAAAGGTAGCTTTCATACAGTCGTTCTCCTTTATACATCTTCTAATATCCCCAACCTTAAACCATACATAATGGTCACCATCAAATATAACCCAATACTGTGCTTTAGTAGTGGTTAGTGCTGAAGGTTTCCCATTAAATTCGGTTTCAATAACTATGTTCCCTGTGTACTGACTCTTTTGATCTGACTTAACTTCAACTCTAATACTTAATTCAGGCACATATATATCCCAACCCTTACAATCCCCCTCCTGCCTATAGGCTTGAGGATACTTATTTTGTATCTTTTTTAGGACAATATCTTCATGTATTTGTCCAGCTTTTAAAGCCCCATTGAAAGTATTCAAAGTTATCTATTAAATAACCACTCAGAACACGCAGGACATATTGAATAATTAACTTTCCCGATTTTAGGGAAATCTCCATAAATATAATAATCTTTTTCACCCGGAGTCTTTCCATGTTCCCAACATGATTTACAATCTGGACATATCATAATATCCCTATCCGCTCTGATATTATCTAAGTCATTCAGCAATCTGCCATGATAAATAGATTGACCTCCAATATTAAATCCTTCCCTCAGAGGTTTATAATACTCATTCATCAAATCAACTACCCATTGAATGTTATCTTCATGGGATGGATTCTGGATATAGTATATTTCTTTATTTGTCAGAGCATTGTTTCCATTGTATTATACAGTAAAAGGGAATGGTAGCCTCCACCTTGGTTCGCCAACCATACTACCTGCCTAATTATTCAACCACAAACCGGGTTATTAATTAGTTGGCACTTTATCCCTTTTACAATTTATTTAGAACGGTATTTCACCATCCACTTCTTCTCCATCAAACTTCTCTTTGATCATTTCAACAGGGTCAAGAATACCAAGAAATCCTAACATCCTACTTTGGACATCTTTATAGTAGGAATCAGTAGGTTTAGCTTTGACGCCAATAGACTCAACTGCAAGTTTAAGACACACTTGACGATGTATATCCTTAGTCCTTGCATCAGCCACTACAGGAGCAATACTCTCACCAGTTTTCTCAACATCCCATGAGGTTTTTCCGTTCTTCATCCTTTTTACAATCTTAACAGAATCACCCTGTTTAAACGCCTTGATTCTGTTGTGGAGTCCATAAGATGCAAAGAATGATGAATCCTCGCCTTTGTGGTCAACTCCATAGAGATTCCATTCTCCATATTTGCCTTCCCCAGTTTTAGGTGTATCAAATTTGAAGGTAACATTATACTCTTCATTCTCTCCAAATTTAATCTCATTGTATTCCATTTACTATTCTCCTTTTATTAATTTTCCGATTAGTGTGGTCTTTCCATTTATTATTTGAATGACATGATTTGTAAAATAACCATTGCCATAAAAGTCTACAATAGAAATTGCGTGACCCCAATTAGTTTGTCTCCTGCCAAGCCAAGAATTAGCATCTGCACTCATATCTTTTAAACATCCGATAGACCAAGCTGACTTAGTTCCTGTAATATGTGTAACACTCATTTGTTGAATGTCATGCCAATGTCCATACACTACATTACATCCAAGTTTTAATAAATGATTTCTTGCGTGGTATACTCCACCGTATAGATGCCCATGATAGAAATATAACTTACCTATCTTCAGCATTTTGCCTATAGGGTGAAATTCATATCCCCTTTCTTTTAATTTTGTACATCTATTAAATTTATAAGAATCCATATAAGGATGTTCTTCTACAAACCTGTTCATCCAATCATCATGGTTTCCCTCTATCATATGTTTTTCTTCTACATTGACTTTATC
>NZER01000164.1 GCA_002690445.1 Candidatus Pacearchaeota archaeon
CAAGATTGACATTGACGAAGCGCTGGCGCTTAAGATGCGCTACAATCGGACGCGGCCCTATCGGCACGGGAATAAGGCGTGCTGATACTCACGCGGGCGTAAGTGGGGCAAATTGCGGCGCTAAGAGGGCTCTAAGGCGAAATGGGCAGGACTTGACAAAGTGTGCTGGATGTGGTATGATGTAAACTAGGTTCGTACCCTGACCGTGGAAGCGTACATACCTTCTAGGAGTTGTGGAACTCCGTTGCAAAGGGACCGACTGATAATCGGAAAGCACGATTCGCTCCCCAAACTTGTACGAACCGACTTGGATAGCCAACCGGCTATCGGTTGCGCCACACTCCAGATGGCCGGGTGTGGCGTTCTTGCTATGTGAGGCACATGACAACCATCGCTGACTTGAAACCAGACCCACGAAACGTCCGACAGCATAACCCCCGTAACATCGGCATGATCGTGAATGCCCTTCAGCAAGTCGGTGCCGCCCGCTCTATCGTTCTGGACGAAGACAATGTGATACTAGCGGGCAATGGTGTGATCGAGGCCGCGGCTGAGGCGGGCATCGAGCGGGTACGGATCATCGAGGCCGACGGTGAGGAGATCATAGCCGTCAGACGTTCTGGGCTGACGGCAGAACAGAAGCAGAAGCTCGCGCTCTACGACAACCGCACGGCGGAGCTGGCAGAGTGGGATACTGAGGCGCTGGCTGATATCGGGGAGGAACTGGACCTGGGGGAGTTCTTCACGGGGACAGAGTTGGCGATACTGGATCAGCGGTTCGTGGGCGAGGGAGACGATCCTTATGCTGAATGGCAGGGGATGCCGGAATTTGAGCAGGAAGACCAGTCTTCGTATCAGGCGATTCACGTACATTTCCGATGTAGGGAGCACGTTGAGACGTTTGCACGATTAGTAGAGCAAAAGCTGAGCGAGAAAACTAGGGCGATTTGGTACCCAGAGGCGGCGAAGATAGATATGAAAAGCGAACGTTTCGCCGATGAATCCTAGATACCCTATTTTCATCCCGACGAAGGGGAGATGGGAAAGCCGCCAAACTATCAAGGCACTCGAAAGAATCGGGGTGCCTTATAAGGCGGTTATTGAGGCGCAGGAGTATGATAATTACGCGGCTGTGATAAGCCCGGAGAATATCGTCGTACTACCCCATCGGGATAAGGGCCTGGTCGTTACGCGGAATTGGATATGGGATTATGCGTTAGAGTTAGGCGCTGAGAGATTCTGGACGGTAGATGATAATGTCAAGGACTTCTGGCGGTGGAATCGGAATAGGAAGCTACGAGCGCATACGGGCTCAATCTTTCGTGCGATAGAAGACTTTATCGATAGATATGAGAACGTACCAATCGCGGGCATGAATTATTTCATGTTTATTAAGCAGAAATATGATGATGCTCCGATCAGGCTGAATACCCGTGTATACTCTAATATGCTCCTTCAAGCAGATACGTCGTTTCGGAATCGGGGATTCTATAACGACGATACGGACCTATGCCTTCAAGTTCTCAAGGACGGCCAGTGTACGGTACTATTCAATGCGTTCTTAATTGAGAAGTCGGTGACTATGACCGTGAAAGGCGGTATGACGCAGCACTACCAAGGGGATGGCCGCCTGAAGATGGCTCAGTCACTCCAACGCCAGCATCCCGACGTCGTGAAGATCACGCGCAAGTGGGGGCGCTGGCAGCATCAGGTTGACTATCGCCCGTTTAAGGGGAATCGACTGAAGCGCAAGCCGGGCGTGGTGATACCAGAGGGCAACAACGAATACGGGATGAAGCTGGTGCATGTGGCGGCGTGAACGATGAAACTGAACAGTCGACAGGGAGTCATAGATAAGCGCCGAACGTTAGTAGGTAGAGCCCATTTGCGTGGCGCATCTTTCCGAGAGATCGTTGAGGGCCTACAACGTGACAAGCGCGTGGACCCGGAGACGGGCGAGGAGTGGTCACTTGGCTTCAACCCCGGCACTGGTAACCCGTGGTCGCTCGGCACGATCCACAATGATATCAAGCATATCCATGAACAGTGGCGGCGGGAAGCTACGCGGGATGTGGCGGAATATGTCCGTCGGCAACTGGCCGAGCTTCAGGAGGTACGGCGAGAAGCCTACCGACAGGGTCGCCTCGATTGGGTGCTCAAATCCCTTATGCAAGAGGCCCAGCTACTCGGACTGAACGAACCGGAGAAGTATGAGCTTATCAGAGATGCAGACGAACGGCGCGCAGCCATCGAGCATGATCTGGCGGAGCTTGCCCGACTCAGAGCTGGCGGCGTACCACGAGGAGTTGCTGAGGCAGCTTAGTGAGGAACGTAGACGGCCAGAGTTCCGAAGTTATGCAAAGAAACTCCAAACCTCCGACGCACCCGAGATCATCCTCTCTGGGCCAGCAGGCACCGGCAAAACCCGCGCCAACCTCAATAAGCTGTACGAATGCGCCAAGCGATACAAGGGCTTCCGGGGCGCAATCATGCGACAGACTAGGGCGTCACTCACCGACACTGCATTGGTCACGTGGGAACGGGACGTACTGGGACTTGATCATCCATTGGTCGTCAACGGGTCGCAGCGCCAGTGGCGTCATAGTTATCGATTCGACAACGGATCAGAGGTCGTCGTGGCGGGTTTGGACAAGCCCAGCCGAGTCCTATCCGCCGAATACGATATCATCCTAGTAGTCCAGGCTGAGGAGACTTATGAGGCCGACTGGGAACTGCTCAGTACCAGGCTCCGCAATCACAGAATGCCCTATCAGCAGATGCTTGGAGATTGCAACCCGGAGCACCCACAGCACTGGATACGTCAACGATCAGGAGTTGGCACGCTTGAGCTATGGCATACTCGACACGAAGATAACCCTCTTCTGTGGGACGGTGCTGACTGGACTGAGTACGGCGCTGACTATCTGGCCCGTCTGGATCGCCTCACTGGCACGCGGAAGGCACGTCTCCGCTTCGGTCAGTGGGTCCAGGCTGAAGGCGTAGTCTATGAGGAGTTCACAGAGGCCACGCACGTCTTATATCGTGACCGAAGCGAGTTCCGGTGGTTCGTGGCCGGTGTTGACGAAGGATTTACGAATCCGGCCGTCTTCATCGTTTTCGGAGTGGACGCTGACGACCGGCTGCATGCCATGCGGGAGTTCTACAAGAGGCAAGTCCAGCAAGCGGACTTCGTACAAGAGGCCGCGGACATGACGGCGGAGTATGGGATTTCGACCGTCTATGTTGACCCGTCGGCCGCTGGGCTGATTGCGGCGATGCAGACCAAAGGCGTTCCGGCCATAGCCGCAGACAATGCGGTGTATGATGGTATTCAGGCTGTCAAGGGAATGCTGGCTATTGCAGATGATAGTAGGCCACGGTTGACGGTTGACCCGTCATGTGTGAATCTTATATCTGAATTCGGCATGTACGCGTGGAAGGAACGGCGCACGGGGCAGGTGGATGAACCTGAGAAGGTGAATGATCACGCGATGGATGCTACTCGCTACTCAGTCAAGAGCATGGCGCAAGCCGTCACCGGGAGCATATTCGCATGGGCCTGATTGACTGGGTGAGATTCCAGGCGAGGGCCTTCGTCTTGGGCTCCGACATCTCACGATCCGACATGGGCTGGGGCAAAGACACGCAGGACTATCAGCCGCCCGAATACGCCGACTATCAGGCCACCAGTAACGGGGTGTACGCGTGTAGCAAGCTACGGTCCGACCTTCTGGCCAGTCTACCGCTACGATTGTACACGACTGACAGGGAGGGTGAGCGCACAGAGGTCGTGAGCGGGCGACTGTATGAGCTCCTGAAGTTCGTCAATCCATTCTGGACGTGGAACCGATTGATCCGCATGACCGAACTGAGCATGTGCATCTTCGGTGAATCGTATTGGTTCGTGGAACGTGGGGAATCAGGGATGCTCCCGCCGCGGGAAATCTGGTGGGCGCGGCCAGACAAGGTGCGTATCGTGCCTGACCGTGAGAACTACATAAGCCACTTCCTCTACAAGCCTGACAGCGGCGAAGAGGATATCAGATTCGAGCCTTCTGAGACCGTGTGGATGCCGCTTCCGAACATCAAGGATGAATTCGAGGGGCTGGCCCCACTGGCAGCGGCAAGGCTTGCGGCCGATACGGCAAGTGCGGCGCTGAAGAGCAATCGAAACCTATTCGCGCAAGGCCTCCAGATGGGCGGAATGGTCATGCCGGCTGAGGCAAAGGGTGGCGGTCATGTTCCGTGGACTGTAGAGCAACGCGACGAATTGACAGAGGACCTTAACCAGAAGTACAAAGGCGTACAGAAGGCCCACAAGTGGGGGGTATTCCGGACGCGTATCGACATACGCGAGGCCACCATCACGCCGAAAGACGCAGAGTTCCTGGGCCTCATGAAGTGGAGCCTTGAGGATATCTGCCGGGCCTACCAGGTGCCGCTTGACCTGATTGGTGGCCAGCGTACGTATGAGAACTACGACGCGGCCATGAAAGCCATGTGGACCCAGTGCGTCTTGCCCGAAGCCATATTCATCGCTGACGAACTTGAAGAGCGTTTCCTTCCGGCGACGGGTGAGGCAGACGCGGCGGAGTTCGACGCGTCGGGCGTGCCGGTCTTGCAAGAGGATCGGGAGAAGACCGTCAATCAGATGCACTCCCTCCACGGAATGGGCGTGCCGCTTAACCCGCTATTGTCGGAGTTCATGCCGCAACTGTTACCGAAGTCGGAGACGGGCAAACAAGAGGGCTATCCGTGGGGAGATACCTGGTGGGCGCCGATGACTGTAGCGCCAGTAGGCGCAGCAGATCCGCTAGAGGAGCCCATTGAGGCGGAGCCGGAAGAGACGGACGACGAGGAGCCACGCAGCCGCCATGTTCGCGTCATAGAGTACGACAGCCAAGAGCATCGACGCCTATGGCGCATATTCGCACGACGGACGGAGCGATGGGAAGATCGAGTCGCGGAAGAGGTATCCGCGCTTTTCCGTCGCCAACGTGATTCGGTGGTTGACAAGATCAAGGCGGAGCCGGAGCGGGCCTTGATTGACAAGATATTCAGCAAGGCGCAATGGATCAAGGTCTTCCGCCAAGCCATCCGCCCGATACTAGGGGCCGTGGCCAATGACTTTGGTGACGAAGCGTTGACTACACTCGGCCTTGAGATGGGTTTTGACGTCAACCAGCCTGCGTCCGTCCGCTTCCTGGAGCAACGAGCGCAGCGGTTCGCCAAGCGCGTCAACGATACGACGTGGGTAAAGCTCCAGGCGTCACTGGCTGAGGGCATGGGGGCCGGGGAAAGCACCGAAGAGCTAGCGGAGAGAGTCGAAGACCTGTTTACCTCCTGGTATCGCAAGACCGGCGACACTGAGATGCTAGCCAAGGCCACGCGGAGTTGGGTTATTGCGCGGACAGAGGTAATTGGTGCGAGCAACGGCGGGACGCTCTTGGCGTGGAAACAGAGCGACGTGGTGGACAGCAAGACGTGGCTGGCGGCGCTGGATGAGCGGACGCGAGTGACGCATACGATCATGCACGGCCAGACGGTCATGCTGGGCGAAGACTTTGAATCACCGGAAGGTGCGACGGGCCCAGCACCAGGGCAGATGGGTGAGGCTGGGGAGGATATCAATTGCCGTTGCACTATGACGGCGGGGATCAGGTTCTAGGAGGGGGGTTGTAACATGGGCTTCGGTGACTTTCACCTGTCATACGGTGCTCTAGCAGAGTTCCTGGGGATAACGGATGCCAAGATCGTACATGTCCAGGGAGGCTATGCAGGAGGGAGGTTGAGGATAGTGGTCGAAAGTGAAGAGATCAAAGGTGGCCTCTCATATGCGCCAGTTGTGTTATTGCTCCTAGCCTCAGCGCAAGGGGTGAGTTTCCGCCAACTATCGGTGGAGGTTGAAACATGAAATACCTGAGAGCATGGATAGTTAAGATGCGGAACTGGCAGTATTGGTTATGCTGCCTGAGAGGACATACTGTGTGGTATGGTCTTAACGTTGCGAAGGGCAAACGTGAGGCGGCGGGTTGCCAGACTTGCAGACGCGGACTACACTTGAGGGATATGATATGCAATACCTGAGAGCATACGCAAAGCGTGAAGACGGCGAACCGACAGCCGATGGCCCGGTCACATTCGTGGCCAGCACTGAGGGCGTGAAAGAGGATGGGCTAGACCTGCAGGCCGATGCGTGGGATCTGTCGCGATACGCGAAGTATTCCCCCGTGCTATGGGCACATGACTACTGGGGCGACAAGCCGCCAATCGGCACCGGGGCGGCGAGCATCGAAGACAGCAAACTTATGATTGACGTCACCTTTGACGCTGATGATCCTTTCGCCATGACCATTCGGGCTAAGGCCCTCAAGGGCATGGTCGCGGGCTCTGTCGGCTGGGGGGATGTGACGCAAAAAGAGGAGACGAAACATCAACTCCGCGAGTTCTCGATGGTGCCGGTTCCGCTCGATCCTGACGCGCTACCGGTGCGACAGGCGCGGGGTTTACGGGACTTGGCGCAGCACTATCTTGACATACTAGAACACAACACGCCAACATTCGACGAGGCAGATTGGCCGGAGGTATCTCGCCACATGGTCGGGATACTTGCGGAATCTGGCGGAGAGTCGGAAGAGTGGCGAAAGAGAACGTACAATCGACTGGAGAAGCGTTATCGGCAACTGGGCAAAGTGGCACCCGAGTTCCGCACGGCGGCAGAGCTAGAGCCGCTGGGACCGGCTGAGATTCGCGGCCTGTTCCTGGAGGATGAGGTCGAGCTACACGGCGACCTTTTCCCTGAGCGTCTACGGCTTCGCAAGGCACAGATCGACGCAATCCATGAGCACCTAGCGGGGATTGCGGATATCATGGACAAAGCGGAGACGGTGCTAGAACCTGAACCGCCAATCGACTTTAGCATTCAAGCAGATGCGTCAGAGCTACTGCAAGGACTGACGGGCGCATTACAGCTAGTCAAACTAGGAGAATAGCAATGGACACGGACGCGATCATAACCGAAGTGAGGGCGCAACTGGAAGCCCTCAACAGCAACTTGGCCGAGGCCACGTCAGAAGAGCGGCTGAAGGCCATCATCACACCCATGCTGGATGGGATCGTCGGGGACGAAGACTTCCAGCGGAAGATGCGTTTCGGCGGGACGGAGCGCAAGCTGGTAGGCTCGAAGTATGCGCGGCACAACATGTCCGTGGCAGACCTGGAGTTTCTCTACGACATGCAGGAGAGCTTGACTGGGCAGAAGCGCGCCGGGCGAAGTGGTGTGTACACTGGCCCATCCGAAGAGCTGAAAACAGCCTTCGGCGCTGTCAGTGATGCGCTCTACCTGACGGATGAACAGGTGCGCGAGATCGACAAGCAGGCCCTCGACAACGTGTTTCCCCGGGTGCCGAAAGTGGCCTTTCACGGTCGCGATCGGGCACTAGCGGAAAAGGGCCTCTGGTGGATGACCGGCGCGTATCAGAACGCGATACGCGCGATGGATACCGCAGAGTCTGGCTATGGCTCCCAGCTCATTGGCGCTCAGTACGTCGGCGAGCTCTGGGAAGCGGCACGGCAACAGTCGATGGTCTTCTCACTCTTCGAGACCTTCGAGATGACCGCGCCGACCGTATACTTGCCGGTCGAGGTAGATATCCCGGAACTGTTGTTCGTCAGTGAATCAACGGCCAACAACAGCTCAAACTATGACACAGTCAAGACCGGATCGAACCGGGTGACTGTGACGGCGAAGAAGTTCGTGATTCACCAGATATGGTCGGGCGAGATGGAAGAGGACAGCATCATTCCCTTTATCCCGTTCCTCCGCAAGCAGGCTACGAAGTCGCTGGCACACTACAGCGATAGCTTGCTAATCAATGGTGACGACACGAACGCGGCCACCGGCAACATCAACCTGGATGACGCAGATCCGGCGGATACCAAGCACTACCTGGCCTTTGACGCCTTGCGGCACGTCGCGATCGTCGACAACACCAACAACCAGGTCGACCACAGCGGGGCGGCCGTGACATGGGATGCAGCCTTTGATATGCGGGAGATGTTGGTCGATCGGACCTACCTGCATGACTGGAGCAACCCGATGGACCCGAACGACCTCGTTTACATCTCCATGCCGGAGATCACTCACGACCTGGGGAAGATGGATGAGGTCATAACGGTGGACAAGTACGGCGCGGCCGCAACGGTGCTCACGGGTGAAGTCGCCAAGATCGGGCGCAACCCTGTGGTCTCCTCAATCGCTATGGCGCTGACGATGGCCGACGGCAAGAGCTCCACGACCGCGGGCAACAACACTCTAGGACAGCTCATGATCTGTAACAAGAACGGCGCTGTGGTTGGGTGGCGAAGACGCGTGAAGTTGGAGACGGAACGACTCCCAGCGACGGATCAGACCCGTATCGTCTACTCCATGCGGCTAGGACACGGGCGATTCACCCCGACTGGCGCGGCCTCTGGGATCGAGTGGGTCGCAACGCTCTTCAACATTGCGGTCTAGGCGGGAGGCGCAGGAGCGAATCATGACGAAACAACGGAAGCAAACAGTCCTAACCATTGCACTGCTGGCGCTAGTAGCGCTGGCGGTCCTGGTCGTGATGGGCGGTTGCGTAACCGTGCAATGCCCAGATTGCCCAGAACCTCCGCTAGCGTCTACGCTAGTACCTATCGACCCGCTTGCTGTGAGGGAACGCCTCTGCTTCAACTGCTCTTCTGCGGATAACCTGGTCAAGAACGGGTACGATATCATCATGTACTCAGATGACCAGAGTACGCAGAAGTTGAAGCTGTATGGTGATACAGGTGACGTTGACGCCGCTGGGGAAGTGCAGGTCGGGACGTTCATGAACCTCACGGCAGTCACTTTCATCACCGTGACGAACGGCGCGGCCTTCACGCCGACAGGTACTTTCCAAGCAATCAAAGCTGCGGGCGAGGTGACGCCGACCGTAGAGACCAGCGGCTACACCGCAGGCGATGAGCTGATACTGTGGAATAACAGCGCTCAGACGATCAACCTAGCAGACAGCGGCACGATGAAACTGTCCGCGGCCTGGGCAGCGACTCAGGATGACGTGCTGAGATTGCGGTTCGACGGCACCAACTGGCTCGAAGAGTCGAGATCGGCTAACTAGCAATACCGGGGAGGGTTTAGGCCCTCCCCGGCCTAGAGGTAACCATGAGATACACAGTACAGATGGATTACGTGTCCGGCATCGGCGGACCGTGGGACAAGGGCGACAAGATCGAGCTAGACGACGCGAACGCACAGGCCCTAGAGCGCGATTGCCCGGGGCTTCTGGTAAAACTGCGAACCCAGCCGAAGAAGCAGGACCGACAACTGAGGCGCAAGACCACGCGACAAGAGCGCGGAGGCCAGTCGCCCATCACGCGGGAAGACTTCAAGGCGGTGAAGAATGGCTGACAACAGTTCTCGGAATATCAAGGTCAACGGCGTTGCACCCCAGCTCGACGACACCGATAAGTTGGCGGTGAGTTTGTATGGGAACTCGGGCGCCGCTGGGGATACTTCGCTTGTCAGTTCAGCGGCGGGCGTTGTTTATGTCATGCAGGCGCGTGGCAGTAGTGGGGTAGAATTTGCCTTTGATACGGCGGGCAGTGATGCTAAAACCGATGCCGTGATGAGCTATTGGCAGCGGTGCATGAACTCCCTCTATAACGGCACGACCTGGAACCGCCAGCGCAACAACGAAGAGGTGACGCTGCTGGCGAGTGCGGCGCGGTCGGCAACGACAACGAGTGATGACCAGACGAATTACAATGCCGTGGGCGTTGTATTGATGGTGGATGTTACCCTCGATCCTGCTGCTGCCAGCGTGACGCCTAGAATCCAGGCGATTCACCCCGTTTCAGGCGACTATTTCAACCTGTGGGTTGCTGGAGCGGCCATCACGGCAACAGGCAACTTTCTCTATGTCCTTTATCCCGGCAATACTGACGGTGGGCAGCTAACAGACAAGGATACGGTGCCTATTCCGAGGCAGTGGCGCTTGCAAATGACTCACGCTGATGCTGATAGCATCACGTATTCAGTTGGCGCTAGCTATATTCTCTAGGGGGATAACATGGCTTGGACATTCACCAGCGCCGTCAAGCACGGCAACATCGCTGTAACCGTCAACGCCACGGAGAGCGAAAGCGGCGAGACGAAATCCTGGCGCTACGGGTATCCGATGTACGACGGGCAGACGGCGACGCAATTCAAGGCGTCGGTGCGCAAAGAGGTGCGGGCGCATCTGGGCCACCTGAATGCGTCAACGACGGACACGGACGCAAGCGCGGATTACAGTAATCTGTAATGGCAGTCACCAATGGCTATTGCACCCTAGCAGAACTCAGGGCCCAAATCAGCATCACGGAAGCGGGTGACACGACCGACGATAGCGTGCTTGAGCAACGCATCGAGGCTATAAGTCGGGCCATTGACTACCTGACTGGCAGGCGCTTCTATACCACTGACGCGGACGAATCACGCTACTACAGCCCGCCACACCCGCGGCTCTTCCTTTGCCCCGACGACATTCTGAGCATCACCACGCTAAAGACGGATGAAGACGGCGACCTTGACTATGACAACACCTGGTCTAGCAGCACCGACTATTTCCTGGAGCCGTACAACGCAGCGGTGGAGACGCCGCCAAGACCATTCACACGGATTCGGACTATGGTAAGCGGCAACTACGGCTTTCCCACGATCCCCAAGGGCACAGAGATCACGGGCAAGTTCGGCTATTCGACAGCCGCCAACCAACCGCCACAGATCAAGGCGGCCACGCTCTTGGCAGCACAGAAGGCTTTCATGCGCCGCGGTGCACCATTCGGGTTAGCGGGTGGGCCGAATGCCCGCCTACAACTGGCAGCATTCATACAGCAAGACCTTGACGTCATGATGTTCATCGAGCCTTTCAAGCGGACCGGATCGAGCGTGATTTGATGGCAGACCAATTCGTCAAGATCGAGGGGCTGGATGCAGCCATTAAGACTGCTAGGGGATTAACGCGGAAGATTCGGAAGAAACTCCTCGGCCCGTTTTTCGTGCAGGCGGGAGAGTCAATCCTTAACCAAGCACGCTGGCAGGCAGCGGTGGACACGGGACGTATGCGATCTAGTCTCGAACGTGGCAAGCCAGGGAACATCTGGCAGAAAAGACGGGGAGGATGGGCAGTGCGAATCGGTACCAACGTCAATTACAAAGGTACATCCTATCCGCGTATCCTAGACGAATCGCCACGCTATCACTACAGAGCCGGGACATACGAAGGTGCGCAGACCCGGGGCTGGTTCTCGGAGGCCCCACAACGGGCTGAGCCTGAGGTGGACAAGGCAGTAGAGTCATTCGGCCGAGAAATACAGAACGAGTGGAGAAAACAGGGAGGAAAAGGGAAGTAGATGGCAACCCTACAACAAGCCATCGACCGAATACAGGCACTCATGGGGGCTCTCACCGATATGCGAGAGGCCCCCGACGAACCGCCCGAGACGATAGCTGTATTCCCCTTCGCCGTCGCATACGCGGAGCGCGGGCGCTGGGATTCTATCTCCGCAGCCTGGGCGATTGCCTATCACACGATCATACTGGAGATACACGTATCTCGCAAGGACTTGCCACGGGACATCCAGAAGGCGATGGCGTACAGTGAGAGTGTGAGCAATGCGCTGATAGGCGACATCACGCTTAATGGCACGGTGGATACCATCACTACCATCTCTTACATCTTCGGGCCGCTGGGCTGGAATGAGGCGCCGTCGATCGGTTGGCGCTATGAGATTGGGGTCAAACAGAAACAGGTGATAAGCTGACATGCAAATAACACTGAAGAAAATCGTGGGGACAGATGTTGGGTATTTACCCATAGGTACCGTGTTGGACCTTCCCCCGCGTGTATCTGATATGGCGTTCAAGCTTTGTGAGAGCGGATACGCAGATGTAACAGAGGAGTTTGCGTGGTTAATGCAAGAGGGAGAGGGTGGCAAGCAAGGGCAGGAAGAGGACGACAAAGCAGAGTAACCCATTCCCATCCGTCGCAATCCTGACGCCTCCCTGGAAGACCGGGGCGCTGCACTACGACACCTACTACGACATGATTGCGATTGCACAGAGGGGCCTGCACAAACAGTGGCTACGCGTGCCGCAACACCGGACGGACGTCGTGCGCAACTTCGGCGGCAGGCTCCTGCTGGAGTCAGACTGTACGCACCTGCTCATGCTGGACATGGACCACCGTCACCCAGCGGACATCGTGCGGCTCCTGGGACGACACGTCCAGCACCGGCCGCATATCAAGATCGTGGCGGGACTAGCCTACAGGCGAGCGGAGCCCTACGAGCCGATGGCCTTCTGGCGAGCGGACGAAGAGAGCGGAGTCATGCTGAACATGGTCACGCCTCCTGAGAATGCGGTGGTACAGGTGGAATACGTGGCGACGTGCTCCATGCTCATAGCGCGGGAAGTATTCGAGCGGACGCCGTGGCCGTGGTTCTCGTACGACTATAACAAAGAGACGCAAACGTCACGCTCAGAAGACATCATATTCTGCGAGAACGTGAGGCGGGCGGGCTTCGACATCTGGGTAGACACTACATTCTCTAGTCCGCACTTGACGGAGCGATGGATCGATCAGAACGATTACAAAGCGTACATGGCAACGTCGCCATACTCAGTCATAAGCAGCGAAGAGGTCGGCTTGCTGTCCAATCCTGGGAGCGTGCTGTACGTCGGGGCGAGACCCGGTGGAATAGCGTGGATCCCGGAACTGGTAGCGGTGGGAGCAGAGATAGATCTGCTAGAGGTATACCCACCCAATGCTGAGTCATTCGCTGACGATCATAGATTGGCTCACGTCATACTCGGAGACGTGCGGAACGTGAACGGAGAACTGCCACGGGAGCACTACGATTATGCGCTATGGTGGCACGGACCGGAGCACGTCACGCAAGCCGAACTGGCAGGGGCACTGAGCAACCTGGAGCAAGCAGCGGAGACCGTAGTTATCGGATGCCCCTATGGGGTATACGAACAAGGCGAATTTGGCGGCAATCCAAACGAGATACACCAGACGCACTGGCAGCCGGAAGCATTCGAGGCGCTGGGGTATGCAGTGAGAACGTTTGGAGAGCCGGATCAAGAGACCAGCCACATAGTGGCCTGGAAGCATGGAGGTTGAAACATGCCTGGAGTAAGAACACTTCGCAAGATTCAGCTCGGACAGGAGACTACGGCGGGCACGGCTGTGGTGGCAACCGGGCTGTGGCTGGGCAATGGCGTAATCAGTGACGCGCGCACGAGGGTCTCTCCTGAGATCGATCAGGGGCTCATGCTCCCAGTGGCGCAATCCTACGACACGGCTTACCTGGCTGAATTGGCTATGGAGGAGACTGAGGCTACATTCGAGCAACTCTCCTACATCCTCTCAGCCGCCATTGAGGATGTGACGACAGGCGTCCGTGACGGTACGGACGGCAGCGGCTATGTCTACCAGCACGACCTGACGACCAACGCGCAGGTGACGCCGCAGACGTACACCATCGAGATGGGAGACGATCAGCGCGTCGACGAGATGGAATACGCCGTCGTGCGCGAATTCTCCCTAAGCTGTGCCAAACAAGAGGGATGGATGACAAGTGCGACTTGGTTCGGTCGGCAGGTGACGGACGCGGAGTTCACCGCCTCAATTGCTACGCCAACCATAGAGCAAGTCGTCCACATGAAAACCAAGCTCTACCTTGACACCAGCGGCGGCACTATCGGCACTACACAGAAGACGTCATGCTTCCTTGGGTTATCGCTGAGTGTGACAACTGGGTTTCAGCCTATCCCAGTGGGTGATGGCAATCTGTACTACGCTGGTATCAAACAGATAGAGCCTGGCGTCACGGGCACGCTACACTTGGAGCATGATGCTACAGGTGAGGCAGAGCTTGTGCTTGCCAGAACCCCGGGAACCGTGAGGCTCATCCGCACGATTGCTGAGGGCGCAGCACTGACCACGGCCAGCGCCTACACCTACAAGACGCTCAGATTCGACGGAGCAATCGAGTATATCAACGTGCCGCCCCTCGGCGAAGACGAAGGCGACGATATCATAGACTTGGAGTTCCGAGTCGTGTGGCTAGCCGCCAAGTCACTGGGCGGGCAGATTCTGGTGGTGAATGAACTCAGCGCATTGACGTAACATAGCACGGAAGGAGGAGGGATGACGGAGGAGCTTCAACTAACACTGGATCTGGACTTGCTCAATCTCAATGACTGGATATTCATTGAGGATTTGAGCGTGGGCGGGTTCGACATCAAGGACAGACCGTTCTCCAAGATGGTAGGCATGATGCTTCGGCTTGGCGGAGACCCTGAGGTTATCGGGACACTGACTCTCGATCAGGCAATAGCTGCCATCTTGGATATAGGGGGGACGGTGCAGGACACCGCCGTAAACCCTCCGAGCGACAGCGACTCGGACTCTGGGCCAGAAGAGTCGGACACCGACCCCCAGCCTGGGGCGGAATCCTAGACGTTGCTGAGGAGTGGGGAGTACCGCCGTGGGAGATCGTGAGTAACCCGAAGGCAGTCAGGTGGTACTTCCGGTGGATACGTTGGCACAACGCGAAGATAAGGCGAGAGCGTAAGCGTGGCTGACCCGAAACTGACGATCGTTCTGCTAGCCAAGGACAAGGCGAGCGGTGCGCTGAAGGGCATGGGTAAGGCCCTGGGCGGGCTGGGGAAAGTTGGTGCCGTCGCGGGGTTGGCTGGTGCCGCAGCGCTTGGGGCTATGGCCGTCGGCACCACGAGGCTGGCCATCTCTGCCGCCAAGGTCGACGCCGTTCGGAACACCTTCCGCAACCTGGCCGCCAGTATCGGTGAGGAAGCTCTGCCGATGCTTGAGAAGATGCGCGCGGCTACGAGGGGCATGGTTGACGACGCCGGACTCATGGCAGCGTCAAACCGGTTTCTCAGCATGGGCCTCGCGGAGTCTAGCGACCAAGCGGCGAAGCTGGCCGAGATGGGAACGCAGCTCGGCGCGGCGATGGGCAAGGAAGCCGGGCCAGCAATGGAAGAGTTCGCCTTGCTGCTGGCGAACCAGGGTATCCCCCGCCTGGACACCTTCGGAATCAGCGCAGGCAAGACGCGCACACGCATCAACGAACTCATGGCGGCCGACGCTTCCCTGACACGGGAGACGGCCTTTCTCAATGCGGTCATGGAGCAAGGGGAGGCGAGTCTTGCGAAGGTCGGCGAACAGGGAGAGTCTACTGCGGCGAAGATGGCCCGCTTGCAAGCAGGCGTCAAGAACGCGGGCGATATCATCGGAGGGGCCTTCCTTCCGGCGCTTGATGAGGCGGTTGGCGGCCTGGGCAAGTTCATAGAAACCGTCAACACAGTTCTCCGCCCGCTGGCTGCTGGATTTGCGGCCGCATTCAAAGAAGTCATGGCGCTGGCAAAACGATTCGTAAGGCTCCTCATAGGCGATTCGAGTTGGGACCAACTGGCTACCAATGCTGAGGGATGGGGTGCAAACGTAGCCGTCCAATTTGCCAAGGGGATCGCGAAGGCTATCAAGTTTGTGGTGACTGCCCTCAGCAGACTAGGCGCGGCAGTGGCCAAAATGCTCAAGCCTGGATCCGCCCCCAAGCTCCTACCCGATCTCATGGAGTGGGGCGCGGGCGCAGCGACTGCCTACATGGACGGGTGGAGCAACGCGGACTTCGGTGTGTTCAAAGACCTACAGGGAATCATCGAGGGCTATCTGCGCGACCTGCCGAAGGGCGCCATCCCGGCAGAGCAACTGGCACTCACAATCGGGGACGTGCGCTCCGCCATTACCGAGGCCGTGACTGAATTCTCGAAAGTCGGGCGTATAGGTCCGGCAGCGATGAAGAAGATTGAGTCGATAGCGAAGCTCCTGCCGGAATCGGTACTCCGCTATGTGCGAGAGCTCAATAACCTGGCGGCCGCAGAGGACGCCGTGAAGCGGGCACAGGCAGAGCTCAACCGCGTTACCAAAGTGTACGATGACAGACTGAGACCGCTAAATGCCAAACTCCGAGAGATCGTCAGTGCTCAGAACGCGATACGTGACGCAGAGCGTGATGCAGCGCTGAGGGCAACGGCGGCAGGTGGGGACCGGCTGACGCAGATCGACCGAGAGCGTCAGGCCCTCCAAGACCGGATACGACTCCAAGAGATCGAAGAGCAGATGAGTTCCGACGAACTCAGTGCCGAAGAGCAATCGCTTCTTATGCTGGAGCGTGAGGAGATTGCGCTGAGGGCAGCGGAGGCAGAGAAACAGGCAGCGCGTGACGCGGAGCTGGCAGCCCTACAGCTACAACAGAACGCAGCAGAGGGCCAAATCGACGCCGTAGAGGCGGAGAAAACGGCGGCACTCACCGCGGAGGAAGCGAAGGTCGCGGCGGCTGAGGCGACACTGGCCAAGCAACGCGAGACGCTGGCTGCCATCAAATCTATGATCGACGCGCAACGGGAGAGCAATCAACTCTACAACGAGCAATTCGCAGCCGTGGAGACTCTCAACTCTGCCCTTGCCGGTCTAGGCGGGGCCATCGGCGGACTAGG
>NZER01000165.1 GCA_002690445.1 Candidatus Pacearchaeota archaeon
TTTGTAGTTTAGATACGATACCACCTTTTTTATATTTCATCTTTCCTCCTTTTTTAAAAATTTGTGATTCTGCTTCTTGTTTTAGTTTGTCTTGTTCTCTTTTTAGTTTTCTGGCTTTAATATCATCTGCCGTTCCAATAGCTTGCCTTTGAGCATTAGCTTTTTTCAAACCTTCTGATATTTTATCTAAATTACTTTTTTCTTCTTTCTGCTTCGCTTTTTGTTTCTCCCAAAATGATTTTTCTATTTGGTCTTTCTCAAAACTTGTTGCTTTTCCTCCATTTTGATAATAAGTAGTTCCATCAATAGTAGTGGGAGTATCTACTCCTGGGCTTTTACCTTGTGCTACGCCTCCTGTTTGGAATCTTCCAGTATATGGCTGAACATATTTTCCATCTTTAAATACTTCTTTAGTTTTAAATCTTTTTTTATGACGAAATGGAGTATTAGTTTGTTCCCTTACTTTTGTTTTTACTATTGAATAACCACTTGGGAGATTTTTTGTTTTTTTAACAGTTTTGCTTTTTAAATTTCCTTCTTTTATATGAGATTTAGTTACTTCTTTTTCTGTAGAAGTAGGTTTTTCTTTATGGTACGGAGTTCCTCCTGTTTGCAACTTAGATATAATACCTCCTCTTCTTTTAGTTGCAGGAGCAATGGGGTGTGCTAATCCTTTTTCTGCCAAGAACTTTATCCATTTAGGTTCATTATTTTTTTTGTTATTTTCTCTTATGTTTTTCTTTTTAATTGCTTCAAGTTTTCTTCTTTTCTTTGCTAATACTTTTGAATCTGGATTTAAAGCAGGATTTCTTTTAACAGTACCTCCTTCTTGTAATGGTTTTTCATTTTCCATTGTTTTACCTTCTGATGCTGCTTTTTGGAATTTCTTTTTTCCATATTTTTTTCTGCCAATAGATGCAGCTATTGCGGGACTTGTCTTTGCAGCTAACTTGTCAAAACCTATATATGCCATAATTTTGCTAATTTACTAAAAATTTACTTATTCTTATCTTTGTTGAGTTTTTGTTGAACACTTCCCTTATATTGTTCTTCCCTCATCTTAGCTTCGTCTTTGTCGGTGGCTGCCATTCCGTCTAATCCTCTTTCCACCATTATCTTATTAATATCATGTTCTTGCTTGTCTTCTCTATCTTCTATGGCCATCTGCATTTGTTGTTGCAATTCTTGTTGGCGTGTTTGGTTTCTCATCTGATCAGCTTGCATCCTGGCTTCTTCCATCTCTTTCCATCCCTTCTCAAGAGATTCCTGGGCTTCTCCTAGTGTTTCTGCTAGGCTAACCTTCAACCAATCTTGTAATCTGAGCTCTTTAGCATTGACAGATACTTGGGCTAACATATCTAATTTGGCTTTTATCTCTTGCTCTTCTCTTCCATCTATTAGATACACCCCATAATCATCATTGGCAATATCTGATGTTGCTTTTAAAAATCCTTTTCCCTCATCTCCTATTATTAGGTCAGCTTCTCCTGTGCTCATCAATCCCCAGGCTACCTTTACAGCTTCTAGCATCTTAGAGAATACTCTTTCGGTGAACCTTTCCATATAATAGAACATGGGTTCGGTCATAGTTCTGGAAGCTACTATATTGCTTTGAGCATTAGTCACTGTTGAGGAAGCTGATATTTGCCCTTGTCGTTCTTCTGTGATACCGGTTAGCCTATCTGCCATTAATTGGAGTTCTGCTTTTAAGGGGATAAGGACTGAAATAGTATTGCTTATTCCTAAGTCTATTTCTTTAATGGTTCCTTGTATCATTACATCCCTTCCTATCTTGTTTCCTTCTTGTGAAGAGTTGTATAAATACAATCCATCATCAGCCAGGTTGTACATTATATCTTTCATTGTTTGACCTTTGGGTAATCCTGCAAGGTCATAAGCTACTGCTTTTCCTTTTGCTTTAGCCAGCTCCCTATTAATTTGGAACATTACTACATTATACAAAAAGGATATATCATCTAGCATTTCTAATAATGATACTCTTATCCCGTTCTCAGTGTTGAATAACAATCCAACATAAGAATACCAAGGATCATGTGGCGGATCTACACTTCTTAGCTGATAAGGTTTTCGTCTGCACCTGATATCAATATCCTGTCCTATCCTGGTTGATTCCCATAATTCAATCTTCCATTCTTTTCTTAGCTCATACTTTTTGTTCTTCTCATCATTTTGAATTTTCTTTTTATTCTTTTCATAGTATTCAGGAGAAATCTCTGCTCTTCGATTATTAGGAAAGATCTTAGTATAGACAGGTCTGGAGCTTTTCCATTCTATTCTGTAAACAATAATTGCCAGTTCTTCGCCTATTACCTTATACCAGTTTTTATAATATCCACTATCAATATCATTATAAGTTCCACTATCACCTCTTAACTGTTCAAGTTTATCTCTTAGTTCTTTTCCTTTAGTTCCTTGAAACTCTTTATCCTGGCTATATTCACTTAAAATGTCCTGAACAAACATATATCTTTTGTGGCCCATAATAGGAGAATGCTGTAAAAAATCATCGTTTTCTGATTCTATGTAAATAGCATTTTCAGGTTTGATAGGAATGTAATCTACTGTCCCATTTTCTTTTAAATCAATCATACCAAATGTTTCGGAGGTAATCTCTAGATCTTTAAAATTTTTGGATAGTTTTGTTTTCATATCCCTAATCCTTATATGGTGATTTAGGGCATGTTGCATAAATACTTCGTTCTTTAACTTGACATTTATGCGTGGCTGGTCCATATTGTCCTTATTAGGAAGCTCCATCCCTTGATAAGGATCAAATCCTACTAGTTCTTTTAGCTCTTCTAGTTGAGGCTTAACTTCCATCATACCTAATGTACGATAGTACTTGTCCATCTTTTTGTTCTTAGCTTCTTTGTTCTCAGACTGGACAGTAGAGTTGAGAGTTCGCTTTAACCATTCTCCATTGACTAGATCAATTTTTGGTCTGCCTATTTTATAATCGATAAACCGAGTTTTGATTTTCTTTCCGTAAGTGTTGGTAAGGTATTGGATCCTGCGCTTATCGATAGTTCCATTGTAAGCGCGTCTTAGTCGTAATATTCTTTCCCGGTTTCTATTGAGGTATTCAAACTGGCTTACAGCATAATCGAGCATCTTTTTGCACCAGGCTTTATTTTTTTTAGATTCTGGTATGTCTTGGCGTGGAAATTCTGCTCCCATTATGTATAGTTTTGACAAATATAATAATTATGTATTTAATTGTCCGCTGTATAGTAGTTGTAAAAATGGATCTTTGATATCTTCTTCAACAATAGTTCCTCCTTTTCTTATAACTGCATTGCCATTTTCATCCTCTGCCCATTCTGGTAATTTAAACGGATCTTCCTTAGCAAACTTTATATCATCGGTTATCTTTACTTGCATATCAGCACTTCTCATTAATGCTATTCCTAATGCATCAGCGGAATCCCAGTCGCTTTCTCTTATTGTTTCATCATAGTCTAATAGGTCTTGTAAGATATCTTCATGCCAGCATTTTTCTACATGGTCATATACCCAAGATTGCAAGATACCTAACATTTTAGGTTTAGAATAAGTAGTTAGCTTTACTCCTATATCGTGCACTTGTTTGCCCCCTGGTGCATCAAACTTGCGTGGCCTGGGAGCGAAATACTTTAGACAACCTTGGTTCTTCCAGTATTCTACTATTAACGATTTCTCAGCATCTATAAGCACATTTCCCACTAGATTCCAGTATACAGCTCCCTTAAGACATTCATCATAAAATGTTTCTTTCTGTGTTGGTCGATAGTAAAGTAAAGCAATTGGAGCATCTGATAATGATCCGCTCATAGTATTTTTTCTTCTATAGACAACCATAGATCCTAATGATTTGGAAGTCATAGATTGGTCCATATCATAACTGTCAAGTCCTGCTATATCCAGGTTCTTATATCTTGACTTAGGATGACCGTCATAGTGTATCTTCCAGTCACCGGTCTTGTCAGGAATAGCTTCTACTTTTAGAGGAGTGATAAGTTCTCCCTTTTCATTCTTTTTCCATTCTAACTTGAACTTACCTAATTTAGTTTTCTGGCTTTCTATTTTGAACATTTGATCATTAATTAAATCAACATCAAAATTATTAGAAGAGAATTGCAGAAACGCTTCTTTCTCATTTAGAGGGTTGTTCTGCATATTATCATATAATGCTTTTTTGTTATCTCCTTTTTTAAAATCTTCTCTCCTTCGCATTATCTTTTCTTCAGCAGCTTCCCGGTCTTCCATCCCGTATCTTTCATCAATACTATACTTTCCTTTTAAATAGGGAATATCTTCTTTAAGCTCTCCTCTTGTATTCCTGTACCCTGAAACACAAGGAAAATACATTCTTGTTGCAGGAACAAAAAATTTCAGTAGCCTGAAAGCATCTGGATCATAGTACATCTTTTTAAAATCTCTTGAACTGCTTTTTACATTTCCTCCTGTACCGTATACATAAGGAGTGCCTATCATCATATCTCCTTCCATCCAACAGTCTTTGCTAGCATTAAAGGCTTTTTCTAGTAATGGGAATTCACCGCTTTCTTCAAATACCTGGGCATGCAAATACTTTCCTTTGAACTTATTAGGGTTGCGAAACATAGTAGACCAATAGATAGTATTCTTAGAGCCTCTCTCTTCCCATCCAGTAGATGTCTTTACCTTATAACCAGAAACCATAGGTACTTCACTTTCAACGGATCCCTTTGACATAAGGTGCATTTTAAGTTCCGGAGGTTTTAAAAAAAATTGATTTATTAGCTTGTTATAAAAGTCACTTACATGCTCTTCAGCTCCCCCACATACTCCTGCTTGGTAGCCATCTATGAACCTCATACCGTAATCAATCTCTCCGCACATCACATTATAAGAGAATCCCTTACGCCTGGCTTTAAGACCGATAACTCCTTTTCCTTCTGCTTTGGCTTGATCTATTAAATCAAAAAATTCAAATACAAGATCATAGAATTCAGGATAGATATTTCCCCTGCTTACACCTGCTATAATACAAAAGTTCAAATAGTAATAAAGCCGACCTGATATTTTTATACCGGCAGTTTCATACCCTTCTATACAATAATAACATTGCTCTTTCCACCAGCTTCGCCAAGCTTGAGTATTTTCTACTTCTGGATAAACAATAGAATTGGCATAGTCGGGAATCCCAAATCTTGCAATAGGATTAGGACAGAAATTCTTGGGCTTAATTTTAGGCAAATATATCATCCTTGTGTAAAGTATAAAGCTTTCTGCTGTTTTGCATCTTTTCTAGCAAAGAGAGTTTTCCTCCCCCTTCTAGTTCTTCCATTATCTCACTTCTTTCTATTTCTTTTTGAACCTCATCATAAGACTTCATCAAATGCTGGATAGACCGAGTTATCTTGGTTATCTCCGTAGTGTCTAATGTTGCCATCAATTCTCTTTCTAGCATCTTGATCTTGCTTTGATAGGTATCCAGGGTTTCTCTTTTGGGCTCATATTGCAAGCTCATATACATCTCAATAGCATCAGAAACAAGTTTCTTCTTCTCCGGATCTTTCTCCATAGATTTGTAAACCTGGGACCTAGCTGTTCTTCGTCTCTCTTCTAGTGGGAGCTGGACATAAGGGCTTTTATAATCATAGGCCAATATTACATAAAGCATCTGTTTTTCAGTTAATGCCTTTAACTCAGGACATAACTTATAACAGTCTTTATGTAATATGACGCTATTGTCTTTGGTTAGTTTGAATAACATTAATTGGACTTGTTTATCTTGTTCTGCATCAATAATATCTCAGCTTCTCTTTTCATATACGGAACAGGAATATACTGCCAATTCATAGGATCTACTGGAGGGATATATATCAGTGCCAGGTTGCCTATTTTATATCTCAGCTGTTCTTCTACTAAAACTCCATAACAAGATAACTGTAAAGCATATCGGTTATAATTGGTGTTTTCTAAATACCCCATTGGATCAGTCATGAACTTATTGTACTTGTCACAATACTGTATTCCCTTGGTTTCGTTAGTTTTAAAATCCCTGATATCTATAACATTCTTATTTCTATAACATAACCTGTCAGCAGTACCAGCAGCTAGATATTTATCAGAATGTAAAATAAACTCACTATCAACGGCATTGTATTCTGAAAACAATTTAGCTTCCAGATCTTCTGCCATACGGTTCCAATATGCATCTCTTGCCTTACCGTTCTTGCTGTATTCGTCTAGCGCATGATGGATGTCATTACCTATCTCCGAAGCCATATCTCTCTTTCTTTTCCATTCTTCTAATACCTCTTCAATAGATACTCCTTGTGACTTTGCTATATTTTTTGCAATTATTTGAGCTGGGAATGCAGGCTCAACTACTGAAATTACTTTAGATACAGAAGTATATTCCATATCGTTTTTAACATACTTATGTCCTTCTTCTATAAATTCTATTTTACTCATAAGTCAAAAAATGGCATTGAAGTAGCAGTCGATTCTACATATCCACTATCACTAGCTAAGCTTTTTATAGGCTCTCCTTCTACATATTTAGCAGCATATACGAATACTTCTTCAATTTGTTCTTTACATAATTTATAATAATCATAATCAGTTTCCGGTCTTACAAACCCAGTACTAAAAATGATGTTTCTGTTATCTACTCCTTTTAGCCTGCCTGACAGGGCAAACTGCTCCCCATCATAGACTATAGCCGTAACTAGTAAATCATTAAGTAGCCCTACTATTTCAGTTACATTAACATCTGTTGATTCCATGTCTAATGTTATATCTTCTATATTTACAGCTAAATCCCAATTTGAAGGCCAACATCTTATCAGCTTCAATAGATGGATCTTTAGCCTATCCATAGAATGCTCCAGTTCCTGGGTGATAGGATGGGTATACTTGTCATGACGATAAACATCATAACTTATATCACCTTTCTTTGTTGTGGCGATATGGTCAATACGAATACCTTCATATCCGTCTTTTACTAGTTTTAGACTTTTAATTTTCATACTTTTTCTTTTAACATAAAATTTACTTGTTCTTCATGGTCATCAAATACAAATATCTTAATCTCATATTGCGCCCACTCTTTAATATCAAAATACCCATTAACTTTAGCTGGGGTAATATACATCTTGGAATAAAAAGGTAAGTCTTTGCCATCTTCCGTAATAGCTAAATTAGGTCCATCTGAATCTAAAGACTCAATGGCATCTTCTAAACTGTTAGTTGTTCGGGAAAGAACCCTCATCACTTTATACTGTTGACTATTCATGCAAATATAATTTATATGGTTGATATTTCAATTTTTATTTATTAACAAAATTTTTGTGAACTACTTTAAGTACCTCATTAAATTCTGGTGCTGCTTCAGCCTTATTGTGGCATTCTCTACATAAACCCATCAAGTTCTCTATGTAGTCTTTAGTCTTGCTTCCTCCTATCCCCCTAGGGATCAAGTGATGCACATCAACAGCTTGTCGACCGCAATACTCACAAGGAACAAAACTTTGTTCTCCATAGCCAAAATGGTTCATATATATCTTAGTATGTTTTTTCATTCGCCTATTTTAATGTTTCCTAAATCAAGTTGCTGCAAAACAAATGCTTTCTGAACATCCACATTAAGCGAATCCCATTTCTCCTTTCCATCAACAGATAAAACATCTCTAACAGCATTTCGCCATTCATTCCATATTACCTCTTCGTGCTTTTCATTTTGTTCTTCACACTTAGGACATATACCATAACCCTTATCCTGGTCTTGTTCTATTACTTGTTCTTTTGTGCGACGCCCAACAGGACCACCACAGCTGCCGCATTTAGTTCCTTGGAACATTCCACTACCATCACTATTCATAATTTTTATATTTCTCTCCATAAAGCACCTTCTTTCATAGCCTTTATAAAGAATTGTTCGTTTTCTTTAAATTGTTTGTCCGTTTTATATGTACTTGTAGTATCACTGATACCATGCCAAATACTCCAGCCTTTATCCCACTCAACCTCCTTACTACTTTTCAACCCTCCATTGAGCCTAATAAACAACTCTGTCCTTTTATACTTCTTAAGCTGTTTTAACGATTCTATCTTTTCATATTGTTGCCATCCCATAGTTTCTAATTTTTAAATTTTTAATCAAATGGAGTTACTATTTTAGTATATGCTTCTATCCCATAATTCCAAATCGGCCCTACCTCAGACACTATCGCACCATCTTCCCTCACCACTAATAAGCATCCGTCATCTTCTAATTCAGCTATAAATTCCTCAAACTCAGATATCTTATCATAAGACGGATACCACTTCCAGCTATAAGCTTGCATATAAAAATTCTCGCCCAACTCTGTGATATCATCCCAATCATCTATTATCTTTAACGCATTTCGTTTATTTTCAATTGATACTGCTGCTATTACTTGACTTCTATCTCCCATAGTTTTAGTTTTTAGCGTTTAACTCATTATGTTTATCTAACTTCTCAGCCAGGGCAAGGAGATCTTCTCTTGCATATTTTTTACCCTCATCAGTTCCCATCTCTAATAGCTTAATGATACTGTGCATCTGAGCTTTCCAGCTCCACTCAAACTTTAATTCTACTTTTTCATTTTTTTCCATAACTATTTGTTTTTATTTAGATTCCACACTTATTTCGTTTATATCATAACTCTTGATATTCTCTTTGCAATTTTTACACCACCCATCAAATGCTTCATCTTGTTGACAATCTGTTGCCTTAATTTCTATATCATTAGGATTCGCCCATACCATAAATTCTATATCACTCGAATTACATAATGGACATATACATATTTTATTTCCCATAATTTTTAGTTTTAGTAGTTTTTATTTTAAAGGTATTTCATAAAGGTATAACATGGTATTATAAAACCCTTCTTGGTTTAATTGAATGCCACAACCACCAGATTTGTTGATTCCGGCAATTGCATCTAATGTATCTTTAAATGTAGGAGCCTCTTTGCTATTACATTTGCATTGACCTAAAGGAAGGTGTTGATATTCTGCTAACTCCCCTGCCAAATCCCAAAATCCTCCTGCCCCTTTTTCGTCTATATCCCTGTTTAATTCTCCGGTCTGGTATTTATCAATAATAAATAATAAATCAGAATCGTAATAGTTTACAAATTCGGTGTCGTCAAATAACTTTTGAACAAACAATAATAGCATTTGTTCATTAAAGGTGTGTTTTTGAATCTTCATGGTTTTTAATTTTATTTTTTTTATGCTGTGTTTACCCTACCAAGCACAGTACCTCTTCCTGTAATTTCTAGGCGTAGAGCATCGCGATGAACAATTAATAATAAGAAAAAAATTGAATCATCCGTAGACATAGCACACCCCCTCATATAAAGGGGTATCCATATAAAAGGGGGGCCATATAAGTACCCCCCTCTTAAGTACCCCCCCGGGTAAGTTTAGGTGAATAGGCTCAGGTGAAAGGACCTGTTGTGAGCGTAGCGAGCAACGCGGCAGGATCCTTGGTAGGGGGGCCTTGGAGCCTCTCTGACGAGTGTACTGACGAGCTCTGCTCGTTATGTAGCCGAGGAAGAGAGCAAGTTTTGGTGATGGCCTAGGAAATTGTGGCCAACGAAGCGTAGCGTAGTGATCCACAATTTATCTGGCTATCAGCGTAGGAAAAAAAGAACCTCCGAAGAGGTTCTAAAGATTACAAATCTTTGATTGTGCGACAAACCAGGGCGCATACTGTTCCGTCATTAAATGCTTGGAAACCACCAATTTTGACGGAGTATTGGTGTTTCCATTGGTTTAATGTCTTTTGGACATCGGAGTCTTTACCCCGAAGAATTTTCATTTCATACATATTTTTAGTATGAAGGAAAAAAGATAGGCGCAGTGCCTGGCGCGATTATTGTCCGAACGGAGTGAGAATACAATAATCGTGACAGGCATAGTGTGTGTTTGTTTGGCGTAGTTTTTGGTGATTTATAAAAACTATGCCAAACAGACAAGAAAAAAA
>NZER01000166.1 GCA_002690445.1 Candidatus Pacearchaeota archaeon
AATATGTAGATTTAGAATTGCCGGGTACAGGTATTACAGCTATGTATGCTGTGGGAGATAGGTTGTTTTGTTTTTCTTCTTCTACACTAACCATAGTTAATGTAGCTCAGGACTATGAATATCTTGAAGGAACATTTATGGGCAAGGGTATAGCAACTCCTAAGCAGGCAGTTGAAGTTGAGGAAGGTGTAGCTTTTGTTAATGGTACAGGAGTATATTATTTTGATGGAAGCAGGATGGAGAGTCTTTCAGATGATTTGATGATGACATTTGATTGGTCTACAGCAACTAGTATAGGCTATCTACCAGATGAAAAGCTTGTATGTGTATGGCATACTACAAGTACTGGTATATTGACATATAGTCTAGCTACAAAAGCTTGGGTAGGTAATTCTCTTTCTAATGTTACACCATCTACTAGAGTTAAGTTTTATGAGAATGAACCTCATTGGATACAAGACACTGACTTAAAGAAGCTTTCAATAGTAAATACTGCTAGTGTTACTACGGTTGATATTAAGACAGGTAATATTTCATGTGGAGATTTATCAAAGTATAAGAAATTTGTTAAGGCTTTAGTTACCTGTGATAATACTAATTTAAATATATTATATGGTATAGATGGAGAAACCCCTGCTTATTCATCAGATTCAATAGACGGAACAAAGCCTATAAGCATCGGCAAAAAGGGAAAAACAATACAGTTTCAGATTACATCAGATGTTGGTGTGGATGGTGGACAGGTAAGTGATATAACTCTTGTATATAGAGATTTGAGGATTGATTAATGCCAATAAGAACTAAAGAAGAAAGAAGAGCTCTACATACCACACCTCAGAAGAAGGTTAGATCTGATTCAGATACGAAGCAGGGTAATGCAAGTAAAGTAACTAGAAGTGGGAAGAAGCTTTATCAAGAAACAACTATTGATGGACAGAAATTATATCATGAATTAAAAACTGATACTTCTGCTGCTACTGAAACTGGGCAGACTGGGAATATAGAAAACCTAACTATTATAGGTGGTGCTACAACCGGAGCTGCTGCAGTTGCAACTTCACACAATGGTTTAACTCATATTACTCCAGATCAACATCATAATCATCAACATGATATTGATAGTGATACTGATCATACTGGTATTTTATCTGTTAGTAAAGGTGGGACTGGACTTGACACAGTTGCTGCAGACAGGTTATTAACTGGTAATGGCACTAGCGCATTAACTGCTGAAGCTAACTTGGTTTATACTTCTACTGGTCTTGGTATTGGGACTACTACACCAGATTCTTCACTTGAAATAAGTAAAGATACTGATGGACGGTTCATAGCTTTAAAATTAACCAATGAAAGCGATGCAGCCAATACAACTGGATATGTTAGTATCGGTTTTGATCTTGAGAATACAAGTGGAATTGCTGTACCAGCTGGTTATATAAATTGCGTAAAGGAACAAAGCTTTACATCTACTGCTGGTACTAATGATTCTTATATTAGCTTTGAGACGGCTGATAATGGAACTCTTAGTGAGAAAGTATGGATTAAATCTGATGGCAAAGTCGGTATTGGGACTCCTACACCAGCCAGTTTATTAGATATTTCTGGAAGTTCTTCGGATACTGATTGGACAGATAATTCTGGACTTGCTGCAAGTGTACCAAGTATTATGATAAGTAATTCAGCTAATGAGGATGATACATTTTGTGCAATTCAGATGTCTCCTACAGAAGGTGGTGCTGACCAAAGCTTTGGTATAATTGCTCAAGCTACAGAACATGGAAGTGACTCTGGTACTAATAGAGATGATTATTCCCCTAAAGTACATTTTGTTCAAAGAACTGATGCTAATGAATATGAAGCAGCAATAACTATTGATGAAAATGGCTATGTTGGTATTGGGACTACTTCACCCTCTAAGTTATTACATATTGAAAAGACAGCTACTACAGGAACTGTTCCACTTGAGATACTAACACTTGTAGTAAATGATACTGGCAATGTAGACCTTGGTATTGGCGAAGGGCCAGCAATAGGTTTTCACGTTGCTGAAGATGGTACTTTTGAATCTAATCCAAGTGGACAGATAGCAGTAGTAAGAGAAAGTGCTACTGATGGTAATACAGCAGCTGCTATGTCTTTTTGGACTGCTGCTTCCGATGCTGCCGAAGCTGAAAAAATGCGTATAACTTCTGATGGCAATGTCGGTATTGGGACTACTTCACCAGATTATGAGTTATCAATAGCAGCTTCTGACGGGCCTACTTTATCACTTGGGACTAGTGAAGGGACTATCAATGATGGAGATATGATAGGTCAAATTTTATTTGGTGGTAAAGAATCTAGTACATTTTTTACAGGAGCAGCTATAAATGCTGTGGCTACAGATGAATGGACTACTGGTTCTGACCAACCCACAGAATTATTATTTTATACACAAAGTAATGGTGCTGGTAATGGAACAGCTGCTCCTCGTATGGTCATTTTAGATACTGGCAATGTCGGTATTGGGGTTACTGACCCCGATACTACACTAGAAGTTCTATCTGGTACCACTAATCAATTAAAACTGTCTTTTGATGGAACTGATAATTGCACATTTGGTGTAGATACTAGTGGTCATCTAACTATTACTCCTAGTGGGCAGAAGATTCTTCTTGCAAATGATAATAGCATGGGGTCTGCTTCATTTGCTTCTGGTTTTACTGGTCATGGATGGATAGTTTCTGATGGTAGTAGTGCCCCAACAGGCAAACAAAGTGAAAATACAAGTGCCAATGCTACATTTGATAATCTCTCTGTTCGTGGTACTATGAGCGTTTATGAGCTTCTTATACAGCAAATAAGATGTACTAATGGTAGTCTTATGATTTCATCTGTTGCTAAAGTAGAGAGTAGTAGTGGACTTAGTGCAAGTGATGATGATGGCACAATAACATTTGAAGACCCTGATAATAATCAATGTCCATTTCTTGCCAATGATATAATAATGTGTCAAAGGGTAAATCCTGGGGCCCTTGTAGCAGGAAATGCTGCTGGTAATGCTACAAATGTTATAAAGAAGATGGTTTATAAAGTAGCCAGTGTGTCAAATAATGTCTGTACTGTTGAAAATATAAGTTATAACAATCTTGAAACTAATGGACCAGTGGCAGGTGATGATTTTGTAAGAATAGGAAATACTGGTACTGCCTCTAGGCAAAGTGTAATGTATCTTACATCTGATGATACTAATGCTCCATTTATAGATATGAAAAGTGACCTTGATAGTTATGCTGATTGGCATGCTGAAGCATCAACTAAACTTAGACTTGGCAGACTTGATGGATTAACTGCTGGTGGTACTAATGAATATGGATTATGGGCTGGGCCATCTACTACTAATTATATAAAGGCTAGTAATGTTGGTGTATTTATAAAAGGTTCTGAAGCTACATATCTTAAAGCTACTGCTAATACAATAGAATTTTTTGACACCAATAAGAAGATGGAAGTTACTGGTGGTAGTATAAAGATGTATGCCGATAATGGTAGTACTGTTATGACTGAATGGAATGATGCCACTCTTACTTTTGGTGGAGCTACAGGTAATGATACAGATGGTATTACAATTTCTGATGGTGGAGTTACATGTTGGGGTAGTGCAAATACTAACTATGTTAATATTGATAGTGCTCAAGTAACAATACAATCAAGCGCTGCTGATAAGTGTGTTATTGATGCTGATGGTATGACACTAACGGAAAATAGTCAAGTACGTGCAATATTTGGAGCAATAACAGCTATTGGTAGTGCTGGTGCTGCTGTTGCTGTTGATAGTACAGATGATTGTATAAGAATTTCAGATGGTGCGGTTAATATTTTTCAAGACTCTAATAATAGAGCACTAATTGATAGTTCAGGTTTAGGAATATGGCAAGGCGGTAATCAAGTTGCTCAATTTGGGTCAACGGTATATCTTGGTCAAACTGCTCATGCAAGAACTGCAATAGATAATACTAGTATTAAAATGTATTCTGGTCAAATAGATGGTACATCACGTGCAAGAGTTGAAATTGATAATACTGGAAAAATAGCAATTGGTGGGGCAGCCGATGCAGATGTTACGGTAGGTACAGCAGTTGATTGTATTAGATTAGGAGATGGTGAGCTCTTAATGATGCATAGTGCGACAGAGTATTCAAGATTAGATGAAAATGGCTTGAGTATATTTGATGGTGATGCATCTAATTCAGTTGCTACATTTGCAGCTGATTCAGTAATTACAGGTGGTACTATAACTTTACGCAATACTACCAATGCTAATGACAAGTTTGTATTGACGGAAAATAGTGCTAAACTTTATGATAATAATACTCAGATTGCAAACTTTGGTGCAGAAACTATTATTGGTGAGGTTGGTGCAGGTAAATCTAATATACAAATTACTAGTGGTGCAATAAATCTTAGAACTAATAATGTATCTAAACTTACATTAGATACAAGCGGCAATATCACCACTAAAGGTATTATACAAATAGAAACTGCTGCTACAGATGGCGACTTAGGACTTTTATTAGAAAATGATGGTACTGGATATAATCAACTTGTTTTTAAAGGAGCTAATCCAGAAATTCATATGGGTTATACTGGGAGTGGAGCTGCTTTAGATTCTGATATGGCTGGCTCTTCTAAGATATTTATGTGTGCTAAAGAGGACACAGGAGGTGGGGCTATGGCTTCCATTACTTTTGAAGAGGAAAATACTGCTGGTAATGCTACAACTTCCAAGTTTTCTATGGGCTATGATGAGAATTGTGGCACATTTCGTATCAATACAGGTGATGATATTAGAACTGACGCTAATACTATTATGGAGCTTGATGCCAGTGGATTTATAGTTATAGGGGATGCCACAAATTCCCCTGCTGCAAAACTGCGTATTGTGCAAAGTGTAGATGGAAATAATTCTCAAGCTGATGATGCTTCGGTAGGTAATGCTATAGCAATAGAAAATACAGAAGGTGATGACTGGCTTATAGGTACAGATGGGGAGGCAGGGTCATCAGAACTTGTCTTTAGTAATCCATATGGTGAAGGTGGCGGATATTTAGTAGGTCAGGACTGGGAAAATATACTAACCTTTACAGGCCAACATTTTACTATACCTTCATCAGGAACTTCTGATGATTATGAATCTTCTATTGGCTATATCGTAGTTTCAGATGGTGAGTATGATAATTTAAGTAATCCAGCAAATCCATCAGGGTCTATAGAAAATAAACCAAATATAAATGAATCCTTGCCTAAAGTATCTTTATCAAATACCTCATATAATAAAAAGGTTTTTGGAGTTATATCTAATACTGAGGATAGTAATAACTCACGTAGAAATTTTAAATGGGGGGCTTGGGGAAGTTTTTCATCAAAGAGGGATGATGATGATAATAGATTAATAGTTAATTCTTTAGGAGAAGGAGCTATATGGATATCAAACTATAATGGCAATTTAGAGAATGGTGACTATATTACATCATCTGTCATAGAAGGAATTGGCATGAAACAGGATGATGACTTGCTACATAACTATACAGTAGCAAAGATAACACAGGATTGTAATTTTGATATGAGCTCTGAGCTTTATGATTGTATAGAGATATCGTATAGTGGACAAACATATAAGAAAGCATTTGTAGGTTGTACCTATCATTGTGGATAAGGAGTAAGATATGAATTGGCGTGAAATAAGAAAGCATACAAATAAAGATCTAGCCAGGATTGATAGAGATACTACTGAGAAGTCTCGTATAGGCTCTGAACTTTCCAATATACTCACAGAAGGTGTGTCTTTATTCCAAACGTATACACAGGGTAAAGCAGATCAGGCAGCTTTAGAACAGTTTGGTGAAAGTGAAGGCCTTACTTTTGATAAGAAGACTAAGTCTTTTTATGGCAGACAGGAGGATGGTCAGCGTTATAAAATATCTCCTGCTGAATTAAAGAATATGCAAAACTTTGGGAAGTATACAGATAAAGGTATCTCTGATTTTATATCTACAAAGGATGGTAATATTAAGAAGGGGTTTCAATATGATCTTCCTGATACGCCTGTTGCTCCTATTGTATCTGTTGATGAAGAGGAAAGTTATTTTTCTGATGAAGATCCTGAATTGCCTAAAGATAATAAGAGAATACAGACTGTTAAGGGGGATACAAGGGCTTCTATGAAGGTAGATGGAAAATGGATAGGATCTGCTAAATATCAAGAGCAACATGAAGATACTTTAGAAGGTTGGAGAACTGCTGCTGATGTTGATGCTGAGTTTCAAAAAAATGCTATAGCTATTAATAAAGCCAAAGAGGATGAGATGAAAAATCTTTTAGATATACAGAGAAAGAAGCAGCAAGAGTTTGATGCTAAAGTAGTGGCAGATAAGAAGTTTCAGGAAGAGGAAAAGATTCGGATTGAAAGACGTGAGAAGGAATTGAATGAATTTAATAGTGAAGAAATAAAACTTGAAGAAGCTAGAAAAATGAATCTTGAAATAGCTATTAATAAAAATAAAGCTAAAAATAAAGCTTTAAAAAATATTCTACCTGCTGACCCTAATACAGCAAGGGGTAAATTACAACAATCAAGTATGAGCATGTTTATGAAAAATTATGGGAGAAAGTAATGGGTAATGGAAACAGAGAATATATAGATAGTAAGAATTATAAAGATCCCTCTTTAGAAGAATCTTTAAATTACATACCTGATACTGAGCTAGCACTTGTTGATGGTGAGATGTCAGAAATAAATAGGGGGGAGCAAGAGGTACTTACTCTTTTAGATGCTGTAGAGAATGACACAGGTATAAGACTTCCTTTTAAAGAAGGTGATGTATTAGAGGCTATGGGTGGTTCTGGTGATATTAATCCTGAAAGTGGTAGGAGAAGGTATCAGCAAGAAGGTGGAGATTTGGTGGGTAATGTGGGAAAGTCAGTTGGTTTAGCTCAAACCATGACTAGTGCTGCAGGAATGATGACTGGTGGTGCTGCTGCAACAACAGGAGCTGCATTAGCTGCTGCTGCTGGCCCACTAGCATTGGTAGCTTTAGTAGGTTCTGTGTGGAAGGGTGCTAATGATGCGGCTAAAGCTAATAGAAAGAAGATGAAGACAATAGGTCAAGGTATAGCGAAGATAAATGATAAGCGTGTACAATTAGGTGAACGTGCTAGAGAAGATATTGGAAATATTTGGGAAGGTGTGGGCAGTAAGTTAAGTGATATCAGATATGGTATTGGTGAAAAGTTTGAAGGTTTATCAGGTACAGTAGATAAAGTTGTTAGGCGTGGTAAAGGTTTAGCTACTGGTGCTGCTGAAGAAATAATATCAGAAACTACAACAAATGTTCAGGAAGGTTTAACACGAGAAACTGAGAATTTAACAGATGTTGCAGAAGGTCAGATAGATATATACGGTAGAAAAATGGAAGATGAAACAGAAAGTATGACTATGGAAATTCAAGATATGAATAAACAGATAGATGAGCTTTCTAAAAAACAATATGGTTATCAAAACATTTTATCATAAGGAATAAGACAATGGGAAGAACAAGACCGTCAGATATATTAGTAGCTTTAGA
>NZER01000167.1 GCA_002690445.1 Candidatus Pacearchaeota archaeon
CATAGGAACGACACTCCCATCTCCTCCCCCTTCTACTCCTTCATATCCAGTTCCCTGTGCAGCTAAAGGCTGAACACCTTTCTCAGCATCCATTTCTGGGGGAAGGTCTACTACCGCTCCAGAGCTGAAGGCCTGAGTTGCATTTCCCGTCTCAGCACTGGAGAGAGCCTCTTGGGCGGGCTCTCCATCCTCACCCTCAGCAGAAATTGGGTCCTGTTGATTCTCTGGTCGATTGACTGTGAACGGGTAAGCTTTCTGTTGAAAACTTCCATCTGAATTCACCCGAACCACTCCAGGCTTCTCCTTTCCGTCATCTTCCTCAACAGGCTCAGGTTCCCTTCCTCGCTCCTGCATCCGACTATCATTAATAGTTTCAGCATGACCTGGGTCCCACCCTTGAGTATCAAACTTATGTATGTAAGGCTCATCCTCATCTTCTAAGTGTAATTTTCCGGGGTCCTCCATCTCTTCCTCAGGAGTTGTGCTGGGTGGATTAGCCAGAGGATAATGTTCGACACCCTTCGATTCCTCGTAATGTCTGAGTCCTACCTGATTTCGAAGATGCTTTAAGTTATCTCCTATCTCACGGGTCTGATTACTTGCACCAAGAACACCCTGCACCTGATAAGGATCACCTACAGACTGGAAGGGGTCGCCAAGATCAGTTAAATCCCTTTGTTTGGTTAAATCTGTCCCAACACCGCTGGAAAGGGTAAGTCCACGGCCCTCCGGTCCTTTTATCAGTTCCTTAATATTCTCAATGTCATAGTCAGGAGTCCATGCAACATTTCCAACTGATCCCGTAGAAACCCATGCATACTCCTCATACTTGGGAGGAAGTATCAACTCTCCATCCACACTAATCGTAAAAACATTTGCCTCAATACGACCATCAGCCATATCAATAGGACCAATACGTTTGGCTGTAAGAGGACGGTATCCTAATGAATTAATCTGTCTCTGAAGGGTTGCCCTGATAGGCTCATCTTCCCTTGCCAATCCACCTGGAAGTTCCCATCTATCCACTCCTGCCCTTCTAACAACGAGAATCTCCTCAAAAGAATTCTTTATGAAAAAGAAGCAAGCGTAATGAGGTTCCTGTTTTTCCCCTCTCATAATCACATTGGGCTTACGACTGTCATCCACGGTAACCGAAGGACTCTCTGGAGCCTTCTTCAGTGCCTCAGCAATCTCTCCTCGTTTCTCCTCTCCCGATGAACCTTCTGAGAAATCAGAATGTCCCATCTTCTTGGCTGTCGCTGTTGCTACAGCAAAGGGATTATCTACATCCTTTACTACTGCACCTGCATGACGCTCTCTAAGCTCGTCCCTATACTTCTGTTCCTCGGACTGAGGTAATCCTTCATTAGACGTATATATAAGGTTGTCAGCAACATTTTCATCAGGATCATTATCTTCTTCCACAGGAATAGAAAGTATTGCCCTCATAGACTTTAAAAGTGGACCATGAGACAAAAATATATCTGCTTGTCCATTATCTACATTATCAAAGGAAATCTTTGCCAAGATGCGAGAAAGAGACTCATGACCAAGAGATTGAAGAGCATCCTTCACATGCTTGTTACGAGCCTCTAGTATCTCCCGCAGAGTAGCAAATTGAGGGTCCATTCCCTCGCATGCTTCCTCGTGAATCTGAGCGATCTGGCTGTAAAACATGGAAGCGGCCTTGGCTCCATCTGCACCAGCATACAGAACCGCACCGTCTCTCTTTACAAAGAATATGTCCTCGCCATCATCATATTTAACAGCAAGGTCTACTTTATGATCAGAATCTTGATAGGCACTAAGCTCTCGAATAGATACTGTGTCTATGATCTCTTCAATATTTTTAACTAGTTCTATAGTCATTCAGCACCACCGATGCTAACTGTCGTGATGCCCTCAACCTTTTCCAATATCATGCTCATGAGAATCATCTGACATACCAAGACCGTCAATTGCCTGACCTCCCATCGCCCCAATATTCTCATCTATCTCAGTATCATGGGAAACTCCACGACGAGTTGTAGCGGGAGTCGCCCCAGTATCGTTAAGGCCTTTCATAAACAATTCAGGATCAAATACAGTTGGCTCGTAATACAGGAATGATGTGAAAAATGCGGGTTCTGAGATACCTGAAACACCTTTAGCAAACTCTAAGCAGCTATTCCACCATTCCTTAGATGGCCTAGAACGCCTATCGGAAAGTACTTTATGTACTAACGTACCATTTTTGAATGCGGTGGTCGGAGTATTCAATGGAAGTCTGAATGCCCCTAAAACATCTACATCACTAATGGGCGCAGATGGAGAATCCAAAGTCTTCTCTAATGTCCTGTCAACGTCTGCCCACATCTTAAAAAGGTCTATTCCTCTGGCGAGGCCTTCTAACTCGGCCTTCCTAATCTGCCTTCTACGAAGCAGGGGTTCTGCAATTGACTCCCCTTCCTCTCTTTTTCCCATCTCTGGGGGGAGATTAGTTTTTCCGGTTCCGTCCTCTTCATGATGGTTCTTCTCTATATCATCAGTCTTATCAACAGAAACAACATCGGGGCCTACAAGACCTTCCTGCTTCTGTATCAAAGAATTGATTATAAGATTTAAACCCTCGATAAATTCTCTATCAGGCATGCCATCCAGCCTCTTCAGTCCACTCATATTCTAGCTTCATAGGAGTCTCAAAAATCATGGGAGGATCAAATGCATTTACATAGAAATAAACAACTGTCTCAGATGGACCCCTATTCCGAATAGACCTGTAAAGAATGAAGGGATCATTATCTGCTAACTGCATAGACTCATTGTCCACAGCGATCCATTTATTTGAAAAACTATCCAGTAACTCCTGCCTATTATTAAGAATCCACAAAGAATTTAATTCTCGTGCCTTCTCCACATCTAAAATTGCTTTAGCCTTTCTCGCCTTTTCCAATATAGCCATGAATACTCTCCTCGCCTTTACCTTTCTATAGAACTATCCCTACGTACCTAAAAAATTATCTATCAAAGAAAGAGACTCTGACTCATTCGTGGTCTTCGATATAACAGCAATAACCGTATCTATAAGCTCTATCTCTGTGGAACCCTTCGCAACGTCAGTCGATGCGGCCTTATCTTGATTTACCCTCTCCACGTTCTGCTGAACCAGACCTCTACCTGAGACATTATGAACTTTAGTTTTTCGCTTATCTACCTTGGTGTTACGACCACCACCTAGTTTGGGCATATCATCCTTCTGAAAGGCATTGATCATATTAATCAACTGGCCCTCAGTCTTAACAGAATCACCAGACAGAATTATTTCTGGTTGTTGGGAAAAAATACGAGAGTTGTAATCATTGGCCTCTTTAGGCTTAACAGGGTCCATGATGTTATCTCTGAGAATAGGTTCTTCTTTGGGGGAGTAAATATCATTAACTGCCAGACGGCTATCCCCACCATAATCACCAAGAGTTACTTTAGTGTCCGGAACTTCTGGAAATGCATCTCGGTCTTTATACTCAGCCATTCTTTATTCTCCCTCTGGAAATGCAAAAGTCTCCGTCTCGGCAGTAGCTTCAAACGTCGTAGTCAAATCTTCCTTCAACCTATCAGTAATATCATATATAGTGCGCCTAAGCAGTCGTCTGACTGCCAATCTCTGTGAGTCTTGAGAAATTACACTTTCCATGATGGTAAGAGTCTCCCTCACGAGTGTCGTCACTGCCTTATCGTACCGATCATCCCAGTACTGAGTTTCCTTCACCTTAATATGTGACCTTCCCTTACCACTAACACTATACCAAGTATTATCGGATAGTATAGACCTTAAATATGTTAAATGTAAAACAATTTCTGGCTAATATTTACTAAGCATCCGCACACCAATCAGAGCAAAACATATCACCTGAACTGTCATCATCTATCACACAGTCATCACAGACAGGCTCAAAACAGCGATCACACTCTTGACCATTTGCAGACAATCCACACTCTATGCACATTATTCTATCCTAGCCACTCCTGTCATATTCTCTATATGTCTGAAACGTCTAGGAGGAATAAATTCCTTATACTTCAGAAAATAGTTACGAATGTGGAAACATTTTTTTGGTTTGGTACATCCTATATGTTTCACAACTAACTTATCATTGATGCCCAGAGTTTTAAACACCCTGTAGGCCCTCTCTAATTCGTTACTGGTGATCTCAATATATTTAGCTGTGCGATCAGGAAAAAAATCCCTCTTAGAATGCCAGGTCCTAGTTGTGCAAGACTGACATAAATCACGATCCTCAGGAATCCTAATGTCGCATGTCTCACAAAATCTATCAGGAAGATCGATATCTATCCACAATCTATCTTGAGAATCGTGCCAACTCCTAACATGCGAATTATTCCATTTGTAGTATTTATGAACGATTCGATCCCTCAGCACACAATATTTTCTAATCTGGTATGAGGAATAAGAATTGAAATGCCAGACCTCTGATGGGTGATTGATGGCATACAAACCCTTATCGAGTGTTTTTCGGAACTCTTTCCAATCAAGGGATGTGAAAACGGAAACATGGATAACAGCGTCCATAAGTACTCTCCTAATATATATATTATATATAAGTAAATTTTCTGATATGTTGGAGAAATGTTGTGCCTGAAATGATCGAAATGGAACCAGAACATCTGAAATTTATTTCCGATAATAATACCCAGATGACTGCTTTTGGTAAACCCCCCTCTTATTTAGTCATGATTTAGGCATAGATTATTGACCTAATGTCAGATAAGGAGGTATACTCTAGCAAAATAAGTATCAAGAGGGAATGAAGATTGAGAGGAATCAGTACTAGGGAACTATTGCAAATATATTTGCGACAAAATGGTGATCTAGAGAAAATCAATATCTCTGAACTAGCGAAGCTGTTTGGTGTCAGTCGGCAACGGATTTCCCAACTCCTGAAGGAAATGGGAGAGAAAAGACAGCAGATCAGAAAACGTAAGCAACAGTATTGCCCTGCTTGTGACGTACCCATCAGCAGAAATGCCAGAGCCTGTCGTATCCATTCTCATCAAAGAGACAACAGAATAGAAGGATACAAATACAGGTGCCGTATATGTGGAATCTTTAAAGAGCTAACAGAATTCACTAGAAGCAGCCGTGCCTCATCTGGGTACGAAAATCGTTGCCTAGGGTGTAGATCGGCATGGCAAAGAGAATATAACCGCACTAGGCGAGGTCGAGAGAATCACAAGAAGTCTGTGAAGTCTCTCATGGATAAACATCCAGAACGCCGCCGTGCCTACTATCAAGTATTCAAAGCACTTCAAACAGGAGAACTCACTAAAGAGCCGTGCAAAGACTGTGGAAACATAAAATCACAGGCTATACACACAAGCTACAGTAGGCCTCTTGATGTGAAGTGGCTCTGTCGTAGATGTCTAAAAAGGTCTAGCCACAAAACTGAGGAGTACATTTCAAATCCTTTAGAGAATAAATTTCGTACTTATATAAACCAAGTCTTCCAAACTAGTAACATAAGTGGAAAATGGATTGCCTCTATAAAGAGATACTATAAAACCACAACACTCACTAAGAACATCCTACAGAACACACAAAAAGACTATAAAAATATTTTAGGACTTGGTATCAAATATAAAGGGGTAATAGATGACTTCCTTATCCAAGAATTCTCAGAAAAAACCCCCATCATACGAAAAAAATCATCAACACCTGAGATACATATGCCAAAAGTGCCGTACACAGATAAGTCCGACAGGAAAGTCCAAACGGAAGAATTCAGAACCGGAATTGGTCATATATGAGTATGCATGCTACACCTGCGTACTTAAGAGCGACGATCCTGAAAGCGACAGCAATCTATTCTATATAGGAACAGATTCTGAGACACGTTTACTGAAATACTTCTCTGGCAGCCTGTGGATACAGTGGGAATTATCTAAGCTAAACGTAACACTAGCATAATACCTATTCAGAATCGTTTGGTTAAGACAACCTTTTAAAAATACTTGACCTATATACGATTGGTGGTATACTCCATACATAGAACGTCGCATAACAAAAATCTACAAGCGACGTATCAAAGGAGAGTGTCATGGTGACACCGAAGCCTCAGGACTCCGGCTCAAATGAGAGTCCAAAACAAAGGAAGGCTAAGAGACCACCTTCCCAAATCGATCCAGAAATGGTCCAACCTCTGAGTGCGATCCAGAGGACTATAAGGAGCAAGGCTCCATCAATGTCGAGAGAGGAAGTGCGATTCCTCGTCGATTCGTATTATAGAGTGCAGAAAGACCGCATTCGCACAAACCACCAGTACAACGCTCTGGTAACAGAAGGCAGGGACCATGAGGCCCTGACGTGGTTCCTTGAGAACAACGAACTTCTAGAGAAGGGAGTTGAATCCCTACTGAAGAGCTTTGCTGATGGCAATTTGGTGACCCAATGGTCACAGAGTATCGTTGGAATAGGTCCCATTATTTCAGCAGGACTGTACGCTCACATTGATATGGATAGGGCGGAGACTGCGGGAGCCATATGGCGGTATGCGGGACTGGACCCAACCCTAGACTGGCTTGGCAAAGAAAGGGCAAAAACCTTGGTAAATGACGTTCAAGGTAAGGACAGGAAACTTACGAATCGACACGTTGCCGTCATTGCTAGTCGAGTCAATCGCAAGACAGAGCAAGTGCATCTGTTGGCCCTTAACCAGAAGAATTCCAAAAAGGCAGAAACGGATTTCGTGGATGAAGAGACGATTGATACAGGAGAAAACTCTGCCCTTCCATACAGTCGAACCGATCTCATAAACGCTCTCTCTAAGAGACCGTGGAATGGAGCATTGAAGACACTGTGTTGGAAGATCGGCAACAGTTTTGAGAAGACGAAAAACAGGGATGCTGACGTATACGGCAAAATCCTTGCGGAGCGTCGGGAATACGAAGAAGTCAAGAACGAGAATGGGGATTATGCCGAATCAGCCCTAGCCAGAACCACAGGTAAGGGTGCTGTAGGAAAAGGCACGGTAGCCTATAAGTACTACATCGAGGGCAGACTCCCACCCGGACATCTTAGGGCTCGTTCCCTTCGATATGCCACGAAGATATTCTTGTCTCACTGGCATCAGGTGGCGTACGAGATACATCACGGTAGGAAGGCCCCTGCTCCTTTCGTGATATCGATCCTCGGTCATAAGGACATGATCGATCCACCGAACTGGCCCATAAGTTCGTAGGGCGTGAATGGGGCGGGGGATTTCTCCCGCCCCAAATTTTATATAAAGTAGATAAATTGATAACAGAACAAAAACTAACACTCATAGACCTATTTGCAGGATGCGGTGGGCTTTCTCTTGGCTTAGAGCAAGCAGGATTCACTTCTATAATGGTGAATGAGCTTAATGCTGATGCCAGACAGTCTTATCTAATGAATAGGAAAAATCAGAAAATAATTGAAACTGATGACATAAAGGGCATCGTGAAAGCCCTCAACAGTTCCACAAGAATGGGCAACATCATAAAAGATATGCACAACATAGGTGATATCGATCTCATAGCGGGTGGCCCACCCTGCCAAGGATTCTCAGGAATAGGAGGTAGACGCTCCTTCTCCGTAGACAAGGAACAACTTCCCTCGAACTATCTATATGAAGACATGGCATTTGTTGTGAGCAACCTGAAACCTAAGATGTTCTTATTTGAGAATGTTCAAGGACTACTAAGTAGTAAATGGACTCCCTCAGGATCAAAAGGGGAAATATGGGAAGACGTACTACAAGTCTTCAACAGCATTAGAAATTATAGAATTGAGTGGCAACTGGTTTATTGTAGAGACTATGGAGTCCCACAAAGCCGTCCACGTATCGTCATGGTTGGAATTCGTAATGATATTGATCTCAAATCCATAAATCTCATTCCCACGGGCAACCAAAGTCCCCCAACTCTTCAGGAACTCTGGGGAGACCTGATTGATCCCAATTATGAGAACGGTGGAGAAACTATACGTTACCCGTCAGAGCCTCAAAATGATCTTCAAAAGCGATTACGAGGCCAATCAACATGGATAACAGAGCATAAATACTCCAAACATGCACCCCGAATCGTGAAAAAGTTCCAGTATATGATCGAAAACAATGGCGAAATACCAGTAGAGATGCAAACAAAGAAGTTCTCTCAGAGACTTTTATCCCCAATATGGGATAAAAATGGTCCAAATATAACCGTTACGTCTCTTGCTGATGATTATGTTCACTGGGCACAGCCTAGGTCATTAACAGTAAGGGAAGTCGCAAGACTTCAAATGTTTCCAGACTCTTACCAATTTGCAGGAAAACGAACTACAGGTGGAACAAGAAGAGCAGGAAACCCAAGAGCGGGAGAGTTCGATAGAGAACTCCCCAAGTACACACAGATTGCAAATGCTGTTCCTGTTGAGTTAGCACGACATATAGGTAATCATTTAAAGACACTAATCGCATAGGAGTTTTTATTATGTCAATGGGACCTAGTTATGAATTTCCAGTAGTTATCACGTACGTTGTCGATGGAGACACAGTCGATGCTCGAATTGATATCGGCTTTAAAATCATATACGAAGAACGTATCAGACTTCTTGGACTGGATACTCCAGAGTCAAGAACATCAAATAAAAAAGAAAAGGTTTTAGGCTTAGCCGCTAAAGTCAGAATTAAAGAACTTATAGCTTCAGCTAACACTCTTCCAGGTAAACGTGGAAAGAAAGATGTCGTACTTAAAACATCTAAAGACGGAAAGGGTAAGTTTGGCAGAATCTTAGGCGAGATATGGGTTAATTCTAATACTGGCGAAGCTTTAAATGTTAACCAAGCCCTGATAGACGAAGGACATGCCCGATGGTATATGGGCGGCTCTAAAGATGAGATGGGTGAGTGGGCCGTTGAAGAAGGATGTTCACATAACTGTAAGGGTAAGAAGATGACTAAAGGTCGAAAGTGTGACGGCACTTGGACTAAATGGACACATGATGGATACGTTCCACATGATGTGGATGTAGGAATCTAAATGAAACTAATTAAACGCAAGCGAGGACAGAAACTACCAGAGGGGACTGTCTATATAGGACGACCTACCAAGTGGGGGAATCCATTCAAAATACAGGATGGGTATACCCAAAAAGAGGCCGTACAACTCTATGAAGAATATCTTGAGAAACCTCTTCAGAAGGATTTTCCAGATACAAAGAAACGACACCTTCTAATGGTATATACGTTAAAAGGAAAAAACCTCGCTTGTTGGTGCGGTGAGTGGGAACCCGGAGAACCAGAAATTGATTGCCACGGAGTCGTACTAATGAAATATGCAAATGGGTTAATTCCCAATACAAATACATGGTCGAGTGGTCGGCTATTACCATAGGAGATTTATGACATATACCAATCCATACACACAGAATTCCGTATCCTCGAAGGAACGGTTACATGGCCTAGAAGGCCTTGTTGACATCGGTTGTCTAGGCGATACAACCGGATTCGATCCAGATGAAATATCGTGGGCAACGGACAGACTAGGCATAACTGACTGGGAAGGAGCATACAACGCTACATTGAATAGCGATTATCACGTTATTACAGTGGCCCCAGAAATAGACATAGGTGCCAATGCAACCTTTAATCTAAGCCCTGGCAGCGGAAAAGTTAGGGAAGTTCTGACAGAGGCCGCCCGATACATAAATCGGATCATGGTAGAGACAGATGACCGAATAGTTGTTCACTGTGCAATGGGTATGGAAAGAGCCCCACTGACAGTCGCATGGTATCTCATGAATGAAAAATACATTGGGTTCGATGATGCGTATGAAATCATCGCACGTGCCAGACCCATAGTATGCGATAGAAGAGAGTGGCTCGATTGGTAATGCCATCACATGAACTGCAGAACAAAGAAACTGTATCCCAACAGGGAAATGGCCCAGAAAGAGGCAGATTTCCATAATAAGGATATTTTTCGTAAGAATGGGGAACTTACCCCGTATCGTTGCACAATCCACAGGGGTTGGCATAACGGTCATTCTCAAGAGCTAACTAACCCTGTAGCACGAATACATCAAATTTTAGATAAAAACAACAATGATACATAATCCAATACCAAAAATAGTTATCGCCGTTCTTGTGGCAGGAGTCGCATCATTCCTAATAGTAAGACCGACTCAAGCTGACATGAACAGTGAAAAAATATATGACCACGTAGTTGTCCATCCTGCCTATGGAGTATTCGAACTCCAGACAGCAGGTAGGTTCTGTTCCCCTTACAAACAGCTATATAAACCTACAAAAGGGGAAAAAGTAAGGATAGGTTCTCTTAAAGAGTGCCTAGATATGCCATTTGGATTCTATAAAGTTGAGGTCAACGGAATAAGAGGATACATGTGGGAATTCCAACTCAGTTACGTGGAGCCTGAGGATAGGGCTCCTATGGAACCTGGAGAGCCTGCAAATATCCTTGATGATGCGGATATGTCAACATTACCCGATATTGGACAACTTGAATTTGTGCCAGATGAAAGTGAACCTGAAGAGGCAACCACTACAAGGCCATCTACACTACCGTCCACATTACCTCCATATTCCCAGACAGACTCCACAGCAACTACCACAAAAAGTAAACCAACAAGGTCTGAGGTAATAGGTAGACCCATTACAAACAACGCCACAACAACTGTTGAAGCTACACCAACTACCGTCGCAACTGGATATGGCACAACACTGCCATCCACATTGCCACCATCGACACTACCACGATGAGCATAGATATAATACAGATAGAACTAAAAGAAATAATGTTGGATAAAACAGAAATATCCAACTCATTAGAAAAAAGTAACTCTTCTACTATAGATGAAGAATACAACGCTATTTGCCAAACTCAAATCACTAAAACCTTTAAAGTTCTTTCACGAAAGCTTATTGAGGCTAATGATAGGGCTATAATGGAGTTAGGGACTGAACCTCTATGGTCATTGAAGGATTTAGGAATCCAATGTGAGTCAGAGTTACGTGAAAGAGGACTATTGAATGGTTAGCTCAGTCTTAATACTACTTTTTCTTGTAACAGCAATAGGAACACTAGCAATAGTTATACTTAGTTGGATGCTTTTACGTATTGCAAGGGCCTTATTGCAAGTTGATATAGAAATTTTAAATATTACTAAGGACATTGACGTAACTGGAACAGAGATGAACCATAAACTAGAGGCCTTAGAGAGATTACCAATCCCTAGAGCCTACAGAGAGGTGAAGAAATAGATACTAAAATTAAGAACTGCACACATCATTGGGTTGTAGACGAACCTAATGGACCTTGGAGTCTAGCAGTTTGTAAGAAATGTGGAAAATTTGATGCTTTTCAAAACTCTAATGTACCAGATGCATGGGGAACTACTATGAGAGGCAACAAAACAATTGTAAGAAATACTGGTAAGGCAGCTATTAAGAGAGAAGTTCCACCTAAACAAGTATTTCTAGCAAGTAGAAAGAAAGAATTAAAAAAGTTTAAAAACGAACATACCGCAGAATTTAAAACAAAAGCGGTATTAGAAACTTTTCAATTTGGTAGAACAGTAGTTAGAAAAAAATACGATATACCAGAGACCACACTAAGGAATTGGATATCACGTTATCTAAAGGAGAAGGATAATGAAACGAGAGGAATACCTACAGAAAAGAAGAAAACAGGGTCTCATGACAAGGCTCACAAGAACACAAGGTCAAATACATAGGCTGATAAGTCGTCTATCGGAATCTGAATCTGTAGAGACTACACGTCGCATGCAGCATGAGTCCTATATAACAACCTTACGGAATAAAATTTCCATGTTTGAGAATCAGGTAAGGGCATATCAGACTGAATACGATGATATGTAGATTCAACCTAGGCAAAGAAAAATGTTTCAAAAGAACCCTCTCACAGATACCAAGAGAGGGTGAGACCGTGTGTCTAATCGAAGATCAAAAAAGAATGACCTTTAAAATTTCAAAAATTCAGTGGAATGTATACTCACCTTGGGAATATGAAGATACTCCTATAGATGTAGAGATAGAGCTAAGGACCATATTCAATATAGATCATTAAACAGGAAATAAAATGACACAAAGAAGAGAAAACTATAAAGCTAAAAAAGATTTTACCGGAACAGTCGGTAAGCAGATATCTCTACTAGACACAATTAGCAGTATGCCCGATGAGCAAAGAAAAAAACTAACAACCATACAAACACGCATTATCGAAAAATATGAAGAGAATCCCGCTGTAGTAGATGATGATCATGTACTCATCCTAGAACTCTGGAAAGATGATGGTCTCTATGAAACTCTACAGAGGGGCTCTCTATCAGAGTTCATGTACTGGTTTATGTTTACTGCCACTAACCCTGAGTCAATTCGCCGTGGAAGACAACTACTAACGTCTGATAAGAATGGGCCTCCAGTTCTCATGCAGAGTGAAGAGGCCAAAACCAGTAGACAGAGTAGTGCGAATAAGCAAAAGGCGTGGCATAGATACTGGCGAAATAAGGACGGCGGTCACATAATGCCAGAACACTCCCTAGACTATTTCACGTCTCGTGATGGAATTGATAAGCACGGAAGGCCACCACAGGAATCAAAGACATATGACATAGGAGACTTTTAAATGACGAAGTGGCTACAAGAAATGATCAATATATGGCTCCCGTCTATTGCCTCACTTAGAAGATTAATGAGTCTCCGCAAAGTGAAAAAGCAGACCTCTCGTAGCAATATGGATACAGAATTTATTGCTAATGCTCTATCTACCATTCCAGGATACAAAAGGCGAGGTAAGGATCAGTGGCAACGTATTACACTGGATAACAAGTATTGGACATGCTCCAAGGTCGATTTCCAAAAAATTGTGGAATTCAACAAGATAAATGAAAAGCAATATGTTGCAGATAAATTCGACTGCGATAACTTCTCATTTAACTTCAAGGCTCAAGTAGCAACAAATCACAATCTAAACAATGTGGGAATAGTCATTGATAACTCTGGTGGGCATGCATACAACGTGGTTATATTTAATGATGGCACCGCCGATCTATTTGAACCTCAAACTGATCAATGGATCATTCCAGGTTCTGATAAATTATATTCATTCAAAAGAGGAATTATCATTTTGTAAATGGGAATCAGCAACTGCAAACATCATTACGTTTTAGCATCACCAAATGGTGTGTGGGCTATAGCAGTCTGCAAAAAATGCAGGATGAAGACAGCATTTAGAAATTCATTGGACTGGGATATACATAAACGAGTCCTAGAAAAAAATTTTATTACCAAGTTCGAATTTTTTGAATCACAGAATATTTCAATCAAAGAGTTAATACCTTCTGATAAAAAAGAATGGGTTCTGCCCTACGTAGAAAAATATGGGATACAGGGAACAGCACGAAAGCTGAATCTTCCTGTCAGTTCTGTTGGAGAGTGGGCAAAGGGAAAATCTGGTATGCCAAGAAATGCAGATAAATATTCTCCTTCTTTTAAAAAGAAAGTACTGAAGAAGATAGAAGATAACCAACCTCACTACAGTATTGCCAAAGAATTTGATATGCCACGTACTACTGTCCAAAGTTGGGCAAATAATGTGAAAAACACCCCAAAAGACACATATTTAAATAGCTCAAATGGTACTAACACTCCACTAACCCAATAAAAACCTCTATTTGGGCCTCACAGACCTCTTTTAATGCTTCTAGTCCCGTAAAAAATAGAATTTCGTGCCTAAAGTCTTGTTGACCAGATAGAGATAGGTGGTATACTACTCAGTAATGAGAGTAAAAGAAATGCAGGACTACGTGAACGATCTATGGAAACGTCAGGCAGTCCAAAAAATAATAAAAGAAAACAAGTATGTCATTCCAGGCAGGTCAGAGAAATACAAGTGGAGGATGAATCCACCACAAGTCAGGCTCTGTGCCACAGGCACATACTCTTCTGCATACTATCGCAATATAACTCATATGATAGAAGTTGAAGTTTGGTACTACAGCGGAGGTGCGGAAGTTAAAAGCACTCTTCGTCATGAGATGGCCCATGCACTACTAGAGGGATGTCTAAGATACATAAGTCAGAAAACCCCCAGTGTGAAGAAAGACCCTCATCGAAAGGAATATAAAGAGCTACTTAAAAAACTATTTCCACGTACATGGCAATCAGACATGTACTGGAAAGAGACATCACGAAATATGAAAGAACGTCAAAAATGGATCGATAAAATGATTCATCTGGATAACATTGAATGTGATGAAGACCTCGGAGGTAAAAAACTATGACAGAAAAAATATGCGAAGCAACGGTAACACATAACCCCACTAATAATGCCTTTGGACGACAAGGCAGTCGGAACTGCCCGCATAAAGCTAAAGGAACTCGACAGTCCAAGTGGTTCGATAATAAAACGTCCTCATGGCAACTAAACAAAACAGAGTATCTGTGTGGTGTTCATCTCAGGCAATATGACCTGAATGAGAAAAGAAGTCAGGCAGGTACAGCAAGGGTTAACCGCATGGGGGCAGGGGAAAAATTGGCAGAGGTCCTAAATTCTGAACTGGAAAAGGGTAAAGAAAGCATATCCTTCGATCAGATTGTCACAACGAGTCAGGGGGAGGAAACTCTCGCAGATTTAGTGGTAAGAGCGAAAAGTCTATTCGCAGGATAAGTAAGCCCATGTTTGTGAGCATACCAACCATTGGTAGCGAACCAGAGAACATGACAGTATCAGTCAAATGAAGTGTATTTACTAAAAACAGCTATCTAGGTATTATACTAATAAGTTGGAAAATTGTTGACATGTATTCTAATAGATGTAAACTATTTGTTGATTGGATGGTTATTGCCTAGCACTCCAATCTCCTTTCAGGGGCCCTGTTGACTTGAGCAATAAATCAAAATTGAAAGTGATAAGTAGCTTGTTGACGGGGCCCTGCTTGTTACAATATACTTTACTGGTGGTATACTAGTAATAGTTACCCAGCTAAAGAGTTCCATACTTCATGAACGAGACATAAATTCCACGTCTGTAACATTGTAGATAATCGTCTCTACGCACTTTAACAATTTATTCAATACAATCCATTATGTTTGACAGTAACAATGCATCCTAGTGATCCATTGGGTTTTACAGTGACATTGAATAAGAGTGAGCCCCTCAGGGCGAGAGTACCTCTTAAGGTAAGCGAGTCAATACGCAGAGTTCGTAACACAATGACCAAGCGAATCACTCTTCCCTATTTCGTATCATCCCGTATAAATGATCCATCGAACCCGATAGTAACAGCGAGTGGAAGTGAATTACACATGACAACTACATTAATATGCTTATACGGCGGTCACAGAGACTGTCGAGGTAAAGACTGCACATGTAAGTGTCATAAAAATCCGAAGTCCTGACAGTATCAGTACCAAAGAATGAGTCTTGTCGTAGGTGAGAGTATCAAGGTGCGCTAACGAACCAATGGCCTGTAGAGTACCAGATGTATAAAGTGAATCTTACAAGGCGAAAGTATCTCAGCAAATGAATGAGTCAGCAGATCGTACAGTAACATGTCGAGATAAACGAACCCCCATAGCGGGTGAGTACCATGACATATAAGTAAATCATGATAGATATTCGTAACACTAATGGTAAATGAATCTCAATCGCTAAAAGTATCACAGTGAGAGAATGAATCCTTCATAGCTGTTCAGTAACATTGCAATAGAATGAGTCCACGAACAAACCTGAGTGTGAGTACCATAGCAGGTCGAGCGAGTCCGTACGGGCAACAGTTTCATAGCTGACGAACGAATCACGTGATCAGATAGTACCAATTCAAAGAAATGAATCCTTTCTCCGTATAAGTATCAAGTACGAGGAATGAATCAGGCTGATGTAGAGTTTCAAGTCAAGGAAGTGAATCAACGGCACCTATTAGTATCATGCCACCCGAATGAATCCCCTCTTTATATAAGTACCAGGAAGACAGAATGAACCAACATCGGCTAGAGTACCAGACTCTCATAGTGAATCAACACTCCATAGAGTGCCTACTTGAATAAATGAATTATGTCCACAAACAGTATCAACCTCCAAGAATGAGTCATGTATCGCTACAGTAACATTCATCGTGAACGAATCATGGAAAACAAAAGTATCATTTACAGAGAATGAACCCTCACCCTTGAAAGTAACAAGCAGGTGAAGTGAGTCAAAGAAACCGAACGCAACAGAAAAACAAAACGAATCATCAACACAAAAAGTATCACACACTCAGAATAATCCAAGTATTCCGATAGTATCCACTGGTCATGAGAGAATCGACAGACACCAGAAAGTATCATTATTGAAGAATGAGCCGTATCGGAGAAGAGTACCTTGAGACGAGAGCGAAAGGCCCCCCATTTCGGGAGGCCAATCTGACCCTACAGAGCGCATGAATAATATATATACGTGACCACTACGACGTATATAAAAGTTCCTCTGTAAAGTACATCTGTATCTTACCACCTAATGAGTCACACATAGGTAGAGTACCATTTGATGCGAACGAATCAGCAAAATCAGAAAGTGCCAAATGACTGGAATGAGCCTTCCAAGGATAATAGTTTCACGGAGTCAGAGTGAATCAGCCCCACTTTAGTAACAAAAGAAATGAATGAATCACGATCATCGAAATAGTTTCATTCCATGTAAATGAGTCATCTGACTCTTTAGTATCATTACGACCTAACAAATCAGCGAATGGTAGAGTACCTACATCCTCGAATGAGTCAAAATTTCAGACAGTATCATGTTCCATGTAACGAATCATGTTTGGGCAGAGTACCATTAGTTGAGAATGAATCAGGCCAGCCTAGAGTACCACCATGCTCGAATGAATCAGAAATGTTTATCGTATCATTATCGCTGAACGAATCAATCTCCACGAACAAGTACCACGATGCCCGAATGAATCAGGCTTCCTGACAGTATCACTCCATGTAAATGAGCCCCTCTTACCGATAGTTTCATCCCATTGGAGCGAATTAAGAAGCTAAAGAGTACCGTTGAGGCAGAATGAATCTCAGAAAGCGTCAGTTCCATGATAACGAAATGAATCACTTTTACCGTAAGTATCTATATAGGAGAATGAGCCCATCAAAATGACAGTATCCGAATTTTGGAGCGAATCACGGCTACAAACAGTATCAAAGATAAAGAATGAGCCCCAAACGCCTATAGTTCCATTTTGGAAGAGCGAATCATAAAGTCAAAGAGTACCGTTAAGGCAGATTGAATCAATGTATTC
>NZER01000168.1 GCA_002690445.1 Candidatus Pacearchaeota archaeon
GTATCCCATTTGAGGTATAAATCCTGCCTTCCTCTTTCTTGGTTTTTAATGCGCCCTTTATCATCCTCTACGGTTTCAACTAGGATGGTGGCAACCTGCCAAGGGAGGTTAAATTTATCACTTAAACAGACATTGAAAGTCTCGAAGTCCATAAAAAGAAATTTTTTCTTTTGGAATCTTATTAAATGATTATCCATCTTCTAAAAATTAGAGTCACAAACAGAATCATGTTTATCAAGTTTTTTAATCATTGTTGTTAGCCATTTAGAGACATCCGAAGAATGGTAATACTCATTTGATTTCCCCCGGTATCTCCATACCCTACGCTTTAAATTAACCACGTATACATCGTTCACTAAAACATAACCAGATTTAAATTTTTTTATGATGGCTTCTTGGCAACTTAACATTTTGATTAACTTTTCTTGCTTGCGCTCGTTTTTATTGTCATTCATATATCTTCCCGGCCCATAATCATATTCGAAGTTACCTATTGAGCAGCTGCGTTTGAATATTTCTAGTTCGTATTCAAGCGCAGGAATATCTTGATGCGACAGCCCTTCTTCCCAGCTACCTATCAGCTTGGGCCTATCGGGATGATTGCGAAATTCTTCGAGCTTTTTTCGTCGGCGAGAAATTTCTCGCAAATGTTTTTCCTGCTCATATTCTTTAACTATACGCTGAACTCTACTTTGTCCTATCTGTAGTATTTTAGCAGTTTTAGATCGCGTCGACCCCTGATCAAATAATTCTCTTATTTGTTTTATTTGTTCGCTAGTGAGGGGGGGTATTTTTTTAGTAGAATTACTCATTTATAGCCTCCAAGTAACTTTCGTAACAGAATTCAGGAGAACACATACCGTCAAAGTTGGGTTTTTCTACGGTAGTGCGCCCGTTGATGCAACGAAATGTCAAGTAGGCGGGAAAGTCCTCCCTGTTTTTGTAATAAATGCTTTTGGTTTTTACCACCTCGTATTTATCAGAACAAAAGTCTAACACCCTCGCTTGCATGTCTTTATCTAAAAGAGTGTCGTTATCTTCTGTAAAAAATACGGGGTCAGTGAAGGAGAAATCTGGAACACATTGAGAGTCTGTATATTTATTGTTGTAAAGGAAAGAGTCGTAAAACGGTACAGCGAGAAGCAAGTCTTTGTCCCATAAGGGTTTAAGGCTATTAAAATCTATGCGTGGCTCATAGTAGAAGCCTTCCTGAGCGGCGAAAGTATAAATTTTAATCAACTGTTTGTATCCGTTTGCGTTTTTAGCGAAAATTATGTTTTTATATGAGTTTTGCCTGCCTTCTTCGCTTTTGTTAGAGTGGTCTGAACAAAAAGTTAGCCGTAATCCAAAAATTAATTTTATTTTCAGTTCTTCAGCATTGGTAAAGGCTTCAAGAAAACCTGCCATGTTGTCGTCCACCAAGTAAACTTCTTTAAGGCCAGCGTCTTGGCAAATGTCGAAAACAGAGTCAGCGCTGTCGGTGGCGTCCTCCTCTTTAGGGAGGTTGAGCGTCAAAATAGAACGACCCAAGCTGTAATGACTTTTAAAAATAGGAATTATTTCCCCCATGACGAATTGAGTATATGCCACTTAGGCAAACATGTCAAGGATATTATCCTGAGACGTTGGTTTGTGTCGAGGGCACCCTTCGTAACTTCTTTTTTCTATTTTTTCCCCTTTTTTTAGATTTTTTTGAAGGTCTTTTTTCTTTAAGGCTTTATTTGTTTCTTCTCCCTTTTTGTTTACCGTAACAAAATAATCATAAGGGTCGATGTAGGGACAACGCCATTTACCTATTTTGCATAACCATGAATCCTTCTTTTTGTCAGCGGCGTAGTTAGTAACTGCCGTTTCTTCCGTAAAGTTATTTATTACCCCAAAAGCGTGAGATAAATAGTATTCAAGCCCGTTGAGTTGTGCGTCGGTGAATTGTAGATGTTGAAGGGGCTGTCTAGGAAAACGTAAAAATTGAAATTCGACAGTGGGCTTATATCCCTTCCATTCCTTTTTAGAGGCAAGCGTATAGACCATCGCCTGAATGTTGGAATGAAGTTCCTCCCCTCGAAATTTGTATTTACTGCTTTTATAATCTACAATTTTTATTTGTTTATTCTTTTTATAAACAATAGGTTTATCAATAAACCCTCTTATTTTGTATGGTGGGTTCTTGTTCTCGAGTAGGAATTCGTGCTCTGGTTTATCAACCTTTCCGCCAGTTCCAAAAAAGTCACATCTTAACCCAACCAAAATCATGTCATCTACCAGAGTAGTGTTTTCCTCGTTAGTCATTGGAAGGTCAAAGCTTCTTTCCATTTGGGTCAAATGCTTCATAACGAGACGATAAACTGCCGCGCTTGACCTTAAGTGCCCCCCTTTGGTTATCAAGGTATAATGTTTTTTGTGCTTCTCCTTGACGAGCATTTCAAAAACCAAGTGACAAACCGTGCCTCGTAAAGCTCCCTCGTTTTGTTTTTGAGGTAATTTCAGATGGTAATTGCACCAGTAGGACCAAGAGCACGTTTCTAGCGTCTTGAGGCGTGATGCTGAAAGAACTTTAGGTTCTACTTTTTTATTTGGTTTTTCCATATTAGTATTTCCTGTTTAGTCATGCACCCGAAGTCATTTTTGGGTGGAAGCTTAATCTCCAGTTGAGGAGCATCAAATTGACGCCTAAGATTGTCGTAAGCTTTTTTCGCAGCCACGTTTCCCGCTTGATTGGCGTCATTGTTAAATGAGACATATATTTTTTTGGGGTCTATTACTATTAAAATTTGTTTTATTTTGGGTGTTATTGCAAGCCCGAAAGTTACGATAGTATTTCTCACTCCGGCCTCCCAAAGAGCGAGCATATCACCAATACTTTCCACCAAGTAAACTTCTTTTTCTTGTTGGAGGTATTTTAAATTGTATTTAAGGGGGTAGGCCCAAAAACGTTTCTCCCCTAAAAGTTTCCATTTTACAGCTTGTTTTCCTGTTATGTCTCTCCCCGCCGCACCTATAAAATTGTTTCTCTTGTCGAAAATAGGAAACACGTAGCGATCTTTCATTTTCCCGTCTCTCATTACGCCGCTCTCAAAGAGCTTCAACGTTTCGGAAGAGACGTTTCTGTTTTTCCAGTAAGAGTAATCTTCTACGACGTATTTCAGGTCTTTCTTCTTGAAGGTGGAGGGGGCCTTAAGTTTCTCTTTCTCCGCTTTAGGGAGCCTGAGTTGAAAGTTGTCGGAAATGTAACTTTTAGCTTCGTCAAGATCCTTTAGGTTGAGGGTTATTTTGACTAGCTCTTCCAAGTTCCCATAGCGGTTCTCCTTAAAGTCTATCCACCTTCCCGTATCTTTTTTGATAGATAATACATTATTACTGCTCGACTCTCGGTAGAGGGGTTTAGCTCTGTATTCCCTACCGCTATCGAAGAGCGTGTAACCTATGTTGGTTAGAATATCTTTTACGTCATGCATTTGTGCTTAAAAATCCAAAGTCCTCCCGCGGGTTGTCCGCGTTTTGAATATTGAAAGATTGTTGTTCGTGTCTAATAACGTCTTCAAGAGAGCCCTCTTCCTGAACTTTGAAATTTTCCACTCTAAAATTAAGAAAATTGTTAACGAAGCGTTCGCTTTCTTGCCCGGAAGAAGGGTCGATAGTTCTTCGGCGGAGAAGGTCTTGGTGTCCGGCAGCATCCCTTCCTTGAAAACGCGTTTTTAGTGGAATCAGTTTGTGGGTTCCAAATCTTTCTCCGTCTAAAGCGGTTTCATCTAGGGTCTTTCTCCTAAAGATGGCAACAAAGGTCGCGAACCATTGAAGTCTGTCGGATAATGAAATAGCAGAACTGTCGTCAACTAAATTGCTCGAGTTGCGATTAAAGCTTTCGCCGGAACGGTTCATTTGCATAGCGGTAACCAACGGAGCGTTTATTTCCTCAGCTATCCTTTTTAGCTTGTCAATCTTTTCGCCAATAGCTTGATGCTCTGCCCAGTTTTTATCTACCCTTTCTCCCGTTAGCTTGACATAGTCATAAGCGATGACGCACTGGTTCCCTCTTCCTACGTATTTCATATGCCAGCGCCTAATCATGGAACATACTTCATCGGTTGTTTTGTTTCGAACGTGGTAGTGATAGTATTTGTGCGTTTTTAGTTCCTGAAAGTATCCTCGAACTTTCTCTACCATTTCTTCCTTGGAACGCCATTTCCCTGTCTCAAGGAACCATAAGGGAACTCCAGTTTTGGCTGCCGCCATTCTGAATTGGATTTCTTCAGTTGTCATTTCGGTGTCCAACACCAAAACGGGAATATCATTTTTTATGGCAGTTCCGAGACAGAGCTCGTTGATGAACGTTGTTTTGCCTTGGGCTGGTCGAGAAACTATAGCGTAGATGTTTCCGTCTCTTAACCCTCCATATAAACGGTTAAACTCGTTGTAAGGGGTAGGTAATCCGGTGTCATCAGTAGGATTATTTCCCCTTTCCTCAATTTTAAACTCTAAATCGTCAAAAACATTTTCAGGGTCGTCCTCAAATGAGTAGCTGGAAATCTTTTCACTATAAATGGAATCAGTAGAAGCTATTATTGAATCAAGATCTTCATTAGAAGAATTTGTTACGTGTTCCTTTATTAGGTCTGCCGTCTCACAGAGTTCTCTTCTAACTCGAGTCTTGAGTAATTCCTTGCAAGAATCGATAACAGCATCACGAGTTATAGAGGTATAGCTTAATGTATTTATGTAATCATAAATATCGATATCATCCTTGGAGGAAATACCAAGGTTGGCTATTTTTGTAGCAACTAATACCTTGTCTACCTTCTCGTTGTTAAGAACCGCCTCTCGGATTACGCAATAAATCGTTTGATGGACATCGTTATAGAAATCCGCAGCGCTAACAAAAGAATCGACTTCTGGTAGGACGTCGGGGTGCCTAAGGAGCCCTCCGAGGACGTAGCCCTCGACCTGATTAGAATATATGGGCATCTATTTTATTTGTATACCCGGTCTACTTTGAAGAAATAGTCAAAAAGAGTGTTGGGAGCTTGAAGTCCACCTATCGCTGTGTATACAGCTACGCCTTTCTTTGCTCCCGCATAAATTCCACGATGAACGGTCGAGCCTGCCCCCAGCATTCGGCTGAGCTGTTCGAAACCGTGTTCCAAACTGGATTGGGGAATGGTGTCTAGGGACTCTTTATCACCTATCATAACGCAAGCTGCGACGTTCCCCGTTGAAGCGTCTATCCCCGCTAATATGTTTTTTCTTAAGTTGTCTCTAACGGCGTAAGAAATACCCGTATCAGTAAAGTCTTTTACTGGGGTTGCCCCAAACATAATTATTCCCGAAGAAAAAATGGTATCAAGATCAGCCTTGTCGAAAGTTGTATACGCTGATTCTTTCGCTGAAATCTTATTGAAGAGGTGGAAAACAGAACAAATGCTGTTGTTTGCGGTACGCCAAAATTGATTAACGCTTAATTTAGGGTAAAGCTGTTTAATCTTTTCATTATCTAGAATAATAAGAGGCGAAACAACTCCCGCTTTCTGAAGGTCCAAAACTTTAGTTACGGTCTTTTTGGAATTCTCTTGAACCTTTAATCCTTCTCCCCTTGTCGGAAGCGCCAAAACGCAACCCACTTTTGCATCAGTATCTTTGGTTTCTTTTCCAAGTGATTGGCTGAGGTCGTGGCAAATATCCAAAACTCGCGCCACTCCTCCCGCGCCGGTTCCTCCGCCAGCTCCAGCGCAAACTAATACTCTTTCATATCCTGTCCCAAAATTCTTTTTGAGGAAATCAAGAATGTCTTCGTATCTTGTTCTAAAAACTTCGTCTGCTGCTTCTGGGTTTTTTCCAGCTCCCCCTTCGCCTACCAAGAGTTTATTTTCGTCAGGGATTTTGATCAGAGACAAGTCTTGTTGGGCCGTGTTGATAATTCCCACCCTCCTGTATCCTAAATTCCAAAATGACTCCGCAAGACGCGAACCACCTTGGCCAACACCTACTATAGCAAAATTAAAAGCGGCATCATTAAACTCGTCTTTGACGCCGTCCTCCAAGGGTTCGTCGTCGGGAAGTGGAATGTCTGGAAGATCTATTCCTAAATCAGTTACTTCAGTAGGCGTTACTCCAAGAGCCTCTTTCCGTTCCTCGGGCGTTGCGTCACTCTCTGGTATTGGTGTGTCGCTTGGGGGCGTAACAGCTTCCCCCGCCACAAGAGCAGGTGGAGTTTCGTCGGGCTTATTTTCTGGATAATATTCGTGGATAGGTGTATCACTCATTTTCGTCTAATCCTTCTTCTTCTTCTTCATGTTCTTCTTCTGTAAAAACATCATTTAAGTTTTTTTTGAAACTCCCTGCGTTCATGTCTTCCATGGCTTCCGCCCAGTGTCCTACTAAATATTGTATAGCCATAGCATTTCTTTCGTCTTCCGCTTTGGAGTATACTTGTGGGTTCCCCTCTTCATCAAAGTTGAAAAGCATAAACCCTCCACATGACCATTCGCTTATTTGGTCAAGAATTATGTCTGGCATTCTGTACTTTTCGTTTATGTTCATAAAGATTATTACACTATTTTATATATTTACCGAAAACTTCTCCAAAATGTATTTGGGCGAAAGGGATGCTAAATCCTCCTCCACAATCTCTAAAACTTTAAAATTATTATTTTCAAGCCACACCATTTTGTGATGATCTCTCTTTATGGACTTCAAATAATTGGCTCGTGAGTTGCCATGAAAGAACTTGTTAAATGACTCGTGTTGGGGCCCTTGCACCTCGACAGCTATCCTTTTTGTCATATTTATGAAATCTACTTTCATCCTAGTACCGTAAACTGGGAACTCTTCGTAGCAGATATGTTTCTCCCAAAAGGGTTTGAAAAACTGTTTGACCTCAAACTGAATGTTTGAACGGCATTCTTTGTTCCAATCCACTCGGTATTTGTGAACGCTTTTGTATCTAAGTTTTCCTCTGACGTCATACAGCTTCACTTGATTTCAAGGGCTTTTTTAAATTTATTGAAAAGGTAATCCCGAACTTCGTGCATCTCCTCTAAGTATTTACGAAAATTGTCTAGGCCTTGATGTTTCGCTTCTATTTCCAAGCCTTCTTTCTTAAGTTCTTTAACTAGGTTGTCTCCAACCACAATCCAAGCCCCCTTGGAAGTTGCCATGTCCCATTGCAAAAGCATGTCGATAATCTCGTACTCTGTCCAAATGCTGCGTCCTCCTGTGCGGCCGTATTTGATAGGGTATTTCACTTCTGTCCCGGTCCTTTCGTTAGCTGATTTACGAAAGACTACCTTACACCAATGTCCATCCGGTTTCTTCTCTTTGGGTGGAATCGTGTCTCCTCCCCATCGCGGCTGAAATTCTAAAATCCAATCAGAGTAATGTAATAATGCGTTTCCTCCTGACGCGTTAGTAAGTTTGGGGTCAGTTTTTTCGTAGGCGTTAAGACTAACCTTGCTTCTTACTTGCGAAATCATGAAACAGATGTGACCCTTTGTTGCTAGACCCAAAGCCATTTTCTTTAAGAAATTGGAGCTTAAGACAGACCCTCCGGCAACCTTGTCCGAGTCTTCAAAAGAACGATCCATGTCCTTCTTGGGAACCATCGCGTCCATAGAATCTATGATAAAAAAATATTTACAATTAGTAGGGTTGTTTGTGATTAAGTCCCTCATCAGCTGTAGAACGCTTTCAAAAATGTTACTTTTATAAACAAACCATTTGGCAGATGAAGTATCAACTCCGGAGCGCGCAATCATGTCGGAAGTAAGCCTTCCTTCTGATTTAATATAGACAACCATTGAGTTGTCGACAGTGGTTTGAAAGTTACGCGCAAAGGAAAGAGCGCAGGAAGTTTTTCCTCCTTCGGCCACCCCGGACGCCCTGATGATAGAAGGACGAATCCCACCCGACATTTCGATATCTAGTAATAAGCTTCCACTGGAAACTTTATATTCTGGGGTTTTCTCAAAGTTAAAATGATCCTCCTTGTTACTTTGGAGGTAGTTCTTTATCTGCTGTTCGGGGGTTATTGATTCAGTTGTTTTCTTTTTTGCTGCCATACTTGATAAAATCTTTAATGTTGGTAGACTTCTTCGAAATCACCTTGTCGTCACCGACTTTGACGTCAGGTACATTATGCCGAATAGGGGGGGGTAAGTCAAGACAAAATTTGGCGTACTCTATTTTGAGGTAAGCCCATCCTCGAGGAGCAATATACCAAGTCAGGCTATCCGCGTCAAATTTGGGCGGCAACGCCTCCCAAAAAGCTTTGAGAGGGTATTTTTTAATTAACTTTTTAGCAAAGCCCATTTCCCTTAACGAAGCGTTTTTATCTTTCCATATGGAATTCGAGCTCTTTAGTAATTTGTTAATTATGAACCCGTTTAGCGTCTCTTCGGGTTTCTTTCTTCCTTTTTTTAGGCAGGGGGTAGAACAAAACTTTTTTTTATAGGGCGAGAGGAACGGTTCTTTACAATGCTCGCACTCAAATTTTTTTAGCTTCGCCATCGACCTCCACTCTAATGGGTCCGGGGTCTTATGTCAAGCTTTGTGTGGTATTTTTGAAAAACTTCAGAGAAGGGGGCTCAGGGGGAAAAAGTCCGTTTTTTTGCAATTTCAAGGTCATTGTCCACCATCCTTTTCACTAAATCTTGGAAGGAAAATTGAGGACTCCATCCTAACTCTTCTCTAATAGGTGTGGAGTCTCCGTGGAGGATGTCTACTTCTCCGGGACGATAAAACTCTTCATTAACTTCGGCTAAAATTTTATTTTCCTCGTAAATTCTAAATTTTTCGTCAAGTCCTTCGCCACTCCATAGTCCGGGAATTCCCGCTTCCTGAAAGGCTAAAGAAACAAATTCTTTTACGGTATGGGTTTCATTGCTTGAAAGAATATACTCTTTGGGGGTCTCTTGATTGAGCATCAGCCATACCCCCGCCATGAAATCTTCAGAATCCGACCAGTCACGTATAGAGTCAACGTTCCCCAACTGGAGAGGCTGAAAACTTTCGTCACGGTCTAGCGCGCACTTAATTCGTGCAACTGACTTTGTGATTTTTCGGGTAACGAATTCTTCACCTCGTCTTATTCCTTCGTGGTTGAATAAAATACCGTGAACAGCAAAAATGTCATACGATTCACGATAAACCTTTGTGATGAATCTTGAGGCTACCTTTGAAACTCCATAGGGGCTTCGGGGTTTAGGGGGGTGAGCCTTGTCTTGTGGGCTATAATCTACGTCACCCATCTCCTCGGAGCTTCCCGCGCTGTAAAAACGACATTTAGGCTGAAACCTTCTAATGGATTCCAAGCACCTCAATGTTCCCAAAGCGTTGGTGTCTAAAACGTGCTCCGGCATGTCCCAGCTGCATCCTACGAAGGAATTCGCCGCAAAATTGATAAAATAATCAGGTTGAATTTCTTGAACGAGCCTGTCTAGAGACCCTCCGTCAGTTAGATCGGCATATACAAGCTGAAACCTTTCGTCGTCTATAAAGCTAGAGCAGTTGGAAAGATTAATATTCGAGGAACGTCGAGTCATCCCGTAAATAAGGTAGTCGGTTTCTCTAAGTAGGTAGTCGACCATGTTAGGACCGTCTTGACCGGTCACTCCCGTTACTAATACTCTTTTAGGCATTTTTCTTATACCAATTGTAAGTCAGATCGAGGCCCTCTTCTAAACTATATTTATGGGTCCACCCTAGTTTATTTATGCGCGAATTGTCTCCCACCCGCTTTAATACTCCGTCGGGTTTATCGGTTTGAAATGTTATATCTCCTTCATAACCAACGACTTGCGCAATCTTCGAAGCAAGATCCTCTATGGAACATTCTTCTCCTGTTCCTACATTGAGGTGGGTGGCTCCGTCCTTATAAATATCGTCTGCTGTTATATTTTCGATTGCGAATGCACATGCATCAGCCAAATCGTCTACATATTGGAACTCCCTTTTAGCTTTCCCAGTTCCCCATACTTCTACTGAAGGGAGATTGTCTCGTTTTGCTTCATGAAATTTCCTTAACAAAGCGGGTAAAACATGAGAATTTTCGAGGTGAAAATTGTCGTGTGGGCCGTATTGATTGGTGGGCATTAAAGAAAAGAAGTCGCGGCCATACTGACGGTAATAGCTCTGGCACATTTTAATTCCCGCTATTTTTGATATGGCATAGGGCTCGTTGGTTGGTTCGAGGGGCGAAGTGAGTAGATATTCTTCTTTTATGGGTTGCTCAGCAAATTTTGGATAAATACAAATACTACCAAGGAAAATTAATTTTTTTATGGCGTGTTTGTGGCACGAATTGATTATGTTGTTTTGTATTTGAAGGTTTTGGTAGATAAAATCTGCGGGATATACATTATTTGCGTGAATACCTCCCACTTTTGCCGCTGCATCAATAACTGCGTCTGGTTTATTGGCTTCGAAAAACAGATCAGTCATTTTTTGATCCATTAGATCCAAGCTGTTCCTGTCTGCAAAAAGAAGGGAAACATCTTCTTTTTCTAGCCTTCTCTTGATGGCAGAGCCGACAAGTCCATTATGTCCGGCGATAAATATTTTCACAGTATTATTATGCAAAGGGTCGGGGCAGTCTTCCAGTTTTTTTAACAAATTGTTCTCTAAGCTGAGGCACTTGCCATATATGCAAGGGTTCGAAAAACTCAGCCCCATACTCTTCAAACCATTTTAGTGTTTCGGGCAAGATGTCCTTCCTTAAAAAGTTTTCCTCTTTCCATTCTGGGTCAAAATTAGGATGCGGCGGCAGAGGAATCCCGTCGGTCCATGAATCGGGCATTTTGGTGGAATGCGCGACTGCTTGGGGGATGTACATTTCGTCTAAAAGGGTGATGAGATATTTTTGGTTGATCAGGCTCGCTTCCTGTGGTCGTTGAATAAGTTCGCTACATCTCAACCAGCTTTGTTTAAGTTGAAAATTATTAAAAAAAGAAAATTGATAGTGCAGGGTTCCCCCTTCTTTTAGTGGAACATTTTTCCAAGGTGGGCCTCCCGTGTCTTCGTTGGGGCCGGGCGTCCTTCCGTGATGCATGTGTTGGTTGGTGTTGTAGCTGGTATCACCGTCATAACATACCGCAAAATCCTTCCAGTTATTACTCCAAACAGTATTGTCTTCTCTGTAGTGGGTAGTTGACTTCCATAAAGCAAGCCATTGTAAGCTTAATTTTTCGCCGGGCTTGAGGGAAAAGATGCGCTCTCTAGCTCCCTCTACGAAATTGGTGGTAAAAGTCTCATCGGCATCCAAACATACTAGGTGCGTAGCCCCTCTCTCTAAGGCTGCGCTTAAAGTTTTTTGCCTAATAGGTCCTTCTGACCACCCCGAGCTAAATTTTTGAAGGTCCTTCGCGCTATAAACTAATGCTCCCGCGCTTTTTAAAATTTCTGCACCTTTGTCAATAGAGTTATCGTCCACCGCTATAATTTCATCAACAACGGGGAGGACATTGGAAAGGTAAGTTGGAAGAAAGGGTGCTTCGTTTTTAAATGGTAGTAAAGCTGTGATTTTCATTTTAATATTTGGGGTTATAGTATCATAAACCCCGCTTGCGAGAAGCTGTCTTCGGAAGTTTGAAGGGAGATGGGATAATATTCTAAATTAGCGCTTAATAAAAACTCAGCGAAAGCCCTTATCTCATCTCTTTTGTCGCTTGGATAGCCAAGAGGGGGAAATTCGTCAAAGCATATCACCGTACCCGGTTGAATGCGATCTTTCAACAGGGTTAAAACTGTTTTGGTGGAAGAATATAAGTCACAATCTATATGAATAAAACTAGCCTTTTCATCATTTTCTTCTAAAAATTTAGGGATAGTTTTTTCAAATAACCCAGTGTGTAATTGCACATTATCTGGCCAGTTCTTTCTTACTCCCCCAAACTCAGTTACAAAACTGATTAATTCCGGAGGCTTCCCTCCTAGGTCAAATGTACCTTTTTCGCATTCGTTTTCCCAATCTTCTCCAAGCCCTTCGAAGCTGTCAAAACCGTAAACCTTCTTTCCTTCTGGGCAAATCTTGGATAATGCGTAAATTGTACGACCGGTATAAACCCCAAATTCAGCCCAAAAACCTGTGTTTTCTTTTATGTAGATCCTCGATCTTCCTTTTTTATCCTTGGTGATTCCTCCTTTTGTAAACGATAAGCAGTACGCAAAATGGCTTCGGTCGTCACCATTGACGTGTGGGCGTCTCCATAAGGAGTCGTTCAAGCACGAGTCCCAAATTGTTCTCGTAGCTTCGCTTACCTCTTTCTCTCTTTTTTTGTTGGAGGAGATAATAGTTTCTAGGTTTTCTCCGCTGTCTTTTTTTAAGTAATCGAAAAGGACTTTTGTTGCGCGAGAGAGATAATCCAATTGGTCTTCTATTTTTTTGTCTTCCATAATTAAAATTTAAATGCTGTGAAACCCTTATAAACTCCAGAGGAGTGGGAAAAAGTCGTCGAAAATTCAAAGTGCCAATCCATAAACCGACTTGCCCACCACTGAGGGGTTCTAACATGCCAACATCCTCCCACATTCGCACTAGCGTTTCCCCAATTTTCAGAAAAACTTACAAAAGAACCCACTGGAGAAATTTTATAAATTGCATCACAAATAGATATAACTAAATCATCTGGCATATGAGACAAGACACACATAAAATTAAAAAAGGTGGGCTCCGTAAGGTTTAGTCGCAAAATCTCTTCTTCGGCAAAGCCGTCTATCCATTCTATGCCATCTATGTTTGGGTGAAGTTTCTTGCTAATTTCAACAGCGGCTGTAGAGGGTTCTATTGCGTAAACTTTCTCGTATCCCCTTTTTCTTACTAGATAAGAACTAAACCAGCCCGTGCCGCTGCCTATATCCACGGCACATTTTACCCAATTGAATTTATCTAGGTCTTTCCCTTGGGGGTGGTCGCTTTTGTATAACTCTATGTAATTTGCCAGCTCTTTCCTTACTAGAGCTTCTCTCTCTCGTTCTAGAGCGGCGCTCTCTTCGTACTGGGAATCGTGAGTCTCGAAAGAAATTTGATTAAAACTAGATTTCATTACAGTCTTTAAAAATTTTTATTATTTTTTGCATGTTTCCTTTAATAGACAAATGCTTTTTAAATCGCTCAGAGCTTCTTTCTCCAAACTTTGTCCTCATATCTTTGTCCAAAAACTTTTTCATTAAAGAAGAATATTCTTTTGCGGAGTTGGCGATAAATCCTGCATCACCTATAGTTTCAACATGTCCCATCGCTGGAGCAGAATGACTTATAGCTGGTGAGCCGTATGACATTCCTTCCGCTATGCAATGTCCAAATGTTTCGCCGTCTTTTCTACCATGACTATAAACATCTAACGTACGTAAAAATTTATTTATTTCGTTAGTATTTCCAGAAAAATCAATAGAGTAAAAATTTTTCAAAGCTAAGTCCTTAGCCTGCTGTCTATAGAGAGATGAGCCTCCCATAAGTAAAAAAGCTGTATTATCGTTTTCTATTTGAGAATAAGCTTCAAGGGGTATCCGGGAATAGATTCCTTCATTATCTCTCTGGTGCATACCAAAAACCACTTTATTATCTAAAGATAGTTCATTTTTTAAATTAGGGCCTTCTGTCGGCATGTGCTCAGTAAACAGAGGTATTATTTCGTAGTCCCCAACACCACCAGCCCTCAGCCACGAGTCAGCTTGGTATCGAGAGATATGGACAGTTTTGTATATGTTTTTGGTCTCTCTGTCCGCCATGTTGGGTAATGTAATAAAGTCAACCTTAGGTTTTTTATCCATGTGCAGCCATGGGAATTCTGGGTGACCAGCCCTAGTAGAAGTGATAATATCGTAATCTGATTCATTAAACACCTCCCAAAAATTAGTATTAACCCAAGGGTGAGTATAGGTTCTCACATCTTTATACCCTACATTGAATTTTATCAAATTAACCGTTGAGTTTTCCATGTGTTGCAGGCGCGATTCGTCTGTTGTTGAGTGCTCGAAGTCAGACCCTAAATAGGGAGCAGCGTCACAGTAATAATAGTCTACGCGAAACTCGTCAACGGGTAAGTTGGCTGCAATCGTCTGGTACCACTTTTCCGTGCCTCCCGCGCACAGCCCTCCAAATTTTATAAAAGCTATTTTTTTAGACATAGTAATGGGATATCTCTTTTATTTTTTTCTCGTGAGCCTCTTTGTTGGGAAAAGAAAAGTTGCCCCGTATAAAATCTTTGTAATTCGGCACCAGCTCTTCAATTGGAATTTTTTCCCCATAGTTTATTGCTTGGTGAATATCAAAGTCTCTGGTGCCTTCCAAGTATTGTGTCTCTATTTTATCTAAGATGCCGTACCTCATTTCTATAACGGTCCTCTCTATGGGTTGTCTTCCGTCTCCACGAGTACTTGCCCCTTTCCCTTCGTTCAGATACCATCCCAAATTTTCCCTAACTAAAGCTATCTCTTTGGCGTGAATAGCTAATCTAATAGCCAAATCAAAATCAGCCCCGGATTTCAGTTGTTCGTCGAAGTGTCCTCCTTTTTCGCAAAGAGATTTTTTAAACATGAAAAAAGGGCCCAATATCATGCTTCTCGTATATTCCCCCTCAGCACTATGATAAAAACCGTGATCGATGTATTCTCCCCCCACCCCTTTCCATTCACTTACGATTGTGAAGTTGCAGTTTACGACCTCCACCTCTTCTTTCATGGCGGCATATTGAGTTTCGATAGAGTGTGGGACTCTTAGGTCGTCTACGTTCCAGATGCATAAAACGTCTGCCGTCGATTCTTTAATGCATGTGTTCATTGAGACTCCTATGGGTTCCACAGGGTTTGTTATGACATGCTTTAGTCGCCCCGGATACTTTTCTTGAAAGTCTTTAACCCATTTGATTTCGTCAGGGTCGGGTTCGTTATGGTCAAGAACCACCTCCAATTCCTCAAACATTGTTTGATTGGGTAGGTCCTCCAAAAAGTCTTTAAGGTAGGCCTTTCCTTTATAACAAGGGGTTATTGTACTTACTAGGCTCACGGATAGGTTATTTCCACCTTCTCTCCCGCTTCTATGGGTTCATCCGACACAACCATCATGTAGCCATA
>NZER01000169.1 GCA_002690445.1 Candidatus Pacearchaeota archaeon
ATAGGAGCAACAGCCGATGAGTTGTTGGATTGGCAGAAACCGTTAACGGAACAACAACCAGCAGTACAAGAAAAAATTAAAAATTTAATTGGTGAAGATTTTTTTAACCAAGCTGTTGCTGATGGGCACACCGGCGAAGAAGTTTATAACAGATTTAATGATGCAATGTTAAGGGATGATTTAGCACAGTATGGTTTGGAATTTTTGGAACCTTCACTGTCTACAGAGAAACTTGGCGCAGGAGCTTATCTCAATGAAGCAGGAATCAAGGGCATTGCGTATGGCCCCGGTTCTGTTAAGGTTTTTGATCCCTTAAAATATAAAAAAATAGATCCTGGAGCTCAACTTCCAAAGTCGTTACAAACACCAAAAAAACCAGCTGCTTTGACCGATAAAAGAATTTCAGCGCACACGATGTTAAAAGATGCAATAAGAAAAAAATATGGGGGCTTTGATCCGTCAGAGAAATTTCAAGAGGAATTGTGGTCAGCTTTTCCAGAACCTTATGTACAAAAAAAATACGATAAGTATGGGAATTTTACAATGAGTGAATCTGTGCCTCGTTGGGCGAGATCCAAACAAAGCAAATACGGTGAATATACCGGATGGAGGGATTTAAACGATCTTACTGAGTATTTTTCAGAGGAGGGGGTGAGTTTGTTGGAGCCCCATTACACAAAAGATCAATACGGAAATTTAACTGGGGATTATGCAGAAGTAACACAAGATTTATTGCTAAAAGACGAGCTGATACCAGAACAAGCAGAGGAACTTGCTAAGTGGAACAAGACAGTTGAGGAGCAAGAAAGAACGATTGATTTACTCGAATCAGGTGGTTATACCCCAGAAGGAATGACGGATGAAGAAGTTGATATTGCTTTAAAGAAGATATTGGCAGACCAGGAAACTGTTGAAGTAGAAGTCTTTGATTTTTCAGGTGAAGAGGACCTACCGCCCTTTAATTCAGGTGGCCCCGTAACCAAGCCCCTTTATGCAAACAGAAGGTATCTTTAATGACCACTCTCCGCCTAACCGAAGTTTATAAGGAAAAACCAAGCCTTGAACCGTTAATCAATAAAATAAAAGCCGATGAACCGTGGTTAAAGAACCAGGTGAATTTCATCTGGCTAATTGGCAGTTATGCCAAAGGCACGGCGAGGGAAGATAGTGATGTTGACTTGTTGGTGGTTCAGCACGAAGACAATCTGGAGCCTTGGAAAAGGGAGCTGCGTCACTTTGCACAAATGTTTCCTGGCATTAAATTGCAAACGCACCAGCTGTTAAATGAACAATGGGAAAGAATCAAGCAAAAAAAGTCTTGTTTTTATCAAGGCGTTGTGAACGAAGAAGATCATATCGAGGTTATAGGCAATGACCAGTAAATTAACCGAGAAACAGGAAAGGCTTGCACAAAATTTAGCTTTGGGCATGAGCAAGACGGAAGCAGCCAAGGATGCAGGCTATTCACCAAAAACAGAGGCTAATCAAAACGCAAAGGTTAAAAATCGTATTGAAAAACTGCAAAAAGGGGCAGCCGACCGGGTGATGCTGAGTTTGTCCAGGCATTTGCTTGATTTGATGGAAATCAGGGATAAAGCCCTGTCCAAAAGTTCTTTTTCTGCAGCTGTGGCAGCTGAAGTTGCCCGTGGCAAAGCTGCTGGATTGTACGTCTTGAAATCAGAATTGACTATTAACAAGATTGAAAGCATGAGCAAGGATGAGATTATTGAACGCCTGAATCACTTATACCAGGCAACAGGGGGAGCGTTGCCTAACAGTAAAATTATTGATTTGAAATTGAACCATGAGCCAAAAGCTAACGGAAGTTCCTGAAGATACGCTAAAAGAATATTATGAACTCAGTGAGCGTTACAAGGAAATCTCTGAGATTGAACAGGCACAGACTGATTTTCTGAGTTTTGTCAAAACTCAATGGCCCTCGTTCATTGAAGGACATCACCATCAGATTGTGGCAAAGGCATTTAATCGGATAGCCGAAGGCACCTTAAAACGTCTCATCATCAACATGCCTCCCAGACACACCAAGAGTGAGTTTGCCAGTTTCTTGTTGCCTGCTTATTTGATCGGGCGCAATCCTACTTTGAAGATTATTCAGGCAACACATACTGCAGACTTGGCTGTACGTTTTGGCCGCAAGGTTCGGGATTTACTGCAAACTGAAGGCTATACGCGTATTTTTCCTGAAACCACATTGCATCCCGATTCCAAAGCGGCAGGGAAATGGGAAACCCTGTCAGAAAAAGATCCGGCAATGCGGGGTGAGTATTATGCGGTCGGTACCGGGGGCGCTATCGCCGGACGGGGAGCTGATCTTTTTATCATTGACGATCCGCATTCAGAGCAGGATGCCATGTCCAAGGTAGCTTTGGACGATGCGTATGAGTGGTACACGTCTGGACCGCGCCAGCGATTGCAGCCTGGAGGAGCGATTGTCGTGGTTATGACCCGATGGTCGATGAAAGATTTGACTGGGCACTTACTCAAGGATATGTCCAGGAGCAAGCAGAACGATCAGTGGGAGTTGATCGAATTGCCAGCCATTTTGCCAAGCGGCGATGCGGTATGGCCTGAATACTGGAAAGCTGAAGAATTGGAAGCGATCAAGGCAGCACTCGGTAATGGACCCAAATGGTTTGCCCAATACATGCAGAACCCCACAGCCGAGGAAGGAGCACTGATCAAACGGGAATGGTGGCAGGAATGGCCAACCAAGACTCCCCCTGAATGTGAATACATTATTCAAAGTTACGATACTGCCTTCTTGCGCACAGAAACCGCTGACTATTCTGCTATAACAACGTGGGGAGTTTTTTACCCACACGGTAGAATAGGTGAGAACTTTTATTCAGGGGACGTAGCGCATTTGATTTTACTGGATTCGGTCAAGTCCCGTTGGGAGTTTCCCGAACTCAAACAAAAAGCATTGGAACTCTACGAGCATTGGGAACCCGACACCGTTATTATTGAGTCCAAGGGAAGTGGAACGCCGTTAACCCAGGAGCTGCGGAAAATTGGTATACCCGTGCAAAATTTTACGCCCAGTAAAGGCTCTGACAAAGTAGCCAGGGTGAATGCGTGTACGCCACTTTTTGAATCGGGGATGATCTGGAAACCTGATGAATTCTGGGCTACAGAAGTAGTTGAGGAATGCGTCTCTTTTCCCAATGGCGATTACGATGACTTGGTGGATTCCACCTCACAGGCCATTTTACGCTTTCGCCAGGGCGGTTTTGTTTCTTTGCCTTCAGACTATGAAGATGTTTTTGAGGGTCATCGCCATAAGCAAAGGGTTTATTACTAAAATGCCAGTATTAACCGTAGGCATGGCTACTTATGACGATTATGATGGAGTGTATTTTTCGGTACAGGCACTGCGCATGTACCATCCAGAAGTCATGGATCAGATTGAAATATTGGTGGTCGACAATAAACCGGACAGTCCACACGGGGAGGAAGTAAAAAGGTTTATTGAGTCTTACGTTGAGAACGGTAGATATGTGCCGTTCACCGAATGGGAAAGTTCTTTTGTAAAAGGCAAAGTATTTGAACATGCACAGGGCGAATATGTTCTTTGCATTGATTGCCATGTGTTATTGGTCCCTGGTGCTTTGGCAAAGTTGATTTCCTATTACAACACTTTCCCCAATACAAGAGACCTCCTTCAAGGCCCTTTGGTGCATGACGATTTGCAAAACTTCTATACACATTTTGAACCCAAATGGCAAGAACAGATGTTTGGTACATGGGCCACGGCGCAACCGTCTTTGGACAAAGGCGATCCTTTTGAGATACCGATGCAGGGATGTGGTTTATTTTCCTGTAAAAAAGAACATTGGGTCGGCTTTAATCCTGCCTTCCGGGGGTTTGGTGGCGAGGAGTGGTACTTGCAGGAAAAAGTCAGGAAACAGGGAGGCAAAGTTTTGTGTATGCCGTTTTTAAAATGGTTGCACAGGTTTGGCCGACCGGACAAGCCAAAATACCCTTTGGACATGTATGCCCGGATCAGAAACTTTATTATAGGATGGACGGAAATTTATGAAAACAAAGAGCATGAAGCCGTGCAATCAATCGTAAATCATTTTATAGAACAAGGATATGAAGAAGAAAAAATAAGGAGCTATCTGGAATAATAGTTTACTATTAATTTATTTATAGCTAGAGTAATAATCTATGCCCATCGACAAACAACTGCCCATGTCAAATGGCGATGCCCAAGCAAGTCCTTTTGAAGGACCCATTGAAATAGAGCTTGAACTTCCTGAAGGTGCTGAAACATTTGATGAAATGCCCATGGAAGGGCAACAACCGCCTGATTTTAACGAAAATTTAGCGGATTTTTTAGAAGAAGATGTTCTCCAGGCTCTTGGCAGTGAGTTAACGAGCCTTTATGAGGAAGACAAAGAATCTCGCAAGGATTGGTACGAGGCTTTTAGTAAAGGACTTGATTTATTGGGAATTAACCAGGAAGAACGGACACAGCCGTTTCAAGGGGCAAGTGGAGTCAATCATCCCCTTTTAGCAGAAGCAGTAACCCAGTTTCAGGCACAAGCCTATAAGGAACTTCTGCCAGCAGGAGGACCCGTCCAGGTTCAAGTTGTAGGGACACATAATCCAGAAATTGTGGCTCAATCTACTAGGGTAAAAGAATTCATGAATTATCAGATTAGTCATGTAATGGAAGAGTACGATCCTGAAATGGATTCGTTATTGTTTTATCTGCCTTTATCTGGAAGTGCTTTTAAAAAAGTTTATTTTGATACCACCTTGGGTCGTGCTGTTAGTGAGTTTGTTAAAGCGGAAGATTTAGTGGTTAGCTACACAACTACGGATCTTTCAACTTCGCCGCGTGTTACCCATGTCATGACCATGACTAAAAATGATCTGCTTAAAATGCAACTAAACGGTACATACAGTGAGATTGAGTTGGTACAACCTGGAGTTGTGGTTCCAAATGAAGTTCAGGAAAAAATGGAAAAACTTGAAGGGCTGCAGCCAAGTTATGCAGAAAACAATGAGCTATACACTATTTTGGAAATGCACGTTGATCTTAATTTAACAGAGATTGAAGATCATGGCTTTGCGTGTCCTTATATTGTGACCATTTGTGAAGACATGAACCAAGTTTTGGCAATTCGCCGTAACTGGAAAGAAGGGGATCAACTTTACAAGAAACTTGATTATTTTGTGCAATATAAATTCTTGCCAGGGCTCGGTTTTTATGGTTTTGGCTTAATCCACATGATTGGTGGACTAACCAAGTCTGTTACTTCTATTTTACGTCAATTGATTGATGCTGGAACTTTAGCTAATTTACCTGCGGGCTTTAAAGCTCGTGGAATGCGTATCCAGGGTGAAGATGAGCCTTTACAGCCTGGGGAATTCAGAGATGTTGATATAGCAGGGGCTACAATCAAGGATTCTTTGCTGCCTTTACCCTATAAAGAACCTTCTGCTGTTTTAGTACAGCTTTTAGGTCTTTTAGTTGATTCTGGTAGACGTTTTGCATCCATTGCAGATATGCAAGTTGGCGATATTGGCAGTCAGCAATTACCTGTAGGAACTACCATAGCGATGTTGGAACGGGGAACTAAAGTAATGTCGGCTATACATAAAAGACTGCATTTTGCTCAGAAAAAAGAATTTAGATTGTTGACTCGTGTTTATGCCACTTATCTACCACCAGAATATCCTTACATGACAGATCAGGGGGAACAAGTGGTCATGGCCCAGGATTTTGATGAGCGTATTGATGTGCTGCCCATCAGTGATCCAAATATATTCTCCATGGCACAACGAGTCTTGATTGCTCAACAACAATTGCAAATGGCTCAAGCAGCCCCTGAAATACATAACTTGCAGGAGGCTTATCGCCGAATGTATGAGGCGTTAGAGATTAAAAATCCACAAAGTTTATTTAAACAGGAACCGCAAGTTCCTCCCAGGGATCCAATAAGCGAAGAACAGGCCGCGATGATGGGGCAGCCAATTAAAGCATTTGAATGGCAAGACCATGAAGCCTATATTGCAGCGCATTCCTCTTTTATTCAAAACCCGATGGCTAAAGAAAACCCGATGGTAGTGCAAATGATCAGTTCAAACATCCAGGAACATCAATCTATGTTGTATAGAATACAGATTGAGGAAGCAATGGGCCAACCGTTGCCGCCTTTAGAGGAACTCCAACAAATGCCTCCAGAGCAGAGCCAGCAAATTATGAATCAAATTGCACAATTGGCAACTCAAGCCACAGCAGAAGTCACAGGACGTGCAGAAGCGCTTGCCAAAGCAGAAGAATTGCAACGAATTGATCCAATTATTGAGCTGCAAAAAGCAGAAATTAGGCAAAAAGCAGTGGCATCAGAGCAAAAACGGGAAGTTGAGAAAGAAAAAATTGAGTCCCAAGAGGCAATTGCTGAAATGAAGATTGCTGCAGAACGAGAAAAGAACGTCCAGTCTTCGATTTTAGAGGCAGACAGGACTTACGCAGATATTTTAAACACTGTCCGAGAAGCGGACGAAAAAACTAGAACCGAATAGGAGGAAAAAATGGCTAAAAAGTCTAAATCTAAGGTATATCCTGGACCACAACCTAACCCTGTTAAAGGTATGGGCAAACCAGCTGGAACTGGAGAGATAGTCTCAGTTAAAGGTAAGGCTAA
>NZER01000170.1 GCA_002690445.1 Candidatus Pacearchaeota archaeon
TTCAATTCCAGCATATCGGCCCATGCCAATTCATACTCACCGTCCTTGAGTTTTTCCTTGAGTGTAACTTGGATGTAATCCCAGAGGGTAATCCAACCGTCCTTGCCTTCCACATCACTACGATTCTTAACCTTGAACCCGTACAGGTTTTCGGGGAAGGGAATATGAGCTTGGTCAAAACTCTCCTTCAGTTCCTTAATCTTTCGAGGTTCTTCGGTAGTTGGGTATCCAGATTCGTTATTCCTCTCTGCTTGGAATTGATCTAGGATAACGTACACTCGCGTTTCGCTAGTGTCTGCTACGTCTACGTCTGCGATGTTCCACCAAGAGGACTTCTTTCTGTCCCAATACTGTCCCTTGTGGTCGAATTTGAACGTGAAGCACTTTGCAGAGTGTTTCTTGTTCTTCTCGCCCACTCCAGAACCAGCGGGAGCAGCAGAGTATCCAGTGAAATCGGACAACGGACGCTTTTCCATCTCGCTCAATTTGAGCATTTCACCGTCAAAACCCGAAAACGCTTTCCAGTTCTTTTCCTCTGTCTTGCTATTAAATTTAATTAAATAGACTTTGTTCTCCTGTTCCAGAATATAAGGCAAGACTTTGCCCATAATTCCACGACGATGCCCTTGGTCATTCTCAATGACTACTGCCTTTTTGGATGCAGTAAGGTTGTTAGTCTCCTCAATGCGATACTTTTCGCTTCGCCATGACTTTTTCCAAGTGTGCATTTCGACACTTTCAGAGACAGTATAGTCTCCCTTTGAATCCTTGCCATACTGATAGTAAGCACCGAGGCTAGTGTCTCCGATCTTCTTGCCTTTGAAGGTCATTTTCTTTGCTACAAAGTTCCGCAAGTTGTAGAGGTTGCTTGCCATGTCAAAGATAGAACCCATGAGGCATTTTGCATCCCATAGCGTTTTGCAATCACTGAACTCTTTACTGATGACGCTGATAAGCTCATCAGCAACAGTTTTCAGTTTCTCTTTAATTTTCTTACGAGTATATTCGGTATATTGTAGCTTTTCCCGTGATGCGGAAATCTCTAAATCACCGATGTTGAACTTCATCACAAGGTTGGCGCAAAGCAATTCTTGTAAGTTAGTTTCTTCTTCGTTGAAGTCTCCCAGAGAATAAACGTCAATAGGATAACCTATGTTCCCCATGACTGCGATTGCCTCACCTTTGTCATAACGGTCACGCTTTTCAGCTAACCATTTCCATTCATCTGCCTCAAAGAGTGCTTCATTCTCATATTCAAATTGAGAGTGTCCCTTAATCTTCGGAATCACATTGAACCAGCGAAAGAGGTCTTTTGACTTTGAGAGAAAGGCATCAACGTCTTGACTGTTTACGGGTACAACGATTTCAATACCATTTTCTTCCTTGGTTGGTTCTTCACCGATTTTGGAAATCTGACCGATTTGAGATGGGTCGATGAAAGCGTTATAGATATACTTTTTGCCGTCAAGGTACGAATTGATAACGTAATTGTCTCCGTAGGCAAATGCCGCTTTGGAACCGATACCCAACATACCAATTTGGTCATTAGTGTTACGCTTGGTGGACTCACCGTAGAAAGCGTACACCTCTTGGATTTCAGTTTCAGAAAGTGCTGGGCCAAAGTCGCGTACCCTAAAGAACAGGCTCATCTTGGTTGGTAAGGTTACTTCGATTGGGCGTTCTGGATGCCCTGCTACCGTGTGAGCGTCAACTGCATTGCAGGAGTATTCACGGATGACTGCGAGTTCCTTATCCGAGTAAAGTTGATTGCGGAGGATTCCGAGAATGTGATGTAGTCCAGAGGATTTGATTCCGAAAGATACAGACTTTTGGATTCCGCTAGACTCGACGGTTTGTTGGTTTGTAATAGGTTTCATAGGTTTTGCTTAACTGTAAGACAAGTATAAACTACTTCCTAATGTGAGTCAACACATTTTTTACACAAAAGTCATTTTGTGCCAAATGGTCATAATTAAGCCTAGTTCTTCGTCCTTCCCAATAGGCTTTAGTTAACTGCTCTTTATCATAGGGGCATTTCTCTCTTGTCCTCTTATGCTCGTAACCCATCATAAAGGCGTGGGTATAGCGCAAGAGACTCAAGCCGAGTCTCCTTCTGCGCCTGTGAAGATTTTGAACGGTCTTGTCCAATTTTAATTAATTTAATTAGGCTGGGTCTGCTGATATATCAAGATTCGGGGGCGCAGGTGGTTGCTGATGAGGTAATGACGGAGTTGAGGCTAACTTGTAAACAACATCTACCCTGTCTTGAACATCCATTTCCTGCCCTGTATCAAAAACAATTCTGGTGATGTCCTGACTTGTTTCTTCTACTGTTGCTCGCATTGCGTAAACAATCCTGTCGGCATTGACAAAAACTGGTCTATCATTATGAGCTATTAGCTTAATAAACTTCGCTCCACTATTTGTTTCTTCTTTTCTTTTTTTCATTACTCTTACTCCAATAATTCTTTTCGTTATTAGCTCTACACACTTCGTTCCACCAGTCCTTCTTTTCTGGAACTTCGGGGTTGTCGATGGGTTGTTGGTAGCGTTGCTTGTATTTGCCGCTTGAATCTGTTGAACCTTCGTCGCTCATAGTGTGCCTACCATTTCTCGCACTTGCTTCTTGAAGGCGCGAACCTTCTTGGCTTGAACCTCCATCCCATACTTCTTATAGTATTGGGCTTTACGCTCAAGAGTCTCTTGGAGACTGTTACTCAACATCCTATCTAGGCGTTGCTTTTGCTCTTGTTTTTGGCTTCCGCTCATTTTTCTTATTCGCTTTCTTTTCGGCTTTAGCATCTCTGTATGCTCGCCACTCATTATTGGGGCAGAACTTCCACCCCAGTTCCAACAAGGCTTTTAGCTTGTCACGGTCTTGGGCAGTCGCTTCGCTTACCCGTTGAATTTCCTTTCCTTTTTTAAGGTTCTTCATAATATACTACTCTTTTAGCCTTCTGTCGAGCAAAATTCTTCTATCTCAAAGTCTTTCCTTGTTACGCTCCTGTATGCCCACTGTTCCGCTATATGAAGTAGTTTATACTTCTCCTCTGGTGCTATCTCGTCGATAGTCTTTGGCGGGAACGCTGGTTCACATTGCCAGCATTTGCAACCGACAGTAATTAAAATAATTAAAATAATAAATAAGTTCTTCATTTTATTCTCCGTACTCTTTCAGTATTGATAGTTGTTCTTCCATAAATTTAGTTGCTTCTTTGTAAGAATGAAATGGCCCATACATATCACCATCGTCACTTACATAATACTCACCTTCGATTTGTTCTATGGTAAAGTTCATTTAATCTCCAACTGGGCCAAAATCTCCCGTCAAGGTCGGCTCAAATTTACCCTTTATTCCTGTCACTGTGCCGTCAGGCCCGATTTCCAATCCACGATGCCGTTCCATCTCACGGGCATCAATGCACCATGTCTTGACGGGTCTACCGTTAGATGTAGACGCATCGGGTTCGGCAATTTGCTCAAGGTCGGGCTTATCTTTTTCTTCTGCCCAGACTGATGCTTCATCTCGCTTCTGCCACTCCCGCTCAATAAAGCTACGAACCCCATCTTTGAGTGGGTTAGTTTTGTAGCCGTGAGGATCATCACCTTTCAGCCGCCTGTAAACTTCATCTAGTATTTCTTTGTCGGTCATGTTCGTATATTCTATTCGTTTTCCGATTCTGTGTCAAGAGGTAAATCCCAATCATTTAATGCACATTCTAAAGCCCATTTCATGTTGTACGTTTCTGGTGCTGAACTGTGATGCTTCTCGTAGATTCTCATGGCACTCCACCACACTTCTGCCGTCATACCGTAGTGGAGGGCAACGTCTAGCGTTTTTGCGACCGCATCAATATCTCTGCTCTGTTTCATAATTCAATATCGTAAGAACCATTTTTAGTTTCTGTTACCGCTTCTTCTTCAGTTAGGACTCTGATTATTCTTGCGCCCATACCCTTCGCCTCCTCTGCTGCCTCTTTCCAGCTTTCTGCTTTCATAACAAAGTAAAGTGTCTTTCTCTCTTTTTCGCTCTTGGGTAAGTTGCTTACTTCGATTACTTCCTTATCGTTTTCTATGCACAAATATGCTTTCATTTATTCCCCTCCTCTTCTTCTAGGATTTCTTTCTCACTTTCGTACTGTTCTCGCATTAGGTTCATCGCTTTTTTCATTCCACGCTTTTCCTGTAAAGCTCGCTCTTGCTCGTTTGCGCGTTGATAGTTCCGTCTTTTTCTCCACTGACGGGAGGTAAGACCCTTTCTTCCATGTTTCGATATTGGCATAATTAATAATCTATTCCTACTTCTTGTTGCGGGTATTCGCTATCGCCCTTGACCAACTCTGGTCTGTGAGTCTCAATCATCTGCCGAATGTCTAGGCATCGGTCAAAGTATTGGTCAACAGTGTATTCCCTTTTGTTTGAGTCTGGACATCTATCGTAGATTGCCATTAGTAATTCATAGTTTCTCATATTAATCCATGTGGTTATCTTGGTGAGGGTACTTTTCCATTTCTTCTAACTTACTTTGAAATTTCAAATCCTCAATGACCTTTCTTAACATTTCCGCTTTGCCCCCGTCATAATCATCCATTACGATTAGGTCTTTTAGCATCGCTTCGTATTTGGTTAAGAGATTCATCGTTCTATCTTTTCAAAGTGTTCGTCTACAATGTCCAGTATATGTTCTTTCACCATTCCGTATCGCTCCCGAAAATCATCGTCGCAATGATTTTGAAAGAACGCTTCAACATCTTCGTGAATGTCTGCTTTAACGTCTAGTATTTTGTATCCCATTTTAATTAATTTAATTAGATTCCAAGTGCTTGTTTTGTGCGCTCGACTACGTTGTGTACGTCAAGCCAAGTTAAGCCTTCTTCCAACTGTCCACTTGAGTCCATAAACTCGTTGGGTGTACCTTGCCATGAACCTCCGAAATTGACTCGGCAAGTCGGAGCATAGTCGCAACTTCCCCAAGGGCGAGTCCTAACGTCTGATTTGCCGCGAATGTGTACCGTGACGAAAGGACGCTTCTCTCTCACCTTTCGTAATCTAACCGTTGCCGCTTCAGCGGGGAACTTGTCGGTTTGTGTGCGCTCTATAACGTCCTCGAAATCAATCTTACCTTGACTTACAAGACCCATTACCCGTGTGTTTTTTTCCCATTTTAGTTTCATAAATTTATCCTCCGATTCCGTAATCGCATCCGTCTGGCATTAGTCCCAAAGGGTATTGCACATCTGCCGTTAGTGGAATATCCTCATGGCAGTCCTTTATCGTATCGTATGGGCCTTGGGCGTAGCCTGTCTCATCAATAACCCAATACCCATCATCTTTGTCTAGTATCTCGTATTCTTTCATTCTATTCGTAGTCTCTGATTGCGATTACATAAGGGAAACGAGGTACACCGTCTGGCGTGAGATTAAAATACTTAATCGTCGCATCCTTACCTATTAGAGTATCCGCTATTTCCAGTAGTTTTGTCAAGTACGAAAATGAGCCTTTTACATTTGAGTTGAACTCCCTGCCGTCCTTGTTTTTGAATTTGAAGTGCTTAATGGTTCCAGCACGATTGCCCTCACCTTCTTCGTATCCGAGAATCTTATATTCTTCATCGACAAACTCCTTACGCTTGAGTAATCTTGGCGAGCGTTTATTCTCGTAAGGCCCATCGAGCCTAACCATTTGACCTTCGTATCCCGCTTCTATATAATCTTCATAACAACGGTCTAACTGCTCTCTGCCGTGAACGTGAGTAGTCTCCACTATGACGAGGCAGTCCTCTTTGTCTAATCCTAGATTTGGAAATTGTGCATCCAAGATTGAAGTCCTGTCTGAAAAATAGTCCTTCTCTGTATAACATCCACCTTTGCGGAATGGATTATCCTTACCTATCACGGGAGCATCATAAATGTGATACTGAATCATTTCCCTACTGTCTGCCAAATGCTCGTCAGTAAGATTCTGCTTGCGAACTAGGTGAATGATTTTGTTGAAATCATCTTTGTAAGCATGATTATACAATTCACCGTCAAGAACAGCATTAGGATACTTCTTAAAGAAGGGTTCCAACGCTTCATGGATGTGAGGCACGGCAGTAATCTCCTTACCAGTGCGAGTAAACAATCCTTCGCGCATAGCGATACAACGTATGCCATCCAGCTTGGGTTGGGAGAAAATCGCTTCTCCATCTAACTGGTCGGCAAGGTTCTTTGTTACTTCCTTCTGGCGATTCTTGTTCTTGAAATCCTGTGCAAGCATAGGCTCATAGAAACGCTTCTTACTGATATTCTTGAGGTTCAAATGGTATCCACCCTCCAGCTTTTTCTTATGCTTCGCTTCAGCCTCTTTGAGTGCCTGTTCCTCGCCAGTGGTAGCGTTTTTCTTTCCCACATTCTTTCCCTCGCAAATAGTCCAGAGGTTTATGTGGACTTTTCCATCTGCCTGTCCAGAAATTGAGCGGAACTTATTGCCGACAACCTCGATTTCCCAAA
>NZER01000171.1 GCA_002690445.1 Candidatus Pacearchaeota archaeon
CACTAAGTTTATCTAAATTCTTTAAATAAAAATTAGCTTTTTCTTCAAATTCTTCCACAGTATTATAAAAAATTACATTTTCTCCATCAGTAAACGAATGTGGTTCTAAAATACCCCATTCTTGCATAAGTGACGCAACAGAATTCATATGTACTTCACTTCTTCTAACATTACAATCTCCACCCCCCCAAGCATCTACAGCCATATAAGATCTAGATAATAATTTTAAATACTCTATACGACCACCCGGCTGTCGATTTAGAATTATAGGTAAGTCATGAGATAAAGTAGGGCATACTTGTTCTACTTCGGCACGAAGACCAGTAGATGTCTGCCCAAAAACACCGAATAATGCTATATCTTTGTTAATCGATGGCTGTCGATCTTCTACTCGAAAAGGGTAAGGGCATGGAATAATATTATGATCTATTACGTCTTCAGGGTATGTCTCTCGCTTAAAATACCATTTCACCTTATCTCTCATTTCTTCCCATATCCACGGTATACCTTTTGTACAATTTAATTTATCTTTTCTCAATTGCCCATGAGTTGGATATCCAGTCCATGAATATTCGCTTCCATCAATTAAAACAGTTTTTTCAGGTGCATTAATTTTATCTAACAAATACATTTTACCGCCAGGATCCATATCATTAGGAGATGAAAACTTACCCCACAATACAAAAATATAATCTGCAGAAGTCGCGTGTTCAATTACTTCATCATCTGTATACACTTTTGTATCTGGTATATCTTCTGCACCTATACTAATTGGTGAACAACGTGCATACGCGTTTCGTATATTAGATAGAGGTGATGAAGGTATCAATTCCACACCATTTCTATGAAGTCCTTTCAATACCTCACATGCAAGAAATTCTTCTCTATTGGGAACTATAACTACTATCTTCATTATCGTTGTTCTTTAATCATCAATAATAGCTCTACCTTTCAAATTTTCCCAATCTCGTTCTGGTCTTACATCAAGATTGGTTTTCCAAGCTCCTTTGACAGTATTGACATCTACCCCTATACTTTCAGCAAATGACATAAAAGCATTTATATCTTTGGGAAAACAACTACCACCAAATCCCAATTTTCCGTCCGGTCCAGGTACATTTAAATGTGAATCACCAATCCTACCATCAGCTACAACTCCCTCAAGTACTGTGTTCCAATCAGCTTCTATAACATCACATATTAATTTCATTTCATTAGCAAGTGATACCTTTACAATAAAAAATATATTACTAAAATACTTTATCATTTCTGCTGTTTTATAATCAGTTTCAATTATATGACAATATTTAAATCTATCATTAAATAAATTTGCAACTTTTGATGTATGAAGTGTATCACCTCCTAATATAATTCTAACTTGATTTATAAAATCTAATCGAGCTGATTTTTCTGTTAAAAATTCTGGATTAAATACAATATTTAAACTTGAAAATGTTTCTTGTAATTTTTTTGTAGTGCCAGGAGTAACTGTAGATTTTAAAATAATAATATTATCCCATTTGTTATTTATTTTTTCAATTTCTTGAAGCGCTTCATTAACATACTTTAAACTAATTGAACCATCTTTATTCATTGGTGTCGGTACCGAAACAAATACATAATCTGACTCATTAACAGTTTCAGATAAAGTATTTAATGATCTTTCTGGCATTATATCATATACTTTTATTTCACAGTTACCTGTTGATGCTGGTGAAAATCCATGTGCAATTGCTCCGCCTACATAACCATTTCCTACTATTCCTACCTTATACATTTAATTTATTCCTTCATAAAATTTATTCTGAGTTTCTTGTTTTTGAATATTCTTATGATGAACAATACAATATTCTTCTTCAGCAGGTAAAAATGAATATTCATTATATCCCTCCATAACTTCATGAACAGCTTTTTTCCATCTAATATTAGGTCTATTTTTATGTATTCGACCTTGCCAGTCTGGAAAATTTACCCATCCTTTTTCATTTACGTTCCATCTCCACTGTTTAATATGTTCATCTGTTAACCCCTCTACAGTGTTAATTCGAGGAACCCATATTAAATCAACTACTGGATTCGTTTCTAAAATTGCTTTTATATTTCTCATTAAATGTAACTTAGGTAGCTCATCTGCGTCAAGATTAAAGATATAATCCTTTGAGCACATTTTTCTCAAATGATTTTTTTGACCAGCAAAATCTTTTAACAAATGTCTCTGCTCAAATTTAATATCATAAATTGATACCGTAGCATCTAAAATTTTCTTAGTCTCTTCATTATCTGAATAATCATCAACTATTACTATTTCGTCTTCATCATCTTTATAATCAACAAGAAAATTAATTAACTTTAATAACGAATGAGTTTCATTATGCGTTAATATTGAATATGAAATTGATATCATTTAAAATTATATAAAATTGCTCGCGGATTACTTACATCACGTATCTTATATGTTCGATACACATCAGCTTTTCGAAGCACACGTGGTTCAATTACTTGTTTATACAATGATGTTACTATTATTCTTATTTGAGACATACCAATTGGTTCCCCCTGCTGTCTCTGTTCTCTAAGTTGAGGAATATCTAATTGTGTATATCGTTGTTCTTGTACAATAAATCTACCTTTTTCATCTCTCCTTTTAGTTTTCATTTCTGTACGTTTACCTCGAACTTCTGCCTCTTGTAGCCAGTCATTTAATTTAGATATAGTGAATTCTGTTAAATAATTAAAATTTATACCGTGCAATAAAATATTTTTTTTACTATTTACTTTTTTATCATAATATCCGCTAGCTAATACCAACACTAGAGGTCTATGATCAAATATATCATCACCAGAGTATGTAAATTCTACTAACATACCAGCATGAATACCCCTCACTTTAACTGGTAAACGATTTAAATATCGCTGTCTATGATTATATTTTTTATTCTGCGCCATTTTTTATTTTTTTCAGTTTTGGAAGCTTTAATTCTTGCACCACAGCTCTTTTTTGTTTAGCTTCTTCATTTAGATGTTCAAGACAATCATAAAAATTATCATAAATAATTTGATTATCAATATCATATTTTTGTTCATAAAATTTTCCGTCAGATACTGGATAATTTTTTCTATCATCTTGAGGAATATCAACCATTTTAGCATATGCCCACTTCATTTTTTTATCATCATTTACAGAGTATACCATTCCTTCCGGCAGCGTTAGAATTCCTGGAATCCAAATTCGACCATTATGCTCTTTAACCCACGTTTTCATCTCTTCTGGTAGCTTTTTATATTCAGAATTTATTTCTTTATCCCCAACAAACTTATCAGAGGTTGCATAACCACAATATAAACATTGCATTAAAGTAGTATCTTCACCCTCCAAGACATGTAACGCATGTTCTTCACAAAATGGACAATTACTAACTATTCTCATTAAGTAACCTTTTTAAGTTTTGGGAGTTTTATTTGTGGTGGAGTAGATTTGGAACTATCCGTTTTTTTAAGTTTTGGAAGGTTTAAAGATACAGGCGTTGAAAGATGAGAAGTATATTTATCAATTATTTTATCAAGAAGTTGTGCCATTTTATCAAGTGTATATATCTTTTTATTTTTTCGCATCATAATTCGAGCTTTTTCTTTAATTTCATATTTACTCTCAACCGCATATTTTAACGCTGTATAAGCATGATGATCATCAATAACAAACCAGGAGCTCTCAGGAATAACAATATCTTCCCATACTGCTGCTCCTGGAACTTGTTTAAGTTCTCCTTTAACAAATAAAGTATACGTTTCGTTTAAAAAATCAACCGGGCCACTCCACGCTGACACTATAATGGGTAACCCAACCATAGATGCTTCAAGTAATGGTCTACCAAACCCTTCACCATGCGTAAATGAAACCATACATTTTATTTTAGGATGATTATATAATTCATTTACTTCTTCATCAGTTAAACTTCCATGCAATAAATAGATATTGGGTAATTTCCAATCACTTGGAAATCTATTTTGAACATCTGTTATTTTTTTCAGTGTTTCTTGTTTATCCATTATAGAAAATGTTGCTCCACTCGTTTTTAAAATTAACGCTGGTTGTTTTTTCTTATTAGCAAAAGTTTCACTAAATATCTTTATTAATTTTCCAATATCTTTTCTATCTTCTCCATATCCACCCTTTACCCACTGACCAACAAACAAGAACGCAAAATCTTCTGGAACAATATTATTAATATTTTTAAAAAGTTTCTTACCTAGCTCATTGACCTTAAGCGGTTTAAATATGTTTGTATCGGATCCTTCAAATACAACTTCTATGGACGTCTCAAGTTTAGATTCACCAACTTTCTGTTGCTCACCGCTCGGCATATTTTGTACAGCATCATATACAGTGTTAACAAAACTACTTTTAGAATGTTCAGAGGGAACGATAATTAAATCCATTTTATTACATCCATCAATCCATTTTTGAGAAACCGCGCTTGTTTCTATACCAGCCGTTATTCCAATATTAAATTTACCTATTGTTTCAAATTCATTTGGTATTCGAATATCAATATAAATTTCAGGTTGTCTATCTAACGTTGGTTCCTGAAGAAATGCATCTAACAATGACTTATGAGTTGAAATATCTTTTTGTAAATAATTTCTAGGTGTATCACCCCAACGAACATCTATTACCTTAATATCATATTTTTTAGTATTATATAAAGCATAAAATATAGAACGAGCATGATCACCATATCCTGATCGTGTATTAAAAGGTCCTTGCATCAAAACTATTTTTTTCACTTTACAACCTCCAGCTCATATGGTTCACGAGGTATCCGACGATCAAATACTGTATCCATTGAAGTGATAAATCTATCTGCCATATGTTCTGAATCCATTCCTATAATTTTATCTTTTACAAACTGTCTACCTAATTTACCACATCGTACTCGCTCATCTACCCCAGCATCATACCACTCTTTTAATGCATTACCAGCATCTTCTGAATCACATCGATCATCATAAATAAAAGGTGTCACTGGCGATCCCTGTAAACTTCTATTGCTAGGCCAAATCGGTTTTACCCATTCTCCATATTTAATTTTATCTTCCCATTTTCTTCTATTGTGAAGTGATCCTAGTGAAATATAATCTTCTGCAGTTAAATATTTTCCATTTTCTTTTTTAAATCCACACTGATCTTGAAGTCCTCCCGTAACATTTACCACTATTGGTTTTTCTACAGTAAGAGCCTCGCAACTACCAAGACCAAACCCTTCATTTGAAGCAAGATTAATATAAACATCAATTGAATTAAATAAATAATTCATTTTAGCATCATCAAATGGCTCACTAGACTCGACATCATATGTAAACACAACAGGATATTCTGGTATCATTGCTTTACATACTGCTCTTAAATCTGTTCCATTATCATCAACAGGAGCAGTATGAAATACTAGTGCACATTTTTCTTGTTCATCTTTTGAAAGTTGATCCATAAAATATTTATAGGCCATGACCACATCGCCTGGTACTTTTCTACGAATATTACGATTACAATATAAAATCAAAAAATCATACTTATCTAAAGTATATTTTTGTTTGAAATCTAAAAGATCTGCGCTATTAGGATTTAATATAAAAAAGCGAGTTTCATTAATTCCATGCGGTACATATGTAATTTGCCAATCTTCATAATCAGGTAACATTCTCTTATTTATTCCATATGTTTGTTTTGATATCGCCATTAATAAATCACAGCTTCGATAAAAAAGCTCATTCCATACTGGGTCAGGTAAATCATCCCAAATATTATAATAAAAAATCGGTATATTTACCCGAATTTCTCGTTCCATTTGATAAAACCATAGCCAAAATCTTGGATCAGTATAATGAAGAATAGCGTCCGGTTTTTCTTGTTCAATAACTTGTCTCAACATATCAGGATGACCGTAACCACTTGTAGGATAAATTCTCACATAAGCATTAGATATATTAAAATCATTTTTGATCCCTTCAGACATATCAATAACTTTACCGCTTTCAGGGTGATCTATAGCTCCGCCAATTTGAACCCAATCATAATGATGTACTGTACCTAAAACAATATCTCTAGAAACACATGCTACACCAGAATGCATTCTTATATCATCCGACATGAGTAAAATTTTGCGCTTACTCATAATAAAATATCCTTTTGATTAGAATCGACTTGCACTAATGGTTAAATCATCTGTTGTATCTAATCGATCTCTAAACTCTTTATCATTTAGATACAAAAACACACTACGATTTGTAAGTTTTTGAAGCGTCATATTTGAATTGACAACAGTAACTTTAAAATGATTATATAGATTTTCTAAGATATTAACAGAAGTTAATTTTACATCTTTCATAACTTGTTCTCCAGTAATTTAAATTATATATACATATATAAATATATGTTTATAAAAAAATTACGTGATAATTAATGTTTTCTTATTAAATTTTTTTGCATAATTTATTGTAGACATAGTCCCATTTGACTTTACACCTTCTGGTACAAATCCTATAACTATATCACTATTTTTAGCTATTTGTTTATTTCTAACAAAAAAATAAGATACACGATATGGTTTTCCATAAAGTTCTTCAGGTAGTATACAATATAAATTGTATGGATCATGAAATGGAGGATATTCTTGGTAACCCAAGTCAAACTCTAAAGCATATTTTTTTGCATATCTATCAGCACCATTTTTACAGCCACCACTAACAATAATAACATCATCATCTAAAGTTCGTTTAAGTTTAAAAATAAAATCTTTAATTTTATTTTTATTTTCATATTTTCTAGAACCAACTATTCCTATTTTTATCATCTTTGATTCTCAGGTTGAAAATGCGGGCGTTTATATCCACTATCTAATTCACGTATCTGTATATGTTTAATTAATCGTCTATATTCTTTTAATCCTTTAATTATATCGCCATTATAACAATATCTAAAATTTTCTACTTTAAATACCCCTTGTTTTATTACAAAAAATGTTTGTAAATTATATTGCTTTGTAATTTGTGCATTAAACTCTAAAAGAATTGCTGAATTACGCTTTAAGAAATTTTTAATTTTAGTTACATCTTCTTGCTGATGAAAGAACAACACTTTAAAGGGACTTATATTTAATTGATCTCTACATCGCTGTAATTCATCAAAAATAGCTTTTTCATTTTTAAAAACATCTTCTAATTTTAAACCAATTGATCTTACACCTTTCATCTTATACCCACATCACAATATTCTGTTTGATTAAACTCGCAAAATTTACATGCTTTTTTACTAGGTGTTGCAATCATATTTTGTTTATGTTCTCCACTACTATCAAATGCACTATCTAAAAAATTAGTTAAAGAGTTTTTCATTCTATTCATACTAACTTTCCCATGTGCTGGTGTAAAAGTTTGAATTCTTTTCTGAGGGTAATCAATATTTTCATATAATTTTCGTTTTACTATAAAATATTCTATATTAATGTTATCAAGTGATTTATTTCGTTGTTGCGCAAAATACTCTTTATATAATAACAGCTGTAACATTTTATTTTTATCTTTTTTTTGATATTTATTCCACCCTCTAGTTGAAGTTTTAATATCAACTATTTTAATCATTCCTGTAGGTTCATGCTCTAGTACTACATCAAGAAATCCTACAAATCTAATATTATTTTTAACTTCTATATTAATGGGTACTTCGCACCCTATTAGCGTCCAATTTCTTTTAGAAAAATATTCACCGCGATGTTTTTTGAACCAATCAATTATAAATACTCCATCATCAAAAAACTCTTTTAGGTCTTCTTTAGAGCAAGGATCTTTTTCATCTTTTTCCTTTGCAGATTTAAATTCTTTAATAAGTTCTTCTTGAAGTGTTAAAAATAAATCTAATTCATTTGCTGCTTTAATTGAAACAGAATACATTGTCTTAAGATACTTCTGCAATGTTGTATGCATTGCTGTTCCAAAAATTAAATGTATATTACTTTCTTGTTTTTTGATTTTATCAATATAACGTAATTTCCAATGATACGGACATTCATTATATAATGAAAGCTGTGAGTAACTAATTTTATTCATTATAAGTTAACCTTTTTAATTTTTGCTGGATCAATACCGTACATTTTTAGAATGTCTTGTAAGTATTGTTTTCCATTCTTAGTTTGATACAATAAATCTAAATATTTTATACATTCTTGCTGGCTTATTTCAAAATGAGTTTTTATAGTTTCTATAACCCATGGTTCATAATTTGTTAATTTAGATCCTTTTATATATTTTAACCATCTTTTTCCTTTAGGTACAATTTCACAATACCATTTATAAACTTCTTTTGGTTCAAGTAATCCAATTGAATATTTTTGAAAGTAATTAACAATTAATATAAGATCTTTATCCATTGATAAAAATCGATTTATTATATAAGGTTGAAATTGTTTTTGATCAGACTCAGAAAAGAAATTCCAATTTCTTTTTCCTATTCTAATCTCATTTATCCAATCAAATATTTTCATTGTTTTTTAGATGGTGGTTGTGAAGGTTCATCTTTACTCTTAGACTGTTCTTTTTCAGATTTGTTTACTTTTTTATGTGGTCTAGTAGATTGTTTTTTCTTATAATCTGTCTCATAAAATCCGCTGCCTTTAAATATAACTGCGGACTTGGAAATTTTTTTATGCATTATAGTTTCTATGTGTTCCACTTGATAAAATGGTTTTGTTTTTATTTCCACGCATTTTGGACACGTTGGATCCACGTCATCTATCTTTTGTAAAACTTCTTCTTCATGCCCACAATTAGAACAGACATATTCATAAATAGGCATTTTACAGTGTCAGTTCACTATCAATAAATTCACTATTTATATGATTACAATGTTCACAACCAAATACAGCTACTGGTATAAGTACCTCTAATCCGGTTGGTGAAACAAGTGCAGATAATTTTCTTAACATCACAGTCTGTTTAAATGTTTTACCATCACATTCTTCACACGACACTTGTGTTGTTTTAGAAAGATCTACCTGTTGTTTTAAATCTGTAGTGGTTTTCATTTATTATCTCCCTATTATTTTTAATAAATTAATTATTAATGCCATAAAATTTATTTCTTTGTCAACTGAAAATTGATCTTGATATTGACTTTCAGCTATTTGTAAAATGACTTCTGGTACACTATTTGGTGCTATATTATCAACTTCATCATATAGCAATTTATATAATTCAGTATAATCACTTACAGAATTATCAGCTATTAACTGACGAATCTGTACAAATGAGTTATTACTACTTAATAATTCAAGTAACTTAAGTTTATAATTATTTTGAATTATAGAGCTAGTATCAAGTTTTAGTTCATTATCAATAATTTGACGTTGAGCTGAATTAATAATTTGTCTTATATCAGGATAGCTTGCATTAATTATAACTGCAATATCATCTAAATTAAACTCAATATCTTCAGTTTCTAAGATACTTCTAAGATGAATAGCAACTTCTTTTCTAGATGGTGGTATTATTTTATACGTTTGACATCTTGATTGAATAGGATCTATAATTCGCTCCACATAATTACAAGTTAATATAAACCTTGTATACTTACTAAATGTTTCCATAAGATTACGAAGTGCTGCTTGACTGACAGGTGTAAGATAATCACTTTCATCAAGAATTATTACTTTTAATGGTTTAAATCCTACAGAAGATGCAAAAGTTTTAACTTTATCTCTAACAGTATCAATATTTCTTTCATCAGAAGCATTAATATAAAGATAATCACATTCTATATTCTTAACAATTATTTTAGCTAATGTAGTTTTACCTGTCCCTGCTTTTCCATAAAATAATAAATGAGGAATATCGCTAGTTTGAATATACTGTGATATTTTTAACTTTAAATGTTTATTACCAATATATGTACTTAATAAATTTGGTCTGTATTTTTCTGCCCAAATATAATGATCTTGTACGTCCATAATTAATCTATATCTTGTAATGCTGTTAAATAATATTCAGCAGTAAAATCATCAACTTTAAATACAATGTGTGCTAAACCTTTACTAGATATTTCTAAAACAGCAGATGAGCACTCTCTATTTGCTAATAAGATCTCCTTGAATATATTAGCATCAAATGATATATAATCAATTAAAAATGCCTCTGATGATTTCACTGGGATAGTTACTTTGTTTGAATTAGTTAAAGAGTGTCCGATAACAATTTTAACATTTCCATTTTTTATTACTGTAAAACTATTTGCATCAGGTAACGCTCCTTTACCTCTAATAAAAGTACTAATAAATACTGAATCTATATCAATTTTAGTTTCAAAAGTAGGTAGCTTTGTCAAGCTAGGTGGGTCCGCAATTACTGATAAATCTGCTAATGCAAAATTAGTTGATACGTTTGTATCAGTAATTACTAACGACACTGCTTTATTATCAATCTCAACTAATTTCATTTCAATGTTATCACCAACTACACTTAATAGTCGTTGCAATTGATCTGTTAAATATACACCCAGTTTAGCATCTTGAAATTGAAAATCATCGACACAAATATTTCCTAATAAAGATTTATCAGGTGTCATAAATCTAGTATACAATTTATTTTTACTACATATCCATTTTACACTGTTAATTGAACTACCTAAATTATATTTTAATATAAATCTTTCTAATTTTGATTTATTCATGTATTCTCCTAATATTGAAATCTAAGTAAATCTTTAAAATTTTTATCTCTATTAGAAAATAAAATATATGATTGACCATATCTACCCTTTGTTTCAACTTTTATTTTTTTCTCTTTTAGTAGCTTTCTTACTACCTTTCTTAATTGTTTCAAATCATAAAAAATAGATATTTTCTTTTTAAGATTAGTATGATAAATACGATCAGCTTTAGCAGCGCGAAACCATCCAGGACGCCCATATGCTTTTGTCCATTCTAGATAAATAAGAAAAGACCCATCCTTTTTAGCTATTAAATTATTCTTACAATCAAAGTAATAAGATCTACCCCAAGTTTTCTTATATACTGCACCATCAATGCCGCTTTTCTGCATAAAATATTCTTTAGTAAAATCTTTAACCTCATCATATTGTTTACTTTCGGTTAATACCTTAAAAAGCCATTGTTCACCTTCATAGCCTTTTCTACCTCGTTTACCAAAACGTTTTTCTAATTGACTTATTTTTCTCTTCATTTTATATGTGTTGGTAATTCACCCTTCTCGGCATTATAACCACCAGCATAAATCCCTTCACTATCACTTTCAGCAAATATAAATTGACCAACAGGTGTACCTTGTTTCATTCTTGTTATTCCAGTAACATATAATGTACCACAAATAGGGCCCTTATATCCACTATCATAAAATCCAGATCCAACATTAACGCCATTACGGTTAAAAGTACTTCTTACTCGAACCCATCCTACCATACCTTCTGGTATATTAACATATACATTACTAACAAAATCATATGATCCTGGTTCTAGCTCCCAAGTGTTATTTACTATACCAGCCTGTACCTCTTGTCTAACTCTATGTGTCTTCTTATCATCCCCTATGTAAAACACTGTTGCTAAATTCATTTTAAATAATTTATCTGCAGAAATGTCAATAGCATTAGGTTGGATCCAGCTGTCTTTGACATTTTCAATCCAACCTTTTTTTACTGCAGTTTTAGGATTTATAAACACTTTTATATACCATAAAAAACTTCTGATTGGGATGATTGATATGTATCTTTAACCTTACGTGCCTGATCTAAAATGGTAGACCAATTACTAACATAAGAAACAGGGTCAGTAACTCCTAACTTATCAAACGCTTCGATTCTCTCATTACAGGATCCGCATCTACCACATGATTCACCAGCCCCGTTAGGTTGATAGCATGTATTTGTATTTGCAAAAACTGTATCAAAATCTAAACCTAACTTATGACATGAATCTTGCGCATCTTTTAGAATTGTATATTTATCACCATCTAAAAATGGTGTATAAAATGATACCCTATCAGATCCCCAATTACCAATCTTAAATGCATGTTCAATAGCACTATAAAATTCAGGTCGACAATCTGGATATACTGCATGATCACCTGTATGAACCCCGTAACATAGAATAACATCTGAACTTGTGTCTGTTGCTAATGTTAATGCATGCCCATATGCTATTGATGTAAAAATAGCATTTCTATTAGGTACTACTGTATCTTTCATATTATCTTCTTCATAATGCCCTTCAGGTACCTTAAAATCTTCTCGTGTTAACGCCGAATTAAACATTCCCATTACAGTTGATAAATCAAGTACTGTATGCGGAATATTATGTCCTTCTGTTTTAAGATACTGTAAATTATCACTAACACGACTAAGCTCTAAACTATGTTTTTGACCATAATTATAACTTAGTGCATGCACATCATATTCTTTCCTTAATA
>NZER01000172.1 GCA_002690445.1 Candidatus Pacearchaeota archaeon
GGCTAGCAATTTTGTTGATAATGCAAGCTGTGTACAAGAATCCATAACATCTGAACAAGCGGAAGAGATGGGTATCGATTTTACACCAGAGGCGATACGAGAGTTCCAGAGCAAAGAGTGTAATGCTAATCAATTTACTAATCATTGTTATTGGTTGGATGAGGAGGCGAAAAAGGAAGATGGTTTTGGTTGCCATCATCAATCGGAATGTGATAAACTAGATGACCATGGGTGTAAAATAAGCCCATTCTGTACATATTATCCTGCCACTCTAGATGATGATGGAGAACAAACAGCTCCCGGAAATTGTCAAGAAAAAATGACAGCTTATGACCCTCTTACAACAGAAAAGCTTCAGGCTAACAATTTGGGATCGTTACCTTTAATAAAAATGGGACATGAAGTAGTGTTGGGATCTCCTAAGAATCTATATAAAGGAGAACAATACACAAGCCCCAAGGCAGACAGCAAGGGAGATTATTGGCCATATTTTGGTTCTAGGTGGAGTAGACACGGAGGAAAGTTTAGAATAAGAGTTGGACAAGAACTACCATTAGACGATTGTCATCAAGGGGAATCAGACACTCCAACGATGTTACATTGGCTATTTACTTTTCCTGATAACATATGCAATCATTATCTACCTATTATAGATGCTGATTGTGGACACGAGGATGGAAAGCATTGTCCTAGAGGATATGGACCAATTACTGAAGAAATATTTGACCTAAGTAGAAGGACTGGATTTCCAGCTCAAGGTTTGTTAAGAATAGATGTACATGAAAGTGGTGGGGCTGATCGTCACCTTAAGGATGGTCCAGATCGAGACACTACTTACCCGGAATAATAAGGAAAACAAGAATGGCTTGTAACGGATGTAATAAAAGATGGACGAGTTCTGGCGGAAGTAAGCCTCCTACTCATAAAAGCAAGGGCTTTTTTGGGGCGGATGGTGAGCTAAGTCATACAGAGGAGGTTGTTGTCAATACAGGAAAAACAGCCTGTGCTTGCAACTTCCCAAAGAATGGGGAAGGGTTTTATTGCAACCGGCATAAATGCTGGAAGACAGAAGATCTTTTTCAACTGTGTCAAAAGAGGGAAGATTACTATAACATGTGGGAAGAAGGACGAGGTCCTCTTCAAGACTTGTATGTAAATAGTATGAAAGAAGGCACAAAGAAACAAATAGAAGAGGAAGAATTAGAACAAGAGATGTTAGAACGTGATTATTTCATGGGAGACCCTGACATTCCTAAGAAATCAAGAGGATTAGGGGACACTGTTTCTAAATTCACAAAAGCTACAGGCATAAAAGCTGTAGTGGACACGGCATTTGATGCCATGGATAAAGACTGCGGATGCAGGGAAAGACAAAGTAAATTAAACAAATTGTTCCCTTATGGAAAGAAGCGTAAAACAAAAGGCTTTTTTGAATAATGGTGTATAATACTATAGTAGATAACCTCCAAAGGAGAGAAAAAACATGGCTTCAATAAGTTTTTATGCTGGTGACACAGTTGTGAACCACCTGTCGGGATCTGGTTTAGGATTTTTTGGCGGTTCTTTTGGTGCATCGGTAGAAATCAATAAATGGCAAGATACCACCTTTATTACAGACGGAAATGGTACTGTTCAAGGTGGAGCTGCAAATAATGTAAAATATTCCTCAGATAGTTTAGCATATGCACCCGGTGTAGTTCCTGCTACTGGCTTGAAATACATTCCAAACAGCAAAGCTACAGCAAATATTAGATTTACAAATAGCACTACGGTAAGAACACAAAACGTAAAACTAAAGATATTTGATAGAACAAACAAAGATCACCCAGCTAGTGGTGTTATTACTAGGGTTGCAGAACTTCTTCATCCTTCTTCTTCTTATAGCGTAGAAGGCTCCGGAGACACCCTGTGGTGGGGTGGATCAACCCATACGGGAACTGACGCTCAAGGAACGCTTACAGGCGCTCCTAATCCAAGCAGCAGGCTTCCAGCGGGTACTAACACCGTAGGAGGTAGTGGAATCTATGTTCCTTTAGCTAAATCTCCCGGCCCAAGTGGTATTTTTGCTGGTGATGGCTCCTCAAATACAGGTCAATACACTCAGCATGATTGGTATGTTGGAATTACAGCATCTCCAGACAGCGTTGGTAGCAAAACCCTTTACGGATTATATGTAGAACTAGAATACTTATAATTCACAAGGTACATAAAAAAACCCCCAACCGTATGGTCGGGGGTTTTCTTTTGTCCTAAGGCTATTCTTCCTTTTGTGTGTCGGCGTTCCATTTAACCCACCCACGGTCGTTTAGCCAGTTTCCTTCCTTGTCCTTTCGGCGAGGGAACAAGCGTCCACCTTGCTTCATGGTTCCAAACGCTAACTTCGCACCACAGTCAAGACATCTCAACTCGTAGTAGAGGTTATCTTCTACGTTACGGACTTGGAAACGCAGATTCTCTGTTCCACATTTTCCGCAGACGGATTCATCAAAAATCTCTTGAAAATGAGCAAGCTGCTCAAAGATTTCAACTTGTGTTTCTCCCACAAGCTCTACGCTGATTTTTCCACTTCCTGTTTGATAATTAACTTTCATTAGTTAGTTCTCCAATTCTTGTAACCTGTAATTGATTCTGGAATATCTGTTTCGCCATTCTGATAACCATTTAAATGTTTAATCATCAGTTTAGCACAATTTTTATCTACATCATTGATACTATTATAATTGTTTTCACCCATATTGATAAAGTTTGTTACGCTAATATCAAGCTGTTTACATTTGGTGTCAATGAATTGAATTTGTTGCTGGCTAATTCTAGCATCGTTGGAAACGACAGCTACTGTTTGCTGAACAATTTCCACAATGTTTTTCTTAGCTAACTCTTCAGCGGCGAGACATCTAATCTTTAACGCTTTACGTAAAGCTCTTCCTTCTGCTCTAGTGCTTGCGGTAGCTACTGGATGAGCGCAGAATAAGTCGTCTGTGTTCCCATGCCAAACGTCTGCCACTTCTCTATAGGTTTTAAACATACCAGAATTCATCCAGTTAAAAACAACCTGATAAACTACGGTAGCTCTTCCCGGCCCATTATTATCAGTAGCAGGGAACACTTCAGTTGGCCCAGACTCTACAACATCACCCAACAAAAGCTCTGCGACTCGTCTAAGTCCAGCACAAATTGGGTTTCCGTCTATTAGTTCATTCTTATAGAAATGACTCATAACATAGTCGTTCCATTCTACAGAACCAATTTCGGGGGCCAGCTCTTCTTCGGTGTCCGTGGCCGTTTCTACCGCAACCTCTTCTTCAAACATTTCATCAAACAATGTGTTATCTGTCATAATTTCCTCAACTAATTTTATCAAATCTGCCTTCTTAGCTCCTGTCGGTATAGCACGGTTATGTGCAGACAGAACCTCTTTAAGCTCACTAACGGTCTTTGTATTATAATCTATCATGCTTCGATTTCAATAAGCCTTTTTGTTAAAGGTGGGAATTTTTCTTCAATTTTATCCAATTCTGCCGAAATTTGAGTAAGAATATCTCTCATTCGTTTGTTGGAAATATTTTTGACTAGGTTTTTGACACGAACAATAACAAAGCCTCTATTGATAAGTAAACCGGACTTTTGCGCGTCAGAACGAATGTGCCTTTGTAGGGTTGCTTCACCCCAAATGGGTAAAAAGTGAGCAGGACCATCAATTTCGATAGCCGTATTCAAACCCGGAACGAATAAGTCAACTTCCATTTTGTCATTAGGAACCAAACCCTTCTTATGAAATATAACCTCTCGTCCAGCCTCGGTCAAGCCTTTGTAAACAAATTTCTCAATTTTTGACCCTTCTTTACCAGCCTTACGAACAGCGTCGGCGGCGAGTTTTCTCAGGTTTGCTTTGTCTTCTTCGCTCATTGACGCCCATTGCTCTTTAGAAATCTGCGAACGTCGTTCTCGTTCGTCGTCTTCCATATTTTCCCAAAAGTTTGACATTCCGTCACTGATAGCAATCTTTTCTGCTTCAGTTCGTTTCTTTCCTCGGGTTGGATGTTCGTGTCGTCCCGATTCAATTGCTACGGTTTGTGCAGTACTTCTATCTCGAAGGTCAACACCAAGAGTGTTTAAAGTTCTTCGAATCTTGTTTGGATAAGTACCGATATCTTGCGCTATCTCGTAAGTACTTTTCTTTTCTTTTGTGTACTGCTGTATGATGTATTCTCTATATTTTTCTAAAAATTGACTACTCATGATTAATTGTGTCCATTAACTGTTTGATATTAAAATTGTCCACTACTCCTACAACGTCTCTATTACAATAGTTCTTTATTGCTTTTGCATAATCTTTACTTCTTGCTATCAACTTTATATCATCCTTATTAAAAGCTTGGATAATATATTCAAATTCCCGTCCTTTAGCTCTACACCACTCTAAGTCCCATACATAAAAATATTTTTGTTTGGGTGAGAATGTTTTAGAAATAGATAGGACAGTGGAAACAGATGTTGCTATTGCCACTCCATCGAAATTCCATACTTCATTAATACACATGGAAGAGAAACGCATAGGAAGCATACTTGCTGTCGAGTTCTGGAAGAACGCAACAAAATCCGTATCGGACTCTTCTACGTGGTCATTGATATTCTTTATGATGTGATATGATAATTGGCTTGCGCTTAAATCATCTACAACCACACCAACCTTTTTAACTTTTGGCATCTGCTTTTTCTTTATTACTACTGTACCAGTTTACTGTTTTCTCTATACCATCCTTAACTGACATTGGAGAGATATCAATTATAGACTTCATTCTAGAGATATCTAATAGCTTTTTCATTTGCCCGTCTGGTTTGTCTGTGTTCCAATCAACCTCTCCTTCGTAACCAACAGCTTCTACAATGTGTTCCACAAGCTGTTTAATGCTTATATCTTTGCCGGTCCCGATATTAAGAGGTAAAGAGTTGTCGTCGTATTTTTCCAAGGCTTGCACAATTGCTTCGCCAGCATCGTCAACATACATGAATTCTCTCATTGGATTGCCGGTACCCCAACACTCCACGGAGTCTCCCCCTTCTAAATGAGCCTCCACAAATTTGCGAATCAACGCCCCTACAACCTTTGTCCTAACCAAATTAAAGGTGTCGTGAGGCCCATAAAGGTTCGTAACACAAGCAGTAACTGATTTCAGGTCGTATTGTTCACCGTAAGCTTCTGCTGATGTTTGAAGGATTCTTTTGGCTATACCGTGCGCTCTAATGGTTTTGTTTGGAAGACCGTTCCAGAAGTCTTCTTCTTTTAGAACTTCCATTCCCGTGTCAGGATAAGCACAAGAGGTCATTATAGATAGGACTTTTTTAACTCCTAAATATTCACATCCATGATGAAGGTTAAGACCCATTATAGTATTGGTGTATAGTATATCTGCGGGATACATCCTGTTAAACTCAATACCACCATTATAACCTGCTGCATGAATACAGTAGTCAGGTCTAACAGAATCTAAAAGCTGCATAAAAGACTCTAAGTCTAATAAGTTTGCTTCTTGAGAACCTACAGGTACAGCTTCTGCGTTTCTTGTTTGTAAGGCTTTACAAATGCCTCTACCAACAAACCCAAAACCTCCGGTTACTAAAACTTTTGAACCTTCTAAATCAATCATGCGTACTGATGCCTAATTTGTAAAATGGGTGCTACTTTAATTAACTCTTGTATGCCGGTCTTCATGTCAACGTCGCACGAAAACCCTTCGGCTTCTAGACTATCATAACTCACTTTGTAGTCTCTTTGGTCAGCATCTTCGCCAATTTCTTCATAATGTACAAAACAACCTGTATGTTTTTTAACATATTCCGCTAATTCGCGCTTTGTCCAGTTCAAATGGTTGGCACCGCAGTTATATACTTTTTGGCTCCAATTACCCATGTTTTCAAAGCCCATGATAAATGCTTTAGACATATCTCTAACATGAATAAATGTACGTCTAAAATCAGCTTGAAAAATAGTAAGAATTTTATTGGTAATCGCTTGGTAAACAAAATCGTTTACGAGCAGGTTCACCCGCATTGATGGGCTGACACCAAA
>NZER01000173.1 GCA_002690445.1 Candidatus Pacearchaeota archaeon
CTGAGAAGGTAATCAAGGGGATCAACGGGATCCTTGATAGAGTCATTAAGATCCTGCATATTGCTGTGGATGTGTACAAAAGTCGTAAGAAGAGGGACTATTAGCAATGCCTAGTTATGACTGGGATGACATATATGGTGATTCCGGAGCAGCTTCAGCCGTTGCCTCCGACGATGATGCAGAAGGGGGCCAGGACTGGAGCTTTACGGGACCCAACTCGTGGAGTACTGCACCCGTGGATTCTTCGCCCGATGATGCAGAAGGGGGCCAGGACTGGAGCTTTACGGGAGTTCCAGAAGGCGGCGTGTATGCCGGTGAGGAGTTCTATAATCCTGAGACAGGTGTGCAGGAGGTACAGGCTCCCACTGGCATGTCCTCAGACACAGGAGGCACGTTCACAGACTCTGTAACCGGGGAAGAGGTAAGTACAGAGGTATCTCAGGAAGATCAGGATGAGCAGTTCGGTGGTGTTGCGTTCAACTGGGAGGATTACACCCCCGGTGGCACTGTAGTTTCTCCACTGCCTGACCAGGCACTAGAGGTCGGGTCCTACCATAAAGATTGGTCACCAGATGATACTACTGCTACCGATCCAGTCAGCGGTCGTAAGGAGGATGAGTGGGTAGAGCCAAAGGCTGGAGATGTAATATCTCTAACAAAGGCACGTCAGGACTTCCTCAGTAAATACCAGCACCTCTCGAAGACGCATGGTGGTGCGCACTGGATGGACGAGCGTTGGGTGGCAGATAACTGGTCTACCATCCAATCTATTCTAACAATGCAGGCTGCCAACCCATATGGCTATGGGTCCACAATAGATGCAATAGTCCCTTTTATGGAACAGGCAAAGTCCATTAATCAGGGTGCTACTCCTGAGGCTTGGACAGCAAACTGGAAGGGCCTCAATGACACCAGTGGGAAGCGCCTAGGCCCAAATCAAGAGCGCATAATGGACTACTGGAAGGGGGCTGACCCTGTAAAGGGGTTCTATGGAAAGACGTTCTCTAACCAAAATGTGACTATAGCTACCCACAAAGGAATAAATGCAACCTCTTGGGAAGGGGTACTAGACTACTTTAGAGGGCATCCAGATATTCCTACAGCGATAGTACTGGCTGAACTGGAGTCGAAGGGCCAGCACTTCCCTCGTACTACAGAACAGGGGGATGAGCTAGGTGAGATGGTCGCCAAGACCCTTATAGTATCTCCCGAGAAGCCGGGAGGGCCACAAGGACGGAATATAGGAGACAGCCTCCAAGGTCCGTTAGAGCTTATTTGGCAGAAATTTAATAATGGTATTATTAAAACTCCAGAGGCCCTAAACTCTGAGCTCCTAAATGCATATGCAAGGGCCATGTTCCCCAATGGATTTGAAGATCAGGTAATGACCTTCGCGAGGATGCAGGAGGGGATAGCTGGGTCTAAGGGAAAGGGGTGGGGTGGAGCATTTCAGAGACACCTAGATGAGGCAGAGATCTGGGCTGCAAAAACTGTCAGTCAGATGTCTAGAGACTCGGCGGCTGGCAAGCAAGAATTTGTTCCCGCACAGCCAACTACTGTGGGAGAAATAGATACACCAACTGGAGGCTCTGGGCGAGATTTCCCCATGCCAAAGAACGCTGAGGAAGCTCTAGCAATCCTGAACACGCTGAGTCGAGAAGACGATGACTTCGACATGGTATACGAGATGTATAACATGTACGCCAGGCAAGGAGGAGGAGGGGGAGGGGCAGGTACCGGAACAGATCAAGATCTACAGAATAAACTTACGAATGCCACGATGACCATCAACGCCCTGAGGCAGTCAGCAGAGCTCACAGCGCAGCAGCATGGGTTGTTGAATGACTGGGAAAGGGAGATGCAAGGGGAGTCTCAGAGGCTTCGAGGGATAGAGGCCGATCGACTAGGAACCCAGCAGCAGCTAGAACGGGACCGCATGCTAGGAGAGACTACTGGTCAGATAGGTGGTGTTGAGACCTATGAGAGCAGACTCTTTGGGCAGCGAGGCGCACAAGAGGCACAGCGTCAAACGGACGTTGCTGCAGCGGCTCAGACCGCAGCTGAAGCAGAGGCATCTCGTCTGAAGATTGCTGAGGGTGGTATTGCATCACAGGCTCAGCAGGCACAGGCAGCGACGGACCAGGTAGCTAATGCTCATAGGATTGCTGAGGCGCAGCTCTCAGGATGGTTGGCTGGATATGGCGATACAAGAGGGGTGCCTACACTAGCTGCCACTGAACTCAGGAATACACAGGCCTTGAAAGAGGCTGAGCTATCTGGCACACTCTGGCAGCAGGTAGGTAACCTCAATAGTACACCCCAGTATAAGGGTGTTGAGACTATAGCCATGCGGACCTTCGCCCTTAACAAGGACATTGCAGAGAGAAAGATGTCCCTGGATAGGGAGATCCAGATAGCTGCGAGTAGACGTGAAGATCTCCGTGTGCAGCTAGAGACTTCAAGGGTACGTAACCAAAATTTCATAGAGCAGGGTCAGTTGGCCGAGGCTGTAGACTCTAGGAGAATGATGAATCGGCTCAAGGAGGAAGAGATGGAAGACGCAAGGAACACCATGCGTCTCAATACACTCATGACTCTTATGAACCCGACTGCCATGCTCATGGCTCAGAGGATGGGCATGATTCCACAGCTTGAGGCTGCTATGGGGATAGATCTGGACATCCCTGAAATAGCCCCTATGATGCCCCAGGGCATGACTGTGCCCACTGCCCAGATGCTAAACCTCTTCTCCCCGCAGGACCAGCAACTCATAATGGCTGAGTCTTCCTTCCGGACTGGATTGTCTCAGGAGGATATCTCATCTGTAATACACAGGCAGAGGCCTGGTGCACCTGGTGGGCAGATGTTGAGCTACGGAGGGGGTAGATAGTGGCCGACAGATTTAAGACTGACGGGGCACTAACCGTCCCAGCTACTGCTCTTGACTTAACGAATGTTGAGGAACTAGAAGAGCTCTCTACATACCTGGCCGAGAAAAACCAGTTCGTGAAGCCCTTTACTCATGATGATCTCGTCAATCTCTCCCAGGATGAGGCTCGACAGAGGTTTGAGCAAGCTTCTCAGTCTGTCACAGTGGCACCTGACGAGCAGAAGGAGGAGGGTAGAAACTGGTTTCTTGGCATGATGGGCTCCCTGTTCAAGTCAGTCAGTAAGATTCCTGGTGTTGAGGAGACTCTAGAGGTTGGAGGAAAACTACTAGCGCCTATAGCCATTCCTGGTGAATTAGGTGCAGCTTCTCAGTGGGGCGCCTTACAAGCCATCATACCAGGTGAATCGGAGTATGAGAGGCATCTGAAGGCGGCTAAAGAGTCTCGTGGTATGGGTTCAGGCTCCTGGCGGAATCTTCCTATAATCAGTACTATCGACTTCTGGAGAAACCCAGTGAAGATGTCCCAAGCTCGTATAGAGGCTTGGCACGCGACAGAGGGTATGCTATGGGGCTCCAAGTTTGCCATGGAGATGATATTTGACCCCCTCAACCTTGTTCCCTTTGCCTGGATTGGTAAGGGTGCCAGGACTGCCATGGCAGTGCAGAGAATGAGGCAAGGCGGCAAGCTCTTCATTCGGCCTGGAGTGCCATTCAAGGTGGGAGTCAAGGGAGGCGGGTTCAGGGGTGACACCTTCTCCAGTGAGGGAATGTATCGGAGAGCCAAGGCAGGTCAGTTTCCCTTTGGTAGCATGGCAGCTGAGAAGCGTATAGCAAGGCGGGAGAAGTGGCTAAAGAAGGCCCGTAAAAAGGGGACTCTTCGTGTAGTAGAGCAGATAATCAACGAAGCAAGTCCAGATCCCATACCCATAACAGCAGACGACGCAGCAGCTGTTCAACATCTCCATGACGTAATGGAGCAGTATGGAACCTCGTCTATGCAGGATATGGAGATCGTACTGTATAACCTGACTAAGTCAGCTAAGGATGAGATCAATCCATCTGAGGCCGAGAAGATAGCCGGGCAAGTTGTTGACTTGCAGGCAGCTATCACTGCTGGCTACCGCAATGACCTGCTCCGTACCGATACGGGCGTGATTGACAAACCTAACTCTGTCTATATAAGCCAAGCTGCCAGCTTTGTAACTCCTGATGCACTTGCACATGACCTTGACCTGATGGGGATAGGCGTAACCTGGCAAGAGACAGCTGAGGAAACAGCAGCTGCTGTGGCTAGGCTGGGGGACATACCTGAAGATCTTCCTCTAGAGACCTACCCCGAGCTTCTAGAGGGTTTGGTGAGGCCTAGAATAACTAAGGCTCCGGTTCACACTATCAACGAAATCCTCGATAAAGGGGACTACGTTGAGCCTATGGGGTCCATAGAGGCAATAGAGGCACTGGAAAAAGGCGAGATACTGCTGTATCGAAAACTGGGTAGGGAATTTGACCCCAATACAAAGTTTTTTGACGATGAGCAGAATGTTCTACTTGACGACTATGGACCTCACGGTATAGAGGACTACCTAAGCAACCATGGCATGCTCCGTGAGGATTTTCCCAGGAAGACAATCCCTGCTCCTTCACCTGAGGACCTTCCTCTTCCCCGAAGAGACATCTATGGCGATGAAGAGCTTGACTTTCCTGCTATATCTAAACTGCTGTATAAGTGGGCCGATGAAGCTGAGGCAGAGCTTCCGAACCGCATGTACATTGAAGAGAAAACTCGAATAGAAGCCAAAGAGAGAGCTATGGAGCGAGGGCTAAAGCTCTTCGCTGAAGAAGATGCCTACTTGATGGCTCCCGATGAAGAGACTCAAATATTCGTCGACATATGGCATGGAACAATAGCACCACGCATGACGTGGGAAACCGCCGGGGTAACTGGATATAGACCTTCTGGCCTGCCTTACCTAGACCCAGACCTGGGTGCGGTGGGATTGGGAGCACAAGGGGCACGCAGTTTGCCCGAATCAGGGATGACACCACTACATGTGGGCACAGAGAAGGCAGCTCAAGACTGGTTAACAGGCCAGGCCTGGGCTCCAGAGGATATTGTGCCATTTTCCGGTGGAGGGAGGAACCCACGGGTCATTGGTCAACCAATGGTCCTTCATAAGCCGTACGGTTCAATTGATGAGCCTATAAGTGATCTAATGGCTAATGAAGGCCCTATATGGTCACAGAAGTACGGCTACGGTGACCAACCTACTGGCCCGCAGACTGTACGGTGGTACCAGAAGCTCCAACAACAAGGGTACGACAGTATAGTCTACCGGAATGAGACTGAAGATGCAGGCTCGATTTCGTATATAGTCTTCTACCCAGAACAGGCGATTAAAGAGGGCCAGGCCAGGAGACATGCTCTAGAGGCTATGAGAGAGCCTCTAGAAGAAGGGAGACCGTTCGGTATTGGTGGTGGGGTGCCTAGGTTCCAGCGTCCAATGAGGTTGGCGGGTGAGCATTCGGATGAACTACTACGATCGTTGGCACAGAACGATGCGAATGAAGCTGCAAGGAAGCTCTCCCAAAAAGTGGACCAGGAGAAGGCTCTGCCAGAAGGAACGAACGACCCTATACACGACGAGAGTCTTGGAGACTACCCTAAGGATACAGTTTGGAAAGAAGTAGTAACAGAAGATGGGACGTTTGTAGAGTACTACAATTCGGTAACTGGAGACCGAGTAGATCCACTACTTGGTAACGGGACCGACTATATAGGTCCGGAACTACTGAAGAAGATCAGAGACGCGATGCACCGCCGTGTGGGTGAACGCCCAGGCGGTGAACATGCATACCTACTAGCCTCTGCCAGGTTTGGCACTCCAATGGTCAATCGGATGTACTCTGCCGAAGGCCAGATCTTTAGTATGTACGAGAAGACTGGAATACGGGTTGGTGAGCTTTCCCGCCTATTCAACGCTAAGAATTCAGATGGATCAGATGGCTGGTACAACCCAGTTGACGGGGTTCTTCGTGACCTAGATGATGAAATAAACCCAAGGATATACTTACGGCAAGTTGGAGAAGGGGACCAGCTCATAAAAGAAGCTGTTCGGATCCTTACTCCAGATGGCAAAAAGTTCCTCGTGGACTACATAGAGAAGGTCCGTAGTCACCTTCTGGAGCTGCAGCCATGGACGAGAGACGGTAGCCTCGCAAGTGACTGGAATAAGGTCAGAGACCCCAAAACAGGCAGGGCAAAGAAGGACCTTATAGTCCCAAAGAAAGAGGTGCAAAAGAGGGTCCTAAACGGGGAGACTAGGCCAAATCCTGTAGATAGTCCCGAACAGATATTTATAGATCAGTTTGGGTACGGCATGACACCTGGCCGTGCTGCCCTCGTTAGCAAGCATATAGGCGACGAATCGGCACTATTAGGCATACGGTACACTGGGTCAAGTCTACGGCATACGTTTGGCCAGGGTCTGGTCGCAGCTGGCTATGACCATGATACAGTTGGAACTCTTCTGGGCCACTTTGGTAGAGAGAACCTTGTCCACTACTACAACACAGTCTCTCTCCTGAGAATGGTAGACGAGGGACTGTCATCTATGCCTGATGATGTAACCGATTTTATACAGGAAGTCAGGGACATCCTTTCGGATAAGACTGTTGAGCTTCCCTGGACACTGGTTGGCAAGGACAGGGCACATCTTGGGATCCTTCTGGCGAAGTATGATCTTGCATATGCCGAGTTAGGACGCAATAAGAGCGGTGTGCCTAACGCGTCCTACAAATGGTCTAGAATAGGCCCTAGTCACGACAACAAGGGCAACTATACACCATATGCCTCGAAGCAGCGGAGCCTCAACCATGCAGAGGCTTTCCTCCTCCTGTGGAAGCACGGCAGGCCTTATGCCAAACATCTTGAGCAAGTAACTACTGGGGAGTTTAAGGACTGGCATGAAAGAGCTAAGGAGGCCTACCTAACTATCTCCGCACGGCTCCATGCTGCGGAGTCTGTGTCGGGCTACATAGCCCAAGCCGACATAATTGGCATGGTCCGTCCTGATGCCGTGAAGGGGCTCAGGCAGCACGATGCACTATACCAGCTTCTCAGTTCTAAGTCAGCTGCAGGTAAGAATGGTGCCATACTCAATGCAGCAAACATGCACAAAGAGCTCAAGCCTCTTCGCCCAACTGACTTGCCTAAGGAGTTTTATGTTAGAAGGAAGTCTGGTCTAGATGCTGAGCCTTCTTCAGGCGCGTATATAGATCTAGATGATGCTGTCTTTAATGAGCTAGAGAAGCTAGCGGGAGAAGCATCATTGCGGATAGGGTGGCTAAATGACCTATATGAACATAGCGTAACAGGTAAGGGGGCCTGGGGTAGGTCGGCAAAGGAGGTCCACAAACACAGCGTAATCTACCCTCTATCATCTATCTGGAGAGGCGGCGAGGGCCCCATCAGACGTCTCCTTATTAGGGGCACTGAGGGACTAGGTCTAGAGTCTAAGGCTTCGTGGATTACTCATGCAGCTATTCCTGGGGATGATGGAAAGATCGTAGCCTGGGAGATCCGTCGTATCAGAGAGATAGTGGGTGGACACGTCTACCTGTACAGTAGGCATGCAACCGAGAACCAACGTACGCCTATTGACAAGTTTGACTCCAAGGGCAAGAAAGGCCAAGGACTAGGTGTCAACGCTAACGTAAAAACAATTGCTCCTGACCAGTTCGGGGAGTTCCCTGAGTGGCAAGGCATCGGACAATCATCAGTGCGTCCAGAGCATGTTCATGATGTAGGACCTAGGGGTAGGGAGGAGTGGTCTAATGAGTATGTGGCTAGAGTCATTTCAACTCTTAATGGTAAGAGGGGGACTGCCCAGGAGCGCAAGGCCGGGGGTTCCTCTAAATTCTACCATCGGGATAAAGGCGAGGGAAGGGTGGGCACCAGGGAACTTATGGGAGTCCTTGGTATAACTCGAGGGAAGAAGAAGTTCGGCGGTCATTCATTGTGGAATGAGTTCCTGGAAAAAAGCATACTTGTCCCTAAGATGGTGACGCCCGGTGAAGCGGCAGCAAGTAAGGGTAAAAAGCAGACTGGTGAGATTGACCACTACGAGTTTAACCAGGCAATCAAAGATGAAGGGCAGCGGATAGAGTTTGAGCGTGACTACCCTATTGAGGCTGGAGGAATTGGAGCTGGAGGAGAAGGTCGTCCTCCCGTGTATGAGGGGCCTGGGTTCGTGCCAGATGACGAGGCGAACCACTTAGACCAAATAACCGATGCCTTCCATCGTGACTACGGTGGGCAGGGAGGCCGAGGAGGCCCAGGAGGCCCAGGGCTGGACCTTCCAGAAGGCCATGAGTTCATGCCGAATGGAGATAGGTGGGGAGGTATTCCTAAGGATGTGACCTCTCATGCTTCTGACATGCCCGACAGCAACTACCGTAAGTGGACAACCGGACGGATGCACCGATGGGTCCGTATGCCCATTGAGTGGGGATGGGGCCAGGTTGCTGGTCGAACACCCTATGTTGCTGTAATCAATGGTCATAGAGCCGCTAATGCTGCTGCAAGGGCTAGGGGTGCCATGATAGAAGACCGCCTAGCATATGCTGCAAAGAAAGAGATCTTTCACCTGTCTAGGGATGGCAGGTCTCAGAATGTACAGTTAGGTCCTAAGATCAACCAGCACCCAGCAATGCAGGCGATGGGAGGGATGGAGAGGCAGCTGGCTGAACAGCAAAAGGAAGCCAGGCGCTTTCAGAACATCCTAGAAACTCCCCTTCCGGATATACTGTCTGGGGACTACTACATGCTCACACGTAGACAGCTGAAGTTCTACATGGAGTACCATGAGATACGAGCTCGGCTAATAGATATGCCTAGAAGAACTGGCCATGACATCTCTGAGTATCTAGATGATGTGGAGATAGGTGGGAGCAGAAAGGTCCGTCCTAAGATGCCTAGTGGCCTGGAGATACTCTATGTCCCTCGTATAATAGATATGACCTCTAAAAAAATGAGGGCCAAGTCGAGACGCTCTATCCCTGTACTTGGCAAGCTGCCTGGACAACTTAGAGAACGGGGCTATGACCACATGCGTGGTGGTGAGAAGGCTGGAGAAGAGTACCTCAATGACCCAATCAGTGCATTGGGGAAGCTAGGCACGGGACTCTACTCATATGTCGCTGACAAGCAGTTTGAGACGGCATTCGCAAAGTTCGGTGTAAGTACCGCGAACATGCATGAAGGCGTGAAAGTTGGCGATATAATGCTGGCTGCTATAAACGATCCTGACAATGCTACTAAGATACCCCAGGAGTACTTTGCAGCTGTTGCCGCCCGCTATAGTGATGACTGGACCACCCTCATCAATCGTGGGTTTCATGATGAAGCAGCCAGGAATGAAATGAGGATACTGGTGCAGGAAAAGCGCTACTGGTACGAGAAAGAGCTGGAGGCTATTACAGACATTGGGTTCAAGCGCAAGGGTGTAGTCGAAGAGGGTGCAGAGAACTTCGTTGATATAAATAGCAGATTGGCCGACATGAACTTCGAGAAGGATGCTGTGAAGGAGCTCAGGGACTATGTGAGAAATCTAGAGACGATAGATGGGCCCATAATGAAAACCTTTGGTCTTTGGTCCTCAGTGATACGGACCCTCTCAACCACCTTTGACTTGGGAGTTCCCCTTATTCACGGGTTTGTACTTCTGGTTATGACCCCACAGATCCAGGCACAGAAGGGTGTAACTATGTACAGGGGTATTCCACAACGGGGCATCCCAGGTACTAGGGATCTCAAGAAGTCGGTACTAGAGGCTCTGTCCTGGCACAAGTCTCCCTGGTCAGTTGCTGTTAGGGAGATGATGCTTGCTATCATTGACCCACAGAACGCACGCAGATACAGGGATGCTAACCAAGACTGGGTCCGTGAGATGTCCGAGGCACACATACCGTTCTATGGAGGCGAGCTGGAGGAGATCTCGGGGCCGGTCCTCGGACGGTTAAGGGATATAAATGTTGGTGTCGGGCCAGTAACTATCGGGGGAGCAACTCGAAGGGCAGAGGCAGGTTTCAATACAATGCTCGATGTAGGACGCATAGAGTTCTACAAGGCCATGCGTCCCTTCTGCACTACAACCGAAGAGGTAAACGAACTAGCTGCTGCTGTGCTAAAGATCACTGGTGGCCTGGACCCGGTCACAGCTGGCATAACCGAGCACCAGAGGGCAATAGAGAGCTCGTTTATCCTGTTTGCCCCGATGCTCCGTCGTGCCACTGCTGCCTTGGTTTGGAAGGCCATGGAAGGAACAGCTTTGCTTCCAGCTGTTGCTGTAGGTAAGGCCTCTCTAGGCATGGAGCGTCGACAGGCTTTGAAAGCTATAGGCTCTCTAATAACTGCTGCCACTGCCTTTGGGATGATGGTCCACCAATCTGGTAACAATAAGAACGTGTTCAATACCCAGAGTCCAGACTTCATGTCAATGAAATTTGGAGACTCCAGGGTTGGTATGGGCACACCGTACTACTCACTGATGCGAATGGCTGCTGATCTTATAAGCCAACTCAAGGACGACCCTGCAGGTCTAAAGAGGTTTGATCTAGAAGACCATGCTCTCCTTAAATGGGGCCGGTCATCGCTAGCTCCAGGCCCAGGCACAGTGGTGGACTTCATACATGGACGTAACTTTATCGGTGACCCACTCCGCGATGCTGACGGATCCTGGAATAAGCTGGACATTGCCCGGTATCTGGGTCGACAAAGTTTCCCCTTCTGGATCGAGTCCGTGACCTTTGACCACCAGGGGTGGAATAAGATAACCACTATCGGTGAGATTGCTGGGCTAAGGACCTCCCCCCTACCTAGGTCTCGAAAGATTAGGCATCTTCAGGAAGTATATATACAGACTGACATGTCGGATCCGGATCTCGTAGCGTGGAGGAATAGCCAGTACAGTCAAGGTCTGCCCGTCACACTGGAAGAGGCTCCGAGGATGTTAGTCAACCGCCTGGATAGTCGCCACGAAGACCTCAGGACAATGAAAGATGAGATGCAGGCCCAGCGGCTCTTCCGTGGCAAGGAAGACGTAGCAAGGAAGGACACGTATATCCAAGCACTTGTGACAAATCGGGAATCAGTTGATAAACAGTTGGCTGGCTTTGCTGCACAGTTTGACACTGGCCTGATCAGTGGCAGGGACCTCCGTAAACACGAAGCAGAGTCTGCCGCCTACCTAAGAGGTGCCCAGAAGTCTCTAGGAGATCAGTATGAGGATGTAGTGGACGGCCTGGATGTAAGGCGCCAAGGTAGATTGACGATGGATGAAGGCTATCTGGGAGACCTTGCCTATGACAAGTACCGGGCGGAAGTCACTGCAAACCCGGAGATGGTTGATGAGTACGGTAACTTCCGACCAGCTCAGTTTAGGCTCCTGGAGCGAAGCTTCCAGAATGAGCTCAATAACCAAGAGATATGGGACTACATACAGGCTCGTAAGAAGGACAACAGAGAGCTCCCTCAGACCCTCAAGGAGCTGAACGAAGCTCGTGAGCTCCTGATGCCATACTGGACCCTGTACAACCAGATATGGGGAGAGAACTCCTGGCAGGCAAAGCTGGTAGCTTCCTACTGGGACCTGCGTACTGCTGCTTCCAAGGACAGGTTTGAGGCAGCACACCCACGTCTACCTGCCCTCATAGCCAAGTTGAGGGATAGGCGCCTCCAATACAGGCGTTCGAATAAGATGGCTGACGATGCCCTAGTCAGGTTCTATGACTACATGCCTGTGCAGGGACTCTTCAAAAAGCCTGGATCGACGGTTCCATACAGATGAGCTTGACAAATAGCTTGGACTATGGTACAATTACAGTTAGTGGGATAAAACCTCTTCTAACAGAGGACTCCACAAGGGTAGCGAGAAAACTGCCCGCGGGCCCTATTCGAAGCTGCGGTAATGTCCGCGGCTTCAACTTGTTTAAGGGGGACATATGGCAGAGGACACAGATTCGGTGGGTAACCAGACAGAGTCTGCGGAAACCCCGAATGAGGCATACAAGAGTCTACAGCGGAAGCTAGAAGCGTCCCGACGTCGTGAGCGCGCGTTGATGGAGCAAAATCTAGCCCAAGTGGAGATCCAGGCACAACTAGAGGCTTTAACAAACGGCAACCAAGCCATGCTCAAAGTCCTGGAGAAACAGGGTCTGATTGATGATGAAGATCTCCCTCAGGCTCAACGTGGTACCCGCGTACCTCCTGACGCCTCCTCAGCTCGAAGAGAGATTGCTCAAAATTTGTTCGAGGCTGAAACCTCTTGGGACGATCCCTCGATGGACAATGCCCGAAATGCCTGGGCTTCTGGTAGATTCAAGGA
>NZER01000174.1 GCA_002690445.1 Candidatus Pacearchaeota archaeon
AGTGGCGATACCAACCTGCTTTAGGTTGTTCACACAGGGGATACGCTGTGGCTTGGCTTTCGTTTTGGCCAGTGCGGGCAGGAGCATGCCTGCCAGAATGGCAATGATTGCTATAACGACCAGCAGCTCGATGAGCGTGAAGGCCCCGACTTTGTTTTTGTAAAAATACTTCATGATTTAAAGTAAAATACACCATAAAACAGCATATAGGAAGCCACTACAATTGGGTTAAAAAAAGATTCAATTTAGAGCGCAAAACAGGCGTGTAGAGTGCGAAATTCACTCGATTTGCGTGAGCCTTACGCAGTAAAGTGTAATCAAATATGTTATGGAGGACTCTAAATTAAACGACGATACAAGTTTGGGCATTAATCTCAAATGGCTGATACAAATTGTAGTAGTGGCCGCTATGGCGGTATGGGGTTATTTTGGAATTCATTCCAAGATTGGTCAATTAGAAATAGATGTATTAAGAATGAAAGACGCTGTAGAAATGAATTCGGAATTTCGTGTCAAGTGGCCTTTAGGTCAACTAGGGGCGCTTCCGGATGACGCAGAGCAGAATATGCGTCTACGGTTTATTGAAAAGGACATGGATGTAATGGAAGCGCATGTAGATACACTTAGAATTAAAGCCGTACAACAACAAGAGCTTCACAATCCACCTCATCCTTTCCTTCCCGCCGTAGAGTATCCAAAGAAAACAGAGACAGGTGGAATAAGATGAAATATCCAGTAGGAGAAAAAGTTTTTATGGTTGTGGGCTGGATAGCTATTTCGCCTTTCGTGCTTCGGGAATGTATAATACGGGGGTTTAAATGGGTGGTAAGAAAACTAAAAAAAAAGTAAATATTAAAGGTTTTCCCGGTTACGACTTTCACCTTACGGTGATTATTATAATTGGCGTGATAGCGTTGGGCATCTTAAAGGCATGTAACGATGGCTAAATCAATTGGAAAAACAACATGGAGAAACCTTTACCACTATTTAAAACACGAAATCAGGAAAACATGGAAAGGGTACGCAATAATAGCAGGAGGAGCTTTTTTGGGGGTGTTGGTCTTTCTCTTTTGGATCCTTTACCTTCATCATGAGTTTAACATGAAATATGGCAAATGAATATTATAGGACCCATAAGCCAAGAATCGATAACACAAAATGCCCAAGCTGTAGCAGTGCATAAAGAAATAGAATCTTCACGATTGATGGAGACTAAAGAGCTAGAGGACGTAGATCGAGTAAAACAAATAGATGACGTGGAGGAATTCAACGCGTTAATGAATGCCGGAGTAATGATAAATCAAGGGGGTTTCTTTGACTTGTATGTATAAATAAATACTTGACAAGCGATTATTTTTTTTCTAAAAGAAGTTTCGTGAAGTGTAAAATTAAAAACAACATGTCTACGAAGGAACAATTAGAGGACATGGTAGAAGCTCTCGCTACTTTGGATATACGTCACCTAGGTGAAGAAGGTAGGGATGAGGCCGAATACCTTGTCAATGATATTATAATTTCTCTAGAGGAATTAATGGACTTTTTTTGATTTTTAGCGCAAAATACTCATATGTACGAGTACAGCGCAGAAGTTTTAAGAGTTGTCGATGGAGACACGGTGGATATGTTGATCGATTGTGGATTCTCTACTTTTCGTAAGGAAAGAGTAAGGCTTCACGGTATCAATGCTCCCGAAAGTCGCACCCGAGACAAAGAGGAGAAGAAGAAAGGCTTAGCCGCCAAAGCTCGACTTCAAGAATTAATTAAAAACACTTCTCAAAAAATAATTATCAAGACTGAATTAGACAAAAAAGGCAAATATGGAAGAATTTTGGGTGTCCTTTGGGACGAAAAGAAAAAGAAAAATTTTAATAAAATGCTAATTACAGAAGGTCACGCGGTAGAATATTTTGGGGGAAGTAGGTAAATATAATTTTATTGCTTTGGAGAATTTTGGCGACTTTTCCCCAAAGTTGTTAAAGTTCCTGAAAGATAATTACCACAGAGACCACCTTAGGAAAAACTATCCAGAGGTAGTATTTACTATGGAGTACCTCGAGTGGTTCTTTTTGTTTGGGGGTTTTCTTGGCGTTCTGCTTTACGATGACGAGTGGATAGGAATAGTGGTTTGCGCTAGAAAAAAAATGGTATTCGATCGTGAGTCCGAAGAAGTTTTTATCACTGGCCCTGTTTGTATAAAGACTGAATTTAGATCCTTTAAGAATATAAAACTTTTAATTCAAGCGTTTGGAGAAACGATAAATACCAAATACGGTTTGATAGGGACGGCGGCGGGGGTAACAAACATGCCCTTCCGTAAACCTCCTATGTATACCGTATACAGGAATTTTAAGATTGGAATCTGTGCTAATATCAAACCCCCCAAGGAAAAAATATTTTCCAATAGTAATTTTCATTTATCAGATACTAATGATTCTTTTTTAGACAGGCACGAGGAGGACGATGGGTGGGTTTTGTGTCATCCTCAAAAAGTCAACTTTAAGGGAAAAACGTGGAACAGGGGAGTAATCGTGTCTTATTTTTCCGCTGGGAGCTGGAATGATTTGATATACAAGGCTATAAAAAAAACTTTTTTAAAAAAGTACGACGAGGTAATGCTTTTTGAGAATTATGAAAGGACTTTTGGTAGCATGGAGGAGATGGGCTTTTCCCAACATTATCTTTATTCTTTTTATATTTACAGCGCTGTTCCCGTAAGCGATCATTATTTATATTATAATACATTTGCTTTTTGATGTAATATAAGAAAATGAATGACTGTCAAAAGATAGTGAATCGAATTTTTATATGTCTGGTTATTATCGTACTGGCTATTTTTCTCACCGGATGTCACACTTTTCGGTACGAATGGTTACCACAAAAGAAAGAAACAAGAGTGACGCCCCCTTTTACAAAAAGTGAAGAGGAACCTTCCTCAACGGTCGACGTCTTAAAAATTAGTTTTTAATGGAGCCGGACTGGAAGCTTTTGTTAATGAGAATCCTCACTTGTTGGGGGCATATTCATGATGATTGGTATGAAGAGTATTGGCACAAGTTCGGCGTTTCGAAAGAGGAAGGGCGCAGGCTAGTTGAAGAGTACGAAAAATATAAAAATCCCGGACAACGTTGAAAAAATATTGTGGGTTCGACCAGATTCCGTGGGGGACGCCGTTTTGGCGGCTTCAATGTTCTCTTCCCTCAAAAAAAGATTTAAAGAAGCGGAAATTCATGTAGTTTGCCAAGCTCATCTTTATGATTTTTACGCTGCTTGCCCTCATGTAACACAAACAATTGGTTTTGATCAACAAAAACTTCTAGATTCCCCCCATTATCGAGAAGAATTGGCGACTTTATTAGGGGTACAAAATTACGACCTTTCACTAAATTCCGTCTACTCTCCCACTTTTATTACTGATTTTCTCCATTCTAACAACGGGGCCCAAATTAAAATAGACTATAAAACAGTCGTAAAGAGCTCTCCTGTCAATCAATTAGAAATAAAACATCATGGAGATTTTATAAAGTCGTTAGGTTGTCGAGTTACCGAAGAGTTAAGTCCCCTTGTGTGGATTCCTCACCATGTCGAGATGTTTGCGGAAGAATTTTTTAGAAAGAATAACCTAAAAACCTCAACTACCATAGTTTTGGCGGCTGGCGTACAGTTTAGTCCGAGGCTTTATGATCGTTATTGTGAAGCTTTAGAATCTTTATGTAAAGAGGAAGACTTAACGGTAATCTTAGTTGGTGTAGAAAGGGATCGTCCCGTAATAAACAATAATCTACGTAACTTTACGGGAAAAGTCGTAGATCTCGTGGGGAAAACTTCCATTCTAGAAATGGCCGCTATTATTAAAAAGTCACGCATGTTAGTAGGAGCTGATTCTGCAGCAGCTCATATCGCTTGCGCCGTAGGAACGCCTAACGCTATTGTTTTGGGCGGCGGTCACTATCGACGTTTTTTTCCTTACTCTTCCTTAACCTATAGCGCCGTTCTTCATTTAGATTGTTTTGGATGCGACTGGGTTTGTAAGTTCGACAGACCTTACTGTATTCAGGGAGTTGCACCGCGAACCTTGGAGGAAGCTGCTAGGGGCGCTTTTGAGCTGAGCAATAAGAGAATTTACTTTCAAGAATCCTTATGAAAAACTTACTAATCAGTTCCATCACATCGATTTACAAATCAAAAAAGTTTTTAGAGAATTTTGTACAACAGCTACGCTCGCAAACCTTTTTCAAAAATACGGAAATAATATTGGCGGATTGCAATGAGGACGATGATGATTTTAATGTTATAGAGGAGTTTTGCAAGGAACCCAATGTTAAATACTTTAAACTAAATCCTGATCCCGGGATTTATGCGGCTTGGAACCGGGCAATCGATCAAACCACCACCAAATATATTTCTAATAGTAATACAGATGACGTTAAGGCACCTTGGTATTTTGAAACCATGTACAATTATATGGAGCAACATCCCGCAGCTGATGTTGTTTACGGGCCAGTTGGGAAGAGCAGCAGGGAAGCGACTCCATTTTATGAAGATTTCTGCAAGGAATTATGGCAAACCTTGGAATGCAATTTGAGTACCATGCTCGTGGATAATTCTCCTCATTGCATGCCAACATGGAAAAGGAAACTTCACCAAGAGGTTGGTTATTTTAATGAAAGATATGCTACTAAATCTGATTTCGAGTTTTGGATAAAATGTTTGAGAAAAGGAAAAAAAATTAATAAAATAAATTTAATAATGGGCAATTACTTCTTCAATCAAGAGAGTTTAAGCGTTCATCCCGATAAAATAAAACGGAGAGACGAGGAACATTCGGAAATAATTGAAAAATACTACAAAGATCTTCCGCCGTCGGTTTTTGATTTTTGTAATTCTATTTTACAAAGGGACGCTGCCCCTCTTCCCTACGGTAAAATAATAATTAAAAGATGATCGTGAAACAAAAAACGCCAAATAAACACGATAAATGCGTTACTTGCGGTGAAGTAACCGAATACGCAGAGATGGATCATGTTCTTGCCCGCAATTTTTATGTGGAGGGGGCTGGTCAGTTATGCCAAGCCTGTTACGACAAGTTTTATCTTTGCGAACGAAAAGACGCCAAATAAACACATTATGACAATGAACCCCGAAGACGTCGAAGACAAAAGAAGCGTGGTATGGATGGGAGAGATTCCTCCGGGGAAAGAGAACGAAATGAGATATCCCACATCAGAAGAGGTTGAGGTATCTTTATATGTAATGGAAAACTTATCAGAAGAAGAGTACGATAAGATGACAGAAGAAGAGTACGAAGAGTTCGAAAAAGAGGCGCAAAAAATCGTGAGAGAAAGATTAAAAGACGAACTATGAAAGCTAAAAAAGTAAATAAAAAGTGGGGATATGAAATTTGGATGGCGAATAATAAAAAAGAAAATTATTGTGGAAAAATTCTTTATATAAAGAAGGGTCATTCCACTTCCATGCATTTTCACGCCAACAAACACGAAACCTTTTATATGCTAGAAGGAAAACTCGAAATAGATATCCTTGACACTCAAAATATCAAAAAACATACCAAAATACTCCAAGAAGGAGATGTGTTCGTTTTGGACAGACTTGTTCCTCATATGCTAAAAGCCTCTAAAAGCGATGTCAAATTCGTGGAGATCAGTACTTACCATGAGGAGGAGGATAGCTATAGGGTATACAGGTAGGGGATAAAAAATAGGAAGGAAAAAACGCCAAATAAACACAATGAAAAAAGACGTTAAAATGTTGACAGAGGTTTTGGATACAGTTTCTAAAAAAAGAAAACAACTTAATTTTGATAGCAATGCGGCCAGAAACCAAATAGCTATCGAAGTAATTCATGAATTACGAAAGAGAAAGTGCCAAATAAACAAAATTGAATTGTGAGCGACAAAGCGCCAAATAAACACAATAATTGTCGTTTTTGTGACTTGAGCCTTCATGCGATTCTGGAAACCGATGAATATGCAGTGTCTTTCCTTGATGCCTATCCTATCGCAGAATTTCACTCTC
>NZER01000175.1 GCA_002690445.1 Candidatus Pacearchaeota archaeon
ATGGGCATGATACAATATTATTATAATTATTTTATTAAGACAATGGGCAAGAGTGACGCAAATTTTACCCCCGTCTTAAAAGAACGCATTAATGATATTTTATCAAAATACAACAAGTACAAGGTCTTTGTTGTACAAACTACAAAAGACCTATCTTAATTAATTGTAACTGCTTAAACAATTAACAAAAATCTTCAAACAATAGAAAGCGAAGTACACAAACTACAAATATCCACTAAAAAACAGCAATCCCCTAAATTCCAACTATAGGCTTAAACCTATCCCTTAAAGACAATTCGGCTTACCCACACCGAAACGAAATCTACTAGGTTGCAGAAAAGCGTACTAAAGTACGTAGGACGCAGTGCCCTAGGTTGGGTTGGTTGGAGGATAAACCATACTTTGGTACAGTTTTGTCTGAGTCATCTCCAAGAAACAAGAACATACTTCTATATTCTATACCTATAAACAAAGGGTTTTATATTTGTAAACTTACAGAGTAGACACAGTAAAGTATATATACGGTATTCCCACGTTTTTCCCAGCTTTTAGGACAAATATACTTTCGTATAACACGCCGTACTCACTCCAGCCTGATTATCGTGCTAAAGTATGTCAATAGCCGACATGAAGACTGTTTTTGGTCATACTTTAAGGAAAGTACCCCAATTTAGAGCAATACAATATACTTTCCTAGTAAAGTACATCAAGCCAGCCTCCTCCCCCACCCCGTGTTGCTCACATACTTTACCACTAAAGTACACAGGCTCTATTCAGTTTATACGTGAAGTCAGAAGGGGTTTCTATACTTTATCTAAAGTACAGGACCAAGAGCCTCCCATCTAAGGGTGGTGTGTTACCCCCTAAGTATTCGTATTTATTAGGTTTTTTTTACCATCTCCCCAAGGAGACCCTGGTGCTGCTTCATAACAATAGGCGAAGCTAACAATATAAATTGTGGTAAACAATATCAAAAGCAATATTAAAATTTTTAGAAGGCAATTTGACAATTTTATTAAGCAATAAACAATATCGAAAGCAATATCAAACAATATCAAACAATATAATTTCTTTTATGAGGGTACTTACCAAGATGAGACTGTGCCCCCCTAGATAAAATCTAGCAATAGGACTTCCTTTATCGAGAGACTACCCGTACCTATTTTTTGACTTCATCGTGTTTATTACGATTTAAAACTATATTTTTCTAAATCGCATGTTTTGTCTAGTTCTTAGCTTATTTATTTTCCTAGACAGTTGAGAATCTGAAACAAAAGATGTATGAGGAAAGTTTTGATACCCCCTACAATCTTGTATTGCCTTTTCTACGGCTCGTTTGTATTCGTATGAGTCGTAAACGAATTTGAATAGTTGCCAATCGTTCATGCTGACACCTCCCGTTGTTTGAATTGAGCAGTTTAAACACTTGCTTAGGTGTGAATTTATCCCTGTTCGTGAATGGTATCACTATTGTCATTTAATTTTTAGATTCTCGAGTAAAGTTTTTCGAGATAGTCGCACAATCCAGTTATCAAGATTGTTGCGTGGTCACGATTAGATTTCGCTAATTTCAATGTTCGTTTTTCAAACTCAGCACAAAGTGTCAAGTTTCCAGATGCGTATTCGAACACTTGGCGAAATGCCCAAGCGAAACCTTGATTTTTCTTGCTCAAAACCATAGCCCAACCGATATCGTTCTTTCCGAAAAACTCGAAAATTCGTTTTTCTTGCAATCGGTTTTCGGTACTGGTTAACCATTCTCTTTGATTCACCCTAAACACCCTTCTGAATGTTTTTTGTCTTGAGCAATATTTGACTAAATTCTGCGTGAATTTAATCCAGTTTGTCAATTTTCTATCATCAACAGTGAAGATGTTTCTTCTAAATTCCAATGTTTGGAATCTTCGTGATATCCTCAAAGAGTTATATTTTCCTTTCGGAACTTTATCCCAGAAAAGCTCTCGGTCATCTTTATACCTTCTTGCTAATTTCTGGACATTGAGTGTGTAGTAATAGTCAAGTTCTGAGACATTGGCAACATGTTCTGTTGACCTTCTTGAACTTGGTATTACTAAGTCGATAACCCTTTCAAAGTTGAAGTAGAATGTTATCACGTTTGAGATTTGCAAAGGTGTAAGATTTTCACAATCATGATGTATGTGAAACCCAGTGCGTGGGGTTTCACTTGCGTTGTAGTTAGCGTTCAAATAACTAACCACTTGCGTCCAGATTTGCATTGCTTGATTTCCTGAAGTTCGAAAATCATCAGCAGTGCATATTTCTGAATAATCATCTGAATTGTGAAAACTTGCGTCTGTTTTGATAATAAACTTATTACCAAACTCATTCGCTATGCCTTCGGCAATCTCATCGCGTGAGTAGCCCGAATGTTGGAATTCCAATTCAATTCCAATTTGATTATCGAGCCATTGATTTTTCTTTGTTAAAGTGTAGTTTGTGATTATCATTTTTTACCTCCATTAGACAATAGTGACACCACTCACGAACAGTGACAATAACCGTCTTGTTCGTTGTGGCAATGAAGTCATCAACTTCCTAACCTAGTTGACAATGTTGTCCATATCTTTAGCAATATAGACAATAGGCACGGGTATGCACACTTAGACGCTTGCTATCCTAATGGCTAAGGACAAAAGGTAAACCACAATATAGTGTATGATTTCCTTGGCTCGTGGTGCAGTCTCTCGACGAAAGGTCAGTAATCGCTTCTCCCACTCTAACAATACCTATACACTGGTGTGTTCTCGTCCATGAGACAATAATCTTTCGTGTCTCTCGCCGACTTACATTCGGTATCGTAGTCTCACGATTAAACAATATGCTTTTTGTTCGACCACTGGATTAAGTTCTCCTCGATGTACCCGTCATGTTCGGATTTCCTCCCCTTAAATCCGTTTTAAATTTCCTAACTATTTAAATTATAATATGCATTTCAGTCCGAATACAAGAACTATTTTTATTTATTTTCCTCATAAAACCCCTATAAATAGGGCAATTTATGAGTATGCCATAATGAACAAGGCTCAAAGATGGTACAACCTAAAGACCTAATTGGCTGCTATATTATTTTTGTCTATATACCTTCTATCTACTATACAAGCTACTGGTATAACTATTAGGTTTCCTACGCTATCTATGGTATCTCCACAGAAGGAAAAATCTTGGGCGACGGTTATTGATGTGTCGTTTTCTTTAATGATGTATCCTGTTGAGACACAAATGGCGAGTTCTTCTTCTAGGGCTTCATCGAGGTCTCTCCAGTCGGTGGAGGATTTTGCGTCATGCCAATAAATGCAGACATGTCTGTAAGGTATCTTTTTCAAGGACAGTACCCTCCCATATTATTTATGACAATGATAGTACGATGAAAAGATTGTTTTTTGTTCATGACAGTTTAATATATAGTATGGCATATTATACAACGGTACAAAAAGTTTATAGTCTATATCCACGAGTAGGCTCATTATCTTCAGTAAATTCATCAGCCGTGTCTTTTTACATTGACCAAGCAGAAAACGAAATTAATGGCTATTTAATCAACAACTACACGCTACCATTCAGTTCTACACCCCCTATTATAGAGTCTTTATCTACTGAATACGCATTAGTAAAAATTTTGGAACGATTCTTTACCCAAGAAATAGGAAGCGACAATAGATGGGTAGAAAATAGACATAAATATGTTAAAGAATACCTAAGCCAAATCAATTCAGGAGATGTAGGGTTATATAATTCTTCTCTTGAGATTATCGCCTACAAAGACGGAGATGCAATTTTTTCAAATACAATGAATTACAATCCGACCTTTACTGTGCTCAATCCAACCTTGCAACAGATAGATGGCGATAGACTTACAGATGAATGGGACGATGTTAAAAGCGAGTCCTATAAACCCAACTTAACATAATGCCAACAGATTTAATAGTAAAGCATAAGATTAGAGCATATAGCCGAGTTAGACTGGGAAAATTCGGAGGTCATATGGAGATAAATTTTAAGGGTGTAAGGTCAAAAATGATTAAATTAACTAAATTTGCATCGGGGAGACAAGCTCTTGACTTTAGAAAGGCGTGGGTTAACGAAACAATAGAGCTGATAGGCGATGCAATGAAGGAGAAGTGGGAAGGAAAGAAAGGGTGGCAATCAAACACAAAAGCATGGGCGAGGGTAAAACAAAACCTGCAGGCTGCAGGAAAAAGTGTAGAAGCTAACAAAGTGGGGGTGTTCTCACGAAACTTAGAGACGATTGTTTTACGAGGAGGCAACGCATATCTCGTCTCTACCAAAGGCAACTTTATGAGACAGGGAGCAGGCACTAGGGGTAACAATTCAACAGGATTTAATATTATAGCTACCAGTATAGACGAGCCAGCAAGAGCACTCCAAACTCCTAAAAAAAAGAGCTCAAGACAAAGCAAATATCCAGTATATTTCAACAGAGAACATAGATTCTTCCCAACAGTACCCGAGTTTATCAAGGTAGGTAATCAAGCACTAGCAAATCAAATTGGAAAACGCTATAAACACACCACATGGTTACAAAATATTAAAAATAAAGCACTATTGAAAGGAGCAAGTTTCTAAGATGGCAATTATTGATTATTTAGGGATAGAAACACAAATTAAAAGTATTCTTGATGGAGATGTTAGAACTTCTGACAATACTATTCAAGTAGAGCCAGAGATGATGCTTAACCCAGACAGCTGTCCGTTTATTGGTATATATCTTATGTCGTATGAAACTATGTTAGATACAGAAACAATAGGAGGAACAAGTCCTTATCTAACATCATTAGATATAGATATTTGGTGTTACACATTCAGTTTTGAAAACTATGACGGAGCAAGTCGGAGAGACACTTTGTTAGGCAATGTCAAAGAAGTTGTAAAAGATTACAAGACTCTTAATGGTAAAGTTTTGTATTGGCAGTTCGGTAATGGAGAGTTTGATAATCAAAAAAATACTACTGGACTTGGATTCTTTAAGGGGGTATCTTTATCGTTACAATGTCAGATAAAAGAATAAAAATCAAGTGGCTTGTAAGTGGATTAGAGGTAAGTGGTATTGGAATTGCTACGAAAGGAGAAGAAGTCGAAGTGCCTAATGACGTTGGTGAAAGTTTAATAAATCAGAAACTTGCAAAACAATCAAAAATGAATAATAATAATAAGAAACCTAACAAAGGTGAGGATACAGAATAATGGGATACGGAATCGGTGGATATTTAAGTTTAGAAAAACAAAGTGCTTTTGGAACAGCTATTGAAAGTGCTCCTGTTTATATACCTTTTGTTTCAGAATCTTTAACTGAAAACAAAAATCTTTTGACAATAACTAATCTTAGAAATGTCTATGATAGTCCAAACGATTTACAAGGCACAAACAATGTAACTGGCGATATAGTATTTGAGCCACACCCAATTTATTTAGGACATTTTTTAAGAGGGTGTATAACTGCTGGAACTGTATCATCAACATTACAAACATCTGCATATTTGCACGAGTTTTTACCTGCACAAGCTGAATTTGCAGAAGATTGCACACTACCACCTTATACAATTACAATTTATAAAAATGTAGGAAGTTGCTATCAAATAACTGACGGATTAATTCACACACTAGGGATTGAAATGGTAGCTGGAGAAATTATAAAATGTACAGCAACAGTTCATGGTAGAGCTTATACAAAATCTTCAAAGAACACACCAAGCTACATTGCTGCCGACCCATTTACATGGAATCAGGTTTCTTTACAAGTTGGTGGAAGTGCAAACGGAGTTTTTGAAAGTGCAAATCTAACAATAACTAATCCAATAGACGGCATTATGGCTTTAAATGCTTCAACTAACGAAGCAAGATTACTCAGAAATGATTTTAGAACAATAACAATAGACGGAGACCAGTCTTTTGAAAACCAAGCACAAGAAGCTAAGTTTAGAGACCAGTCATTACAGGCATTTAAATTTACTGTAACTGGAGATACAGTAGTTGGAAATACAGGCGAATACAATCAGCTTACATTAGATATGCCAGATGTAAGATATACAACTTACGCATACCCAATAGGTGGTCCAGGAAGAATTACTGCTGCTTACGAAGCTAAAGCACAGTACGATACAACAAGTAGCTATGCTTTAAGAACAACTTTACAAAATACAGCTCAAAGTTATTAAAAACAAAAAGGAGGAAACTCATGAAGTTCAAGATTAAAGACAAAACATTAGTTGCTAACCCTGCAACTTTGCGTCAGATTCATACCCTTGAAAAGACAATAGGCAATATCGCTAAATTAGGTGAAGAAGCTCCCTTTGAATCAATCATTAAAGTCATTGGAGTTGTTATAGACTCACAAGACCAAGAAGAAGGAATGACTCTTGATTGGATTTTAGACAATTGTTCAATGGAAGACTTTGCGTCTCTTAACGAGGTGGTGTCGCATTTTTTAGGGGTCAGCCTACAAGAGACGGCATAGCACTCTTACATCTAATTGATTATTTTGGTTATCAGTATGGTTGGTCTAAAGAAGAAGTCCAACAACTAACTCCTGATGAAATAAACAAACTGTATGGTATAATTCGTAAAAGAGAACGAAAAGGAGTAGTGAAAACTAAACTGTAATTATGCCAGCTGGAAACGATATTAGAATAACAATGTCCTTGGGCTTTCAACAAATGGTCCAAGGTCTAGCTAAAGTTACAAAAGCTCTGGGTACACTCCAGAAAGAGCTAGATAAGAATACCAAGAGTCTTCAAAAAACATCAAAAGCGTTTGAAACACACTCCAGAAAAGTCGCTAAGACTTCTAAGAAAAACAAGAAAAATGTTGAACAAGAAACTTCTGCCGTTGCTAAACTAGCAAAATCATATCAAAGACTAGCAAAAGGCGTAAAATCTTCTTTCACTCCATCAAAAGGAATGGAAAGAGGTGGTTTTCGTAAAGGAGGACAATTTGAATCTCCAGCATCAAGAATAAAAGGGCGACAACCGTTTTCTGCGAGCTCAGAAGGGTTACAAAGATTTGCTACGGCACAAAACCAAGTGTTTAGTTCAACTATGAAAAATATAACAGCTAACTTTAGCCTAGGAAAAAGTTGGGCTTTTGCAAAACAAGCATTAGCTGCCTATTTAGGCGTAATGGCTATCAAAAAGTTAATGGCAGTAGCCGAAGCTGTACAAGAAATCAATAACAGAATTAGAGTGACAATGACCTCCGAACAAATCAAAGGGGGAGATGTTAAAAAAGTCTTTAATGACTTATCTGAAGCTGCACTAGAAACTAGACAACCATTTCAAGGTATGGCTGTTATGTATTCTAGGATTAGTCTGGCATCTAAAAACCTAAACATTAGCCAAAGCCAAGTTATGGAATCTACTAAACTCTTTAGTAAATTGTTAACAATACAAGGAGCAACGGCTCACGAAGCTCGTTCAGCTCTGTTGCAGTTTTCCCAATCTCTGCAAGCTGGTAAGTTAGCTGGTGATGAATTTAGGTCTATATCTGAAGTGTTGCCAGGGATTCTTAGGCTCTTAGCAAAAGAAACTGGAGAGCCTATTGAAAGTTTAAAATCTTTAGCTGAACAAGGACAGTTAACACCTGACTTAATGTTAAGAGCTATTTTACGAGCAAAAGGCGATATCAATAGTGCTTTTAGTTTAACGGTTATGACAATAAACCAAGGTATGAATATCTTACAAACTAGATTCTTACAGTTTGGACAAGCCTTCCTTGGTACAGAAGAAGGAGCATTGATATTAAACTCCGTTTTTAAAATCTTAGGCAAAACTATTCAAGTTTTAACAAGGATACTCCAAATCTTTATGCTGGCATTAAAAGCCGTTAGAACTGCGATAGAATTCACAATCGACACTTTTATGTTAGGAGTAAAAGGATTTGGAAAACTAGGTCAATTTTTGACTGGTCTAGGTGATGACGCTGAGGAATCTAGGAAAAGAATTGGGGCGTTAGGATATGAGTTTGATGTGACCAGCGAAAAAGCTGAGGAGTTACGAAAAACAATAGAGAGAGGGGTATTTAAATCAACACACCCAGGACAAGATGTTCCAAAGGATTTACAGCCAACAGAGAATGTAGGATTATCAGATGAAGATGCAAATGCAGCAATAAACAGAATAAAAGGTATGGACGCTGCCTATAAGAAATTTACAGCTGAGATAGTAGATTCATCAAATAAAATGGGGAACGCTTGGAAAGAATTGTTTGTTGAAACAATGGCAGTCACAGCTCCAACAATGTTTGGAGACGCAGTTGCAGGAATGATAATGGAAGGCGAAAGTCTAAAAGAAAGCATGACTAAAATCTGGAAAGATTTAGCTAAATCAGTTATCGCAGCAATAATGAAAATGATTGTACAAATGATAATAATGCACACACTAATGGCTGCTCTTGGTATAGGAAGTCCAACTATGCTTAAAGGGTCTGGAGTTGCAGGATTCTTTGCTAACCCTATGAAAATGTTAGGTAAATGGTTTGGAGGTGGTGGAGCAGGAGGAGCTGGAGCTGCTGAAGGTGGTCCAAATCCATTAGGCACTTTAATACCAAGTGTTCTACCTAAGTCAGGTGGCATATTGAAAAAACTAGGTTTTGCAACAGGTGGTCCAATAGGAGCTGGACAATTATCAATGGTAGGAGAAGAAGGACCAGAGTTGTTTGTACCTAAGGCTGCTGGCAATATAATACCAAATGACCAACTTGGTGGACGACCTATGATAATACAAAGTCTCAACCTATTTCCTCATGCAAATATAGACCAAGCATTAATGGATAAACCAATGGAATACTGGCTCGATGTAGCACAGACAAGAATACTTCCAGCTTTAAACACTTTAGGGCAATCAGGCTCAGTAACAAACTTAACTTTTGAGGAGGCTAGATAATGGGCAATATATTACTAGGTGTTCCTAACAGTAGTTACATAGAGTTGCAAAATGAAGCTGGTTATAGATTTCAATTTACTCTTAATTTAAACAAACAAGATATTAGAACAAGAGGAGGAAACCTGTATACCTATATAACTCCTGCATCATCTTATAGACAATTTAGAATTCCTATGACATTTGTAAGTTCAAGCAAAAGAGCACAGGTCAACTCTTGGTTTGAAACGGGAACTGATTTGAGATTTATAGAAGACGATAGTTTCGCTAACTCATATTACTCAGTTAGAATAGTTGGCAAACAAGAGCCTTTTCAAACTTTTCATGTTCCTTATTTCAGAACATATTATGATGGGGAGATTGTTATTGAAACAACATAAGGTAAAATAGAAAGATGGCACATATATACGATTCAGGAAGAAATTATATAGCAGTAGGAAGTGCAAATCTTG
>NZER01000176.1 GCA_002690445.1 Candidatus Pacearchaeota archaeon
ATGCTCTCTGCACTATCTAGGAAAATAACCAGGCCACTGTGGTGGTTTGCTGGCAGCACCATGGCTGGGGCACTCACTTACATAGTATCATTGTTCCTGGCAAACATCGGCTAGAGCACAGCTCTCTGCCCCTGAGTGCGACGAGGGGCGGTTTAATTGCCCTGCTGGTAGAAAACTACGGCAGGGCTTTTTGGTGCCCAAAATACTCACCCTCTTTTTAATAAAAAGTCCTGTTAGGGGCTTGACAAGCTACTTTATGGGGTGTATAATGAAGTTAATCAAGCTAGAAAAGGAGGCGAATATGAAAGTCTATATTGGCAAGAGGAAACGGTCAGATGTTTTAGTTCAAATCATCGAGGATGGAAAAACAAGGGAGCTTGATGCAGCTCCTAGCCAGGCGATAGTCAATCATTCCCCTGATGGTTTCAACTGGGGCTATAGAGGCTCAGGTTGTGCTCAATTAGCGTTGGCTATCCTTCTGGATGCTATCGAAGATCCCAATACTGCCCGAACCTATTATCAAGATTTTAAGGATATCTTTGTTTCAGGTTGGGATGACCATTGGGCCATGCCGGAAGTGGCTATTCGTAATTGGTTGGCGAATGAAATGTTAAGGGAGAACTAGATGTGGAGCAATTTGTAGAGGAAAAAGAGGGCAAGATTATTGTGCATGGTTTGCTTCTGGTGGATAAACTGAATCAGATGATTCAGGAGGCAGAAGCAGTGGGTAATACCCATCCAGTCTTAGTTCTTAGCGAGAACCAATATGTTGGGATGAAGGCTAAGATCAAAGACGGATTGGACAAAGTGGAGAGGGTCGACCCCCCAAAGAGGAAAGACAATAGCCCGCTAACCGGTGCCAGCTTTAACAAAATGGCTATTATAGTCACTTACAATGAGGATTTAGTCACTCCGCTTATTCTGTAGGGGAAGGATTATACTGAATTTTATGAGTATATTGATAACAGAACTTGAATGTCAAAAATGTGGGCATGAGTGGGTGCCCCGCACCGAGGCAGTAAATAAATGCCCTAAATGTAAGAGCCCCCATTGGAATGACCCAGGGCATACAGCCATGAGTCCTCTGGAGGAACGGGCTCGTAAGTGGATAATGGCTCAGCACACATTGCTTGAATATCAGATTATTTTTCATTACCGCCAGAGCCCCGACTTCACCCTGCCCGATGGCAGGGGCTTTGAGGTTGTGCCTATAGGGAGGGAACGCATAGTTCTCTACGGACAGCAGTGGCAACGGCTCCTGGATAACGCCGACATGAATTATCTGCTGTGCTTTGGTGAGAGTGATGAGCCTGTTATTATACCTATGACCGAGCTACCCCTGGGCATAGCCCGCTGGGGTAAGTATTGGATATCCTGGTATCATAAAAAGGAGGTGAATCTATAAGGGGTTTGACACCCAAATGAGAAGCCCCCCGTGGGGGGGCGACTCATCCCGAAGCCAAATAGGAGACAAGCTATGTTAAGTATAGCGAAGCCAAATAACAATGTCAAGGAGGAGACCATGGAAGCTACTATCATTGTGCATCCTGAGAACGAGGAAGCATATCAAAAGCTGTCTGTGCAGATTGAGGGCTTAGCCCGCATCGCCAAGTCACGGGTTATCCTAACCGCCGATGACCTGAAACCTGCCACCGATGACCTGTCCCTGATTGCCCAGCTCCATACGGAGCTGGAGGCATATCGCAAGTCCTTTACCCAGCCTCTGCTAGTCTATAAAGCGGAGATTGATGAGACCTTCAAGTTACTCTCCGAGCCCCTGGTGGAAGCCAATAAAGTGACCAAGCAAAAGGTGCTGGCTTTTCGTGCCGAGGAGGAGAGGAAACGGCAGGAGGCGGAGGCTATCAATCGGGAGAAACAGGAGCTCGCTGAAAGGGAACGGAAGCTCGCTGAGGAGAAGGGGGAAGCAGCTCCCGCAGAGCCTGAGCTGGTGGATGTGCCCCTCGAACCAACAGGGCGAATCAGAACCGATATGGGATTGGCGGGTCAACGGATGGTAAAAAAGTGGGAGGTGGAGGATATCTCTCAGGTGCCCGCCATGTATCTATCGGTGGAGGCGGGCAAGGTCAATAAAGTAGTCAAGGCGGGTGGTTCTATCCCAGGTATCAGGATATGGGAGGAGCCGACTCTCGCCGTGACAGCTAGGAGGCACGACTAATATGGCAAAGATTAAACTGCAAATCAAGACAGCCAAAGACCCTGAGACCTTCGGCACCAGCGGTGCCCGCAAAGTAGAGTTCTTTGCCCTGAACGAGGGCGGGGAGACCCTGGAATACAAGACCTTCAAACCTGCCCTCTTTGATGCCATCAAGGAGAATGAGGGCAAAGGGACAATAGAGGTGGACATGGAGGTCAAGACCAGGGGGGAATACACTGACCGAGTAGTCTCACAGGTCTATGTCGGCGGTTCCCCTGTGGGAACCAGGCAAGGAGGGGGAAGTGGATATCGGGGTGGAGGCAAGAGCCCAGAGGAGGTCGCCAGCATTGAGGCTCAGGTGGCATTCAAGGGAGTGGTTGACCTCATTGGCAATGACCACCTTGATAGTGATAGCGAGCTGGGCAAGAAGGCACTTAACTGGGCTGACAAGAAGCTAGACCAGGTTCCTGTAGCTCGCAGCCAGCCAGCCGAGACCAAGGCTTACTCCCAGGCAACCGCAAAGAAGGCATCGCCTGCTGAGGAAACAAAGCCAGAGGAATCGGGAGCCCGCACCTTCAAGAATGTCGGTGAGTTTCTCAAGGCATGTCAGTCGGCAGGTGTGCCCAGAAGCCAGGTGATTGAACACTTAGGGGTAGACGACACTAGCCTGGCAAAGATAAACACCACAGAGGCATGGGAGCTCGTCTATGACGAAATCATCAAGTATTTAGCTGAATAAGTAGAGGGGGACAAGCTATGCAACCCTTACCAAAGCCAAAACCGGCTGAGCAACGGTTCGCAGCTCTTAGCAGCACCTATATAATACGGGGATGTCCGAGATGTCTCGGCACCCTATCCCCTGAACCTAACAGTAAGGTCTGTTTGAACTGTGGATACAGGGAGTCAGTGTCCCTGTTGAGGAGGGTCAATGGCTAATCCACAACCAACCGACCCACATCTGAGGGTAGCCCATGAGCTCCTGGAGGAGATAATCGCCTGCGATTTTACCAAGAGGCAGCTCAGTATAATCCTCATGATACTCAGGTTCTCCTGGGGGTGCCATAAGAAAAACGCTGTCATCCCCAGGCAGCGGGACTTTGCAATCGCAGGTGTCTTGGAGACACATATCAAGGCGGAGCTGGACTGGTTGGTGAATGCTAAGGTACTCCAAATTGAGGGAGACAGCTACTGGTTTAATAAAGACTACGACCAGTGGCGAGTCTCTAGGACGAAGGGCTTTGACCGAGATATCCTGACCGACCTACTGACACTTAATCTACAGCTCGGCAATGGGAAACTTACTAAAAAGGTAAGAACTTCTTACCGAAAAGGTAAGTCTGACACGCCTGAGTTAGCCTCGGCTAAAGAAAGGAAAGAAACTACCTCTACAGATATATCTCTATTACCTATAGAGATTAAAGAGGTAGTAGAAGTGCTTTTTAATGTAGACAATTTTAGCCTTGAACTTCCCAAAACGGTAAGTCTTGTGCTTGAATTGTTGAGAGACTTTACCGACCTGGATGTTATTGAGGCGGTAAAGGGTTGGGCAGCTTACTGCTTAGACCATCCGTTGAAAAAGAGGAGCTCCCCGGCTCAGCAGTTGAGGAATCGTCTGGTCAATGACAGGAAGTGGGGTAAAAATCCTGCTAAGGTAAACGGTGAGAGTAAGTTTACACAGGGCAAGTATGGACACATGACTGCTACATCAGCTGAGGATGTTCAGAGGCTCAAAGAGGAACAAGAGGAACGGGCAAGGATGGTGGAGAAGGCACATGGGAGGTAAGATGTTAACACACATTAAGGCAATAGCAGATATAGAGTTGTCATAACGATATAATGCGAGGGCAAGATGGCTAGTAGTATAGAGGTGAGTATCTCAAACGCTAAGCGGCTGCTAAAAATAGGTTTTGGGCAGCTACCCTATCCTGAGCTTTATCCGAATGCCCTCCGCAGGCTTCATTGGAGGCAGAGAGCGGAGATTTCGAAGCAGGCAAGACAAGAAGCATATTATGTGGCGAGTGGAGATATACGACAATATTTGCGGGGTCGGCCAATTAAACGAGCTGAAGTTGAGATACAATTCATATCGAAGATTTATAGAACCAGAGATATAGATGGGCTTCTGTCAGCCTGTAAAGCATGGCTAGATGGGTTGGTGGATGCTGGGGTATTGGTTAATGATGATGGCTGGCATATTGTCAAACTAACCGGGACTCTAACTAAGGGGGAGGAGGATAATACTATTATCACGGTGAGGGAAGCCTGATGGCAACAAGATTTGAAATTCGGGCTCCTATGTGGGGCACACAAAAGGTGGGTTTAGCCGAGAAGCGAATGTTTCATGATGTGCTAGAGGTGAACATTCTGTATGCTGATAAGAGGGGCAATAGGCTTTATCCGCACCTATACCACATACTTAGAGCCAGAGCCCTTGGATACCCAACACAATTGGTTAAGGGGACTTTATTGCGGGTAATACCGATAGCTGATATGGAAGAGGTTCATGTGACCAAATCATAGCCCTTGTTTTGAGAGCAGCTATACTTACCAAATAGGTAAGTTCTGAGACTAACACCTTGACAGACCAGGTAGGTTTGCTACAATAAAGAGGATGGCTACTAAAGTGGAAGTGAATATCTTAGCTGAGCTGGAACCTCTTACGGTTCCTATATCAGAGCTTACGCTTGACCCCAAGAATGCCCGCCAGCATCCTGATAGGAACATTCAGACCTTGATGCTCAGCTTAACTCATTACGGACAGCGGACACCGCTTGTGGCTAACTCTAAGACCAAGATAGTGCTCAAAGGCAACGGGCTTCTGATGGCAGCTAAGGAACTGGGTTGGGACAGGATAGCGGTGGTCTGGGTGGATGACGATGACGAGACTGCCAAAGCCTATGCCATAATGGATAACCAGTCGGGGGAGACCTCCGAGTGGGACTTGCCCAATCTAAAGGATATCTTAGAGGAGCTGGACACTGGGGCTTTCAGGATGGACTTGACTGGGTTCCTGGAGACGGAGATAGCCGACCTCATGACCCAGTTGCGGGAACCAGGGAGTGGCTTGACCGATGATGATGCCGTCCCAGAGGTGGGGGAGCAGATATGCAAGCCTGGTGACCTATGGGTGCTGGGTGAGCACCGATTGTTATGCGGGGATGTGACCATGTCGGAGAATGTGGAGAAGCTCATGGGGGGCGAGGTAGGGGATATCGTGTTCACTGACCCGCCGTATAATGTGAATTACGGAAGCACCATGAAGGATAAGATGAGGCATAAGGTCAGCAAGAGTAATGCTGGGCGAAAAATAATGAACGATAACTTCCCCAGTAAGCTGGCTTACTACCAGTTCCTCTATCAGGCGATATCGGCGTTCAGACCATATGTGAAGGGGGATGTCTATATGTGCTCGTCCTCGTCAGAGCTTCATACACTGCAGAAGGCATTTGTTGACAGCAATGGGCATTGGAGCACATTCATAATATGGGTTAAGAATACCTTTACTATCGGGAGGTCTAACTACCAGAGGCAGTATGAGGTTATTCTATACGGTTGGTTTGAGGGGAGTCCGCACTACTGGAGCGGGGTTAGGTCGCTGGGTGATGTGATAAAGCAGGAGCAGGCAACGGATGTATGGGAGTTCCCGAAACCGAGTAAGAGCCCGCTGCACCCCACTACTAAGCCAGTATCCTTGGTTCAGAGGGCGATTAAAAATAGTAGCAGGGTCAGGGGCATCGTCCTAGACCTCTTTGGTGGGTCGGGGACAACCATGATAGCTTGCGAGACATTAGACCGCCGTTGCTATATGATGGAGCTAGACCCCCACTACTGTGATGTAATCATAGAGCGGTGGGAGCGATACACGGGTAAGGAAGCTGTGCTTTTGGAGGCTACCAATGCCAGCGGGTAGACCGAGCAAGCTAACCGATGAGATGAAAGCGAAGATAATCAGGTTCGTGAGAGCTGGTAACTATTATAATGTGGCTTGTAGGGCAGCAGGGGTGGGGGAACGGACATTTATGCGGTGGATGGAGATGGGCAGAGAGGCTAAGAGCGGAAGGTTTAGGCAATTTTGGCAAGAGGTGTTATCTGCTGAAGCAGAGGCGGAGGCACTCCATGTATTAAATATCACTAAGGCGGGTGTTACTGATTGGAAGGCGAGTGCCCGTTTTCTGGCAGCAAAGTATCCAGACCGGTGGGCGGAGAAGCGAGCCATTGATATTACATCGGGAGGCAAGCGGATTAAGGGTTATGCGGTGTCAGCTGACCCCGCTAACTGGAACAAGGATGAGGAGATCGATGGAACAGGAAAAGGAACTGGAGACTGAGGGGTTTATTACAATAAGGAGGCACCATGAGAACAGAAGGCACCATATTAGCATGTGACCAGTGTGGGAAGCAGCACGATATCCTTCCGCATGAGAAGGGGCTCCCAGAGGGCTGGCTGAGGTTGTCGGTCAGGGGGAGCCATCCAGAGCCCGACCCAGAGTTTGACATCCCAGAGGATGAGGAGATACCCTTTGTCCTGTTAAACCTTGAGGCAGATGTTTGCAGCAAGGATTGTGCTGTGGGCTGGCTCATGGCACAGATGGTGGGTAAAGTGCCAGACAATCCAGGTGAGACCGTGAGTGGCGAGCCTGTGGAAAAGGTGTTAAAGAAAACGAAGCCAAGTAAAACTAAGGAGGCAGTGAAAGCATGACTAAATGGTATCGGAAGTAAAAGACCAGATAGTCCATCTCTATACCCCGCTTGACTGGCAGCTTATCCCGTGGAACGCTAAGGCACGAGTCATCCTGTTGACTGGCTCAGCTGGGGGGGGTAAGAGCCGAGTAGCAGCCGAGAAGGTCAATGCCTTCTTGAAGCTCTATCCTGGGGCGATGGGATTGATGGTTCGTAAGACCCGTGAGAGTATGACAAACTCCACGGTTCTTTTTATGTCCACTTTGGTTGTCGGCACCGATGATGAGGTTAAGCACAAGCAGGATAAGCACCGCTTTGAGTATGACAATGGCTCCATCCTTGCCTATGGTGGCATGAAGGATGAGGAGCAGCGGGAGCAGGTGCGGTCTATCGGTCTGGCTGGCGGTCTGGATATCGTCTGGATTGAGGAAGCCAACAAGCTGACCGAGACCGATTACCAGGAGCTCCTTGCCCGTCTGAGGGGTGTGGCAGCTCCCTGGGTGCAAATAATACTGACGACTAACCCTGATGCCCCCAGCCACTGGATAAATCAGAGGCTTATCCTGGGTGGGGAGGCAAAGGTCTACTATAGCCACGCTGAGGATAACCCGTATAATCCAAAGGGCTATATTGAGACCCTTAACTCCTTGACAGGGGTAACCGCTAAGAGGCTAAGGGAGGGGCTCTGGGTGCAGGCGGAGGGTGTGGTCTACGATGATTACGACCCGGAAGTGCACCTGCTGGAGCACAGGGATATCCCGCCGAGCTGGAGGCGGTTCAGGTGCGTTGACTTCGGTTACACTAATCCCTTCGTCTGCCAGTGGTGGGCAGCCGATGATGATGGCAGACTCTATCTCTACCGTGAAATCTATAAGACTAGGCTGCTGACCGAGGATGCTGCTAGGGACATCTTATCAGCTGAAATCACTATGAGAGACCAGGATGGTAAGGCGATTGAGATGGAGTATATTGAGGAGACCATCTGTGACCATGATGCCGAGGACAGGGCTACCCTGGAGAGGTATCTGAGGGAAGGGATAACGGAGGTTCGGTCTAACCAGGAGGAATACCTGGTAGGCTTTGAGGATGAGGAGGAGCCAGAGATAGAGAGGCGGTTCAGCTCACCCCTGACTAAGGGGGCAGATAAGAAGGTGCAGGCTGGTATTAAGGCGGTGCAAACCCGATTGCGACCAACTGGTGATGGCAAGCCCCGTATCTTTTTCCTCAAAGGTGCTTTAGCACACACCCCAGATGCCTCTCTGAGGGAGCGGAGCCGACCAACCAGCACGGTTGAGGAGCTTCCTGCTTATGTCTGGCACAGTGACCAGAGTGGTAAGCCCGTTAAGGAGGAGCCCGTTAAGGAGGATGACCACGGCATGGATGACATGCGGTATATGGTAATGAGGTTTGACGGGAAAGGGAGTAAGGAGGTTCTTTTTGTCTAAGCGAGAATATGCCAGCCGAATTGATAAGGTCGGGGTAGCCACCTCTCACCGAGATTATAGTCAGCTGAGGCACATGTCGGGGCTGGTGCCCATCCCAGAGCCAGACCCGAAGTGGGAGACAATCCGTGCTGCCAAGGCACAGTGTGCCAGTAAATGTGCCAGGTTTAGTGGTATCAACGGGAGCTGCTCCCTGGGCAGGTTGCCCTGTAGGGGGTGTGGGTTTATTGTGAAGCAGCAGGGGGAGAAGGTTGACCGTATGCCTCAGGCTGAGATAGAGGAGCTGATGCAGCCTGCTTATAGACCTCAAGGCATCATGGGGGTCAAGATAGCTTGACAGACATGATACACTATTCATTAGTGCACTCAAGTCTTCAACCTGACGAGGAGGGAGAATGGCTAAACTTGCCGAGAGGGTAAGGCAAGCAGTCCGTGTTCTAGCAGAAAAGACACCTTGGTATTCCTCGGCATCGTCTGCCTGGATGATACCGACTAGCTACAATACCAGGGACTACCTCAAGACCTATGGCGAGATAGGCTGGCTCTTTGGCTGTGTGAGCAGGATAGGGCAGGCGGTGGCGGATGCGGAGCTGAAGCTCAGAGTCAGGCGGTCAGCCGATGAGGTGGAACACCTTTATGAGCATCCGATGCTGGATGTCCTGGACTACTGTAACCCCTTCCAGACGGGCTATGAGTTCAGGATGTTGACCCAGTTCTACCTTGACCTGGTAGGCAACAGTTTCTGGTATGTGGTAAAGAATCGCCTGGGCACCCCAGTGGAGCTCTGGGTGGTTCCACCACAATACATGCACCCAGTCCCCGATAGGAAGACCTTCATGGCTGGCTGGATATTCAGGACAGGACAGGAGGAGATACCTTTTGAGCTGAATGAGATAATCCACCTCAGTTATCCTAACCCAGACAATGCCTACTGGGGGATATCACCGGCTCAGAGCATAGCGGTAGACCTGCAGACCGAGGCCTTTGCTGGCAGGTGGAACCGTAACTACTTCTATAATGACGCTGCCATCGGCACGGTGCTCTCCTATCCAGAGGAGATTAGCCCCGATGAGTATGAGAGAATCAAGGAGCAGTGGGCTACCAACCACAGGGGAGTCGGCAGGGCTCACCGCATGGCGGTCATTTCTGGTGGTGCCCAGCTGGAGAAGGCAGTCATCTCACAGCGAGATATGGACTTCCACAAGCTACGGCACCTGAATCGGGACAATATCTTGGGAGCTTATGGTATGCCCCTCTCCGTGATGGGGGTCTCCGAGAATGTGAATAGGGCAAATGCCGAGTCAGGAGAGTATGTCTTTTCCAGGTGGACAGTGAAACCCCGACTCACTCTGATAGCAGCCAAACTGACGGAGCAGCTGGCACCCCTCTTTGATAAAAAGCTGGAGGTTATGTTCGTCGACCCAGTGCCCCAGAACAAGGAACAGAACAGGAAGGAACGGGAAGGTGCTCTTAACGCAGGCTATATGACCATAAATGAAGCCAGGCAGATGGCTGACATGACCGAGATAGATGGGGGCGATGTCCTCCTCTTCCCGAATAATAAGGTTCCGATTCGCCTGGAGAATGGTAAGCTGGTCGACCTTCCTACCCCTCGCTTGGCTAATAGCGGAACACCTGCCGAGGGGGAGACCTTCTCCATTAAAGCTAAGAGCAACGGTCACAAGCTCCTGGGAACCGAGGAGGAGAGAGATGCCTTCTGGAGCAGGTATGTAGCCAAGGCGGAAGCCGAGGAGAAGGATATCATCGGTGAGCTCAAGGATATGTTCCAGGGGCAACGGAAGGAAGCCCTGGGCAACTTGACCCTCTCAGGCGGTAAGAACCAAAAACTCATTGACCAGGGTAAAGCTAAGGAGACCTTTACCGATGCGGTGACCGAACAGCTTACCGAATTGGTAAGTTCTGCCTATGAGGATGCTCTGGAATTGGTGGCTCCTAAGACTCCGCATAAGATGGTTAAGCCTACAGGGAGTCTCAAGGAGGCGATAGATAGTTATATCTGGAGGGCAGAAGGTGACCCTGTGCCCTTTGAGGAAGCAATGGAATGGCTCAAGACCCGTATCGGATGGGCAGCTGTGGAGATTGGAGAGGAAACAGCCAAGCTCCTGGCAGACCAGCTGGCTGCTGGCTTTGCCGAGGGGGAGGGAATCCCTGAACTAGCTAAGCGGGTGGATACAGTATTTGATGGTGCGACCAAGAACCGAACCGTAATGATAGCTCGCACCGAGACCATCATGGCGAGCAATGAAGGTGCTCTCAAGGGCTATGAGGCAGCTGAGGTGGAGGAGGCAGAGTTCTTTGCTGCTATGGATGAGAGGACTTGCCCCGAATGCAATGGATTACACGGAGATGTTTTTAGCTTAAAGGATGCCCATGGGATGATTCCAATACATCCCCAGTGCAGGTGTGTGTGGCTACCAGCAGTAGGAGGTTAAGAATGGCAGTAGTAGCTAAATGTTTGAGGTGTAAAAACCTAGGAGTGGTGACAACTGGTAAAGGGCTGGAAGGGCAATGTGTGAAGGGGTATTTCAAGCTCCTTCCTATCAGTGGGTTACGGTATCCCAGGGCTTGCATTAAGTTCAGCCCAGCTAAGTAGGGAGGGAAATTGAATGGAAAAGAACGAATTACAGCGGAGAACATTCCGAGGTGAGATCAGCAACGCCAACCTCAAGACGGGAGTGGTAGATGCCCTTATCCCGATGTCCACTGGTTCTGAGGACAGGATGGGCGAGGTTATCCTGCCCAGTGCCTTCAAGAAACATCTCAAGGAGTTCATGAAGCATCCCGTCATGGTTAGCTCTCATGACTACTGGAGCCTGTTGAATCAGATAGGTTACTTCACTGAGCTGGAGGTGACCGACCAGGGGCTGATGGGTAAGCCCTGCTACTACATAGGTATGGGTAATCCAGAAGCTGACTGGGCGTTTGTGCTTGCCACCTTGAACATGGCAGCCTTCTCGGTTGGCTTTATCCCGATAAAGTCCTCTTTAGGGGATAGGGAAAAGGGTGAGCCATGGGAGATCTATGAGGAGGTGGAGCTCCTAGAGATATCTCAGGTGGTTGTTCCTGCTAATAGGGAAGCTATCCAGAGCCTCAAATCCGAGCACCCCGACCAGTATGCCCAGCTGCAACCAGTGGTCAAGCAGCTCATGGAGGAGGCGGTAAAGGAAAAGAATCTCTGGCTGGGAATAGAGATATCTGATGACCCAGCTGTGGCTCCGCTGGTTCACCTGGAGTCCTACGGTGTCAAGAAGGAGGAGCTGGAAACGAAGGGAAAGAATCTCTGGCTGGGAGATGACCCAGTGGTCAAGCAGCTCATGGAGGAGGCGGTAATGGAGCCCATTGAGAAGGTGGAGGAGACCGAGGATTACATCCGAGTCCCCAACCCGAAGGATGATGGTGACCATAAAGGCCACGATGTCAAGACCATAGATATTGACAAGGACAAGGGTATTAAAGCCCTCTACTGCGTTGACGATAAGGTCGTCATGACTTACCTCTTTAGCAAAGAGGAGGGCTGGATATTGAGTTCTGCTAAGGAGTGGGTGGAGGAGCACTCCAAATCACTGGAGGGCTGGTGGGAGAGTGATAGTGGCTACTTCGGTGCCGGGCAGACACTGAACTATCCCGACTGGTTATCTATCTACGGATTAGGTGTGGAGGAAGGTGTAGGAGTAATAAGACAGAAGCTGGCAGAGGACAAGCCTATCAGCCAGGACGAGCTGATGGATGAGATGAGCTTCTTAGCTGAGAACCTTGCTGTGGTGGGATTGAATGAGGAGGCACACCGCCACGGGCACGAGCTCCTACGGTTGATAATGCGTGACCTGGGGAACGACATCCCCATTGATATAGTCCAGATGGCTGGAGCTTTGCTCTCGGATAAGACCAGGGCTGATATCACTACTATAGCAGGGCTGCTTGACGGTGTTATTAAGAGGTCAAACCTTGAGGAGCCAGAGCCAATACCCGACAAGGAACAGCTTGCCGAAGCAGTTAAAGCGGTGCTGACCGGGATGGAGGAGGAAACCGACACAGCCCAGGTAGCCCGTAAGGAGGAAATCAAGCAAGCAGTCTCTGAGGTCATTGACGAGCTCAGAGGCGTAGTAAAATAAAGGGAGGAACCAAGACCATGAGTGATGATTTGAAACAGGCAATCAAGGAGGTTCTGGAGGAGGCGGGGATTACCAAAGCTCCAGCCAAGAAGGAGAACGCTGATGCGGTGATTACTATCACCAAGAACCCAGAGGATGCCCTGTTGGAGTCCAGGAGGGGTGAATGGGGGAGTCTCAGCGAGTTTGCCCTTGATGTGGTCAGGGCAGACAAGAAGGGCGGACACTTCACCGAGAGAATGAAGAAGTGGCATTCTGCAGCCATGAAGGTGGAGGGTGCCGAGATGCGGGCAGCGACTACAGGGCACATGGAGGAAAGTGAACTTGCCACTGGCGGATACCTGGTGCCAGAGGAGTTCCGTGCCGAGCTGCAGATACAGGCGATTGAGAACTCCATCGTCAGGAGCCGTGCCACCAAGATACCGATGGCGACCAACCGCATCAGTGTCCCTGTGGTGGATGTATCCAGCCACGCCTCAAACTTCTTTGGCGGGGTGACCGTCTACCGACCCGATGAGGCAGCGACCATCACGGCATCCAGACCGAAGCTGGGCAGGGTAGCCCTGAACCTGCACAAGCTGACGGGTCTGGTCTATGTGACCGATGAGATACTGGATGACTCGCCGATATCCCTGGAGCCCTTGCTCAAGAGCATGTTCGGCTCAGCCATCGCCTTCGTGGAGGATGACGATTATATCCAGGGCAACGGTTCGGGGCAGCCCCTGGGAGCCTTTAATTCCAGCAATCCCGCTATCATAAATGTGACCAGGGACACGGGCAGCGAAATCAACTACCAGGACATCGTGAATATGTGGAGCAGATGCCATCCGTCTTGTCTCGGCAACTCTGTGTGGCTGGCTCACATTGACACATTCCCTCAGCTGGCCACCATGAGCCTGGCTGTTGGCACTGGTGGAGCCCCCGTGTGGCTCCCAGCTGGTGCAGCTGCGGTCTCGCCATTCGGGACATTGATGGGCAAGCCCCTGATATTGACCGAGAAGATGGCGACCATGGGGTCGGCTGGAGATATCGGGTTGGTTGATTTCAGCCAATACTGGGTCGGGGACAAACAGGGTAGCAACCTTAAAACCGCATCATCCATCCATGTCTCCTTCGCTACCGATGAGGTGGCGTTTAGATTCACGATGCGATATGACGGTGCTCCGTCATGGCTGAATGCTTTGACCCCACGCAGGGGTGCCAATACCCTGTCACCGTTTATCAGCCTGGCTGCCTAGTGGTAGCGGATAAGTAAGTAAAGGGAGGAAAAGAACATGAGTCTCGGAGAATTGATTATAGCACCATCGGTGGGACTGGCACCCGTTGATTGCAATGGGGGGAAGACCACCGATATTGTCAACACCCAGCTCTATGACAGGATTGATTTCCTGGTCTACTTGGGTGTTACGGGAGCAGCATCAACGCTGACGGTGGAGGAATGCGATGATGTAACCCCCTCCAACAGCACCGCCATAGCCTTTGACTATGAGGTTACGGCTACTGCCAACAGTGATGACTTCGGGAGCATCACCCGAGCCACCAGTTCGGGTATCAGCCTGGGTTCATCGGATGACGGGAAAATGTGGATTCTGCACATCCGCTCCTCGGAGCTGACGGAGGATTATCCCTATGTCAGGGTTTCCCTGGCAGACCCCAGTGGGAGTTCCATCGTCTGTATTATCCCGCTGTGCTACGGAGCACGGTATATGAAGGAGACAATGCCGACAGCCATTACCTAATCGGTGAATAATGGGGAGGGCTAAAGGTAAGACCGACCAGCTTGTTACGGAGGAGGGGAGGAAGTCCCTCTCCTCCCCCGTCAAGGACAGGATGTTAAAGAAGCCTGTCCGTAAAAAGAAACTACCTGAGAGGAGGTAATCAGATGAAAAAGAAACTCTACGGATTCCTGGGGTTATGGCTTAGCGCCTTGACATTTCTGCTGGCAGGCTGTGTCCCTGCCGTTACACCACCCGTGGATACGGAGCCAGTTGAGCCGATAAACGAGACCCCCGGGGCATCGGTGGCGGTCAAAGCCAAGTGGTCAAGCGGTAACTTGCTCTTTGAGAAAAAGAGCGATGGCACCGACCTGTTTGAGATTGATGCGGGTAATGACAGAATAGAAGCACCAGACGCTCTGTTCACCACCTTCACAGTGACCAGTCCTACTATAAGCGGGACACCTGTGGTGGCAAACAGGGCATCAGGGAATGTTTCCTCAAATGCCGATGGTAGACCGACTATAGTTGTGACTCATGGGCTGAGCGGGTCTCCGCTGGCTGTATTTGCTAATTGGGCAACTGACCCTGGTGGTGACCCAGGGATCTTCATTAATTCTGTGGGAGCAACTACCTTTACCATCAATGCCACCTCTGCCAATATCACTGGTGGTACCGTGGTCTATTGGTTCGCAATACTGGCTCATGAGTAAGAGGGCGAGATGATTAAGCGGTTCAGGCAGTGGCTCTGTAAGGTAATCTGCCCATGTCGGGAGGAGGAGGCAGCTCTGGAGGTGTTTGTGCCCCCAGAGAAGGACTCTGACTACCCTGTCTACGAGCTCCCCTGGGCGACAGTGCTGGGGCTCCTTGAGGATATGGGGCTGACCCGTATAACCAACGAGCTCCCAGATAGAGCCTTCTACTACACAGATGAGGACACCTGGAACGAGCTACTGCCGAACTTGGTCTATCCGCCTGAGTATTATGCGGAGCAGGAGAGGCGGGACTGTGACGACTACTCTAAGAAGGCATCAGCCGACAGCTCGTTCTTTTACGGGCTGAACTGCCTGCAGGTCTGGGGAGACAGCGAAGCAGGTTATCATGCTTTTAATATGGTCATGGTCTTACGCAATGAGTGGAGGCTCTTTGAGCCAAACTCTAGTTTCCCAGTAGCGGGGAAGTTGATGCTTCCTACTAACGAGCACGGATGGCGAGCCAGGAAGTGGATGCCGTAATCAATACGGAGGTGAAACAAATGCCGAAGAAATGGTGGAAATCAAAGACATTCTGGATGAGCGTGTTGATTATCTGTGGGGGCGTTGCCGAGTATATCGGTGGGCTACCCCCAGGGGTAGCCATCCCGACCATTATAGCGGGGTGTATCAACATCGTTCTCAGGGTGTTGACCAAAGTGCCCATCGGGAAATAGCCCTGTGAAAGGAGTAAGGAGGAGATATGCCAGGCAAAGACACCAAACAATTTGAATATGACTTGACCCTAGAGAAGGAAGCAATTAAAAAGGAAAAGGAGAACAGGAAGCAAAAATAACGCTGGGGGAGGGTCTCCCCCCAGATAGGGGGTGGCTGGCAGAGTTAAGACTCCTTTGCTCACCAGTCACCGCTAACCCTATCAGAGGAGAATGCAATGGCAGAGGCTTGCACAATAACGGAGACACAAAAAAGTAACTCGGTAAAAAAGATAAAGTGGGACTGGCAGAGTGCATCTGATGGCTCTGTCTCGGCAAGTGTTGGGGAAACGACTGACCAGTATGATGGTGAGATACTGGCAGTTATGACCGACCCAGACGCTGCTGGTGATGCACCAACCGACAACTACGATATCGTCATCAATGATGAGGATAGCATTGATGTGCTGGTAGGTCGGGGTGCCAACAGGGACACTGCCAATAGTGAGTATGTCCATAATATCAACAATAACCCTCTCTTACCAGTATCCAAGAGCAAGCTGACACTGGTCATTAGTAATGCTGGGGATACTAAGAAGGGTCTTGTCTATCTCTTTATCAGGTAGGTGAGTAATGCCAGGTAGAGCAGCATTTGAGGAGATACGGGGGTGGCAAAAACAAGCCGGGGAGCAGGCTCCTGAGCGGAGAACTGATTGCCCTCGGTGCGACTATCCCTTGGAGGAAACGGATGCGGGGATATCCCATTGTAAGTTCTGCGGATGGACTGAGGGGTTATCTATTAGAAGAAGGAGGCGTGACTGGTGAATGCTTATAATGACCTGACCACAGCCAAGGACAGGTTGGAGCTGGCGGGGGTCTCTATCGGCACGACCTTTGATACCGCCATCACCAACCTCATGGTGGCAGCCAGCCGACTCGCCGATGAGCTGACTCACAGGCGGTTCTATGTGGAGAGTAAGACCCTGTATTTCAGGGGGGCGGGCACCAAGATATTCTTTGACGAGGATATCCTTACCATCACGACTCTCAAAACCGATGAGGATGGCGATGGCACCTTTGAGAATACTCTGACCGAGAATACCGATTTTATCGTGGAACCACTCAACCACTATCCGAAGACATGGGCAGAGATAATGCCACAGGGCAGCTACGGGAGTTTCGGAGCTGGGCGGATACGGGGCGTTGAGCTGGCTGGCGTGTTCGGTTACGGGGATGGGGTCTCGGAAACCCCTTATGTGGATGGTGGTACCGATGTGAATGATGCCTCCATGACGGCAGCCCAGACGACTTGCACCATTGACGACGGCACGAAGTTCGGAGCTGGGCAGACCATCCTGATAGATAACGAACAGCTATATATCTCATCTATCAGCACGCATGTTCTAACAGTCATACGGGGGGTGAACGGCACCACCGCTGCGACCCATGCCGATGATTCCGATGTCTATATCTACCAATACCACCCCATGGTGGAGGAGGCGGTGCTCATTCAGACCATCAAGTGGTGGAAGCGGAAGGATAGCGGATTTCAGGATTTCAGCCAAACAGGTGCTGATGGAGAAGTCAAGGTGCACAAGGGGTTGGATAAGGATGTCAAGGAGATGCTAACTCGACTGATTAAGAGGAATGTTTGATGATAAGCCTGGAATTATTGGGAGCTGAGAAGTTCCTTCAGAAAACGAATTATAGTGAGACCATGAAGCCTGCTGCAAAACACCTTCTTAAGAACCTCACAGTAGCGTTTGAGAGGGATGTTAAGAAGGCTACCGTAGTGGACAGCGGCAGGCTTAAAAGTAGCATTATGTCCGAAATTAAAACTAATGAAGGTATTATCCAGACCAATGTTAAATACGCCCCCTTTGTGGAATTTGGCACCTCCCGCATGGAGGCTCGGCACATGGAGGGGAGCAGTAAGAAATTGGGCAAAGGTGCTTTTACCTTCGTTGAGGAGACATTTAAGAAAACTGCAAAGGGGGTAGCCATCAAAGTAGCCACCCTCCTAGAAGGTAAGTGGAAATGACGATAGAAGCAGCTGCTACAGGATTGCATGCTAGGCTTGAGACCATCTCGGCTCTAAAGAAGGTCTACGATGCCAAGGAACTGCCGAACAGTATCCCCGTATTCCCATCAGCCATTATCTTGATGGGAACGACTGACTATTACAAGACATTCACCAATAAGCTGGACGTCGTTTTCAGGGTCATCATAGTCGTTGGAGGCGTGGATAACCCGGCAGCAGCCAATGAGTTGCTGGATTTCAAAGAGATATCGGGGGATGATTCCGTGGTGGCAGCGGTAGAGGGTGATTCGACTTTAGGAGGCAATGCTGATGATGCCGTCGTCAAGAGCAATAGCGGTCTAGGCACAACGCAATGGGGCCGGCATAATCTTATCAGCACTGAGTTTGAGGTAATTTGCTATGTCTAAAAGTAAAAAGCCTGAGCTGAAACCAGGGGAGGGTAAATATGTGGCAACCGTCAAGCTCCGCCTGAACTATGGCAGGTTGGAGGTTAGAGGTGGTGATGTCATTATCCTGGGTGATGAGGACAGGGCTCAGGGTATCCACATAGAGAACCTGCTCAAGAATAAGGGTATTGTGCCCTATGAATCTGATGAGCAGGTGAAGGAAATCAAGCGTCAATATCAAGAGGAAGTGGAACCGAGGAGGCAGGAACTCAGGCAAGGGGCTCTAAGGAAAAAGAGAGGTGAGAGATAATGGGCAGAGTAGCAGCAGCGACTTCAAAGCTCTATGTTAATGAGCACGATTTGTCTGGGAGGAGTAATGCTTTTGAGCTTGCTGTGGATAATAACCTTATCCCAGTAACTGCTTTCGGGGACTCGGCAGAAGAGTTCGTGGAAGCCCTCCATGGAGGGATGTTAAACCAAAATAGCTTCTTCGATGGGGCGAGTGGCAACATTGACGCAAACATCTGGGATGAGATAGGAGCAGCGAGTCCTGCCAATGTGGGGATGTATATCGGACACGCTGCTACTCAAGGAAATGCAGGCTACGAGTTCAAAGCTCGCCCTAATGATGAGGCTAGACCTCTTCAAATGGCGGGAGCTGTCCTGCTGAATGTTAAATGGACAGCAACGGGAGCCATCGTCAGGGGCACCGTAATGAATAATGCAGCCGTCACCACCAGTGGCGTGGTAAGTGGCTCAGCTCATAACCTCGGAGTAACCTCGGGTAATACACGCTTTGTGGCACTCCTCAGAGTTGTAGCCTTCAGCGGAACAACCATGACGGTGGACATTGAGCAGAGCTCGGATAATGGGGGGGGTGACGCTTACGCTCTCATCTCAGGGATGCAGCAGGTGATTACCGCAGTCGGTTCCTGGAGGCTGTCAACAGTGGCAGCCACCGAAACCTGGAAGCGGGTAAAGATTACAGCCTTCACGGGAACCAGTATCACCTTGATGGTGACCTGTGGAATAGAGCTAGGGACATAATAGGCGTGTAAGTCCCCTTTGCGTCATAGGATGTGAAAATAACGGGGACTATCGCATAGTAGTATAACGATACTAAGGAGGGAGAAATGGCTAGACTAGCAGCCAAGGTAGCGAACCTAAGCTACAACTCAGTGGCGATTGAGGATGAGCTCCACACTATAGATATGTCTGTGGATGTCAACCTCCCAGAGATTACCGCCTTTGGCGATAGTGCAAAGGAGTTTGTTGAGGGGCTCTACGGGGCGACCTTCCGTGTTGACGGATATGCCGACTTCGCTGCCAGCCAGGGGGATGCGACCATATTCGGGCAGATAGGCTCAGGTGAAGCTGCCTTTGACTATGACCCCACTGGCACATCAGCTGGAGCTTCCAACCCGCACTATACGGGTAATGCCCTGGTCAAGAGCTACACGGTTCGGTCAGAAGTCGGGGCAGCTGCCTCATATAGTGCCGAGCTGGTGGTGAATGGAGCATTGACCAGAGCCGTATCTTAAACAAAGGGGGTAAGGAGTCTGATGGATAAGCCTAAGATAAAGCCGTTGAGGATAGACGGGGGCAGCTGTGTGGTTTATATCGGGAGGAAAGTAAAAGGAACCGAGATAACCGAGCAGGGCGAGCCCGTCTACCCTCACAAGGGTGAGTGGGTGGAAATCATACCTGTTGGAAGTGTTCAACAGGTTATCACCCTAGGCGAGATAATGCGGGAAGGGAAGGATACGAAATCCGTTGAACTACTGGAAAAGATTGAGCCCGCATTCAATGAGCTCTGCGAGTTGATAGCTGAAAAGGTGATGGCTTGGAACTTCACTGACTGGATGGGGAAGGAATTGCCTCAGCCACATGGGAAGCCGAAGGTTATAGCCTCCCTTACCGAGGATGAGGTTCTCTGGTTACTTACCTGTGTTCAGCTGGAATCATCTGGCGAACGAAAAAAAGACTGAGTGCACTCAGGGGGGAGCTAGTAGATGGAGGTTTACCACACTGGACATCGATTATCGCAGCCATCTGTAAAACCTTCGGGTGCACTCCGAGTCAGGCATTGAGGGAGAATCCGAGACTGGTGTTTCCTGTGATGGAGGCGATGCTCCTACGGGAAGCCAAGGATATCCATAACCGTAATGTAGAGGAAATGGCTAAATATCCCGCATTAGTCGAGCTATGGGGGGAGATGGTAGGCGATGGCAAAAGCTGAATTAGTAGCTGTTATCAAAGCTCAAGATAATGCTTCCCCTATATTTGAGGGGATTCAAACAAAGGTACAAGGTCTAAAAGGTCTAATGCGGACTTCCGGGGTTGCAGCTACAGCTGCTGGTGGTGTTATCGTGGGCGGGCTTTCTCTCGCTTTAAAAAGTGCAGCTGACTTTGAGGCGGGAATGAGGGAAGTCAATTCTTTGATGTTACTCGCTGAGGATGAGTTCGAATCGTTTGGAGATGAAGTCCTGGATTTGAGCAAACGATTAGGGGTGGATGCTGTAGAGGCTTCTGAAGCTCTCTATCAGGCCATTTCAGCCGGTGTGCCAAAAGATAGTGCCATAGAGTTTCTGGAGATAGCCAGCAAAGCAGCTATCGCTGGTGTAACGGATACTGAAACAGCCGTTGATGGATTAAGCACTGTTCTTAATGCTTTCGGCATGGGTTCAGACCAGACAGGACGTATAGCTGATATTATGTTTGCCACGGTTAGGGGAGGTAAGACGACCTTAGATGAATTGTCTTCCTCTCTATTTAATGTGGCTCCAATAGCTGCAGCTTCCAATATAGCTTTTGAACAAGTAGCAGGAGCCCTAGCTACTATGACGCAACAAGGTGTGCCGACTTCTCAAGCGACAACTCAGCTTCGTCAGGCAATGGTTGCCTTAAATAGACCCACGGATGCAATGAAAATGGCTATTGAGGAATTGGGTTATGAAACTGGTCAGGCAATGCTTGAGGAACTAGGGTTTGCCAAAACGCTAGATATCTTGAGAGGATATACCGAGGGAGACAATGAGGCTTTAATGAAAATGTTTGGTTCCGTAGAAGCAGGGGGAGCGGTTCTCGCTTTGACAGGTGATAAAGCTGAGGCTTTTAGCCAGTCCATAGAGACGATGTATGGCTCTGCGGGTGCAGCCACTGACGCGTTTAACGCAGTGAATGAGGGGGCTGCTAGGCAATTCGAAGCCTTGCAAGCTAAGGTTAATGCTACCGCTGTTGCTATAGGTCTTCAACTTTTACCTGCGATAACTCCGCTTATCGAAAAAGTAAGCGAAGTAGCTACGAAGGTAGGCGACTGGATGGAGGAAAACCCCGAACTCACTCAGCAGATAATCATTGCTTCAGCTGCTATCGGAGGATTACTATTGGTGCTGGGTCCGCTACTTATAATGTTACCAACCATCGTTGCAGCTCTGCCTTTGCTGGGGGCTGCCTTTGCAGCTATGTTTGGCCCTGTCGGAATAGCAATAGCAGCCATCGCTGGGCTCATTGCCGTCGGCATTTTGGTAGTTAAGAACTGGGAGAGTATCAAGATATTCTTTACTAATCTATGGAACTATCTTGTCGACTTCTTTAAGGAGAACTGGCAACTGATATTGACGATTCTGTTTCCTTTTATGGCCTTGCCATTTCTGATTATTGCCAATTGGGATAAAGTCAGAGAAGGGGTAGAGACGGTCTGGGGAGCTATTCTCGGGATTATAGAGACCTCGGTGAAGGGTATCATCGACTGGATAAATAAGATGATAGATGTGCTCAACAAAATACCGGGTATCAATATCTCGAAAATGCAATGGGGTGGCTTTGGTGAGGGTGCTGAGAGTGCGATAACTCCGTTTCTCGATAAAGTAAGCGAAGTAGCTACGAAGGTAGGCGGATGGGAGGAAACGGCAGGAGTCTGGAAGCATGATCAGCTCATAACCTCACTGCAGAAAGGTTCTGCAGTTCAAGGGGCTATCTCTCAAACCGTCCTAGAGGCGGAACGGTTTAGGGCCGCACTACCAACCAATGTTTCGCCTGTTGCTCTGAGTACTTTGGAATCAGATCGGTTCAGGGATTCAGGGAAGGTTGCTCTGATTCCAAAGTACTCAGAGCAATTGAGCAGGGCAACCAGGTCATCGGCTGAGTTTGAGAGAATCCATGAAGACGCTGATGTGATTGATAAGGTCATTGAGCAGGGCAAACAGGTCAGAGATTATAGGCATCTGGCTGTTACTGTTAATGTGGCGGGGTCAGTTCAAGCAGAGCACGACCTTGCTGCGACTGTTAGGGAAGAAATCTTACGGATTAAAGGTAGAAACTTCAATAGTGGATTTGAGCATCCGATACAGTAGTCCATGACATCCAGCATCGGATGCTCATATAGAGGGATTCAATGGCGAATGAACTTAAGCATGATGATATAGGAACTTCTCTGACCAAGGCAGAATGGGAAGGTATAGGCACTCATATATTTGATAGTCAAGCGACTGGCGACCTAGCCTATGCTAGTAGTGATTCCCAACTCAGACGATTGGCCATTGGAGCAACCGATACTATTCTTTCTGTGCAAGGGGGGATTCCTGCCTGGCGAACACCCGCTAATATTTTAACAGATTTAAGCGGGCAAGCTGGGGCTCCATTCGACTGGAATAGTCAAAATCTCACTGGAGTTGCATCATTAACCGCTACAGGTTTAACGGTGAATGGGGCATCGAGCCTTGATGGAGCAGTAACTATAAATGAAACCGGAGCAGATGTTGACTTTAGAGTTGAGGGGAACACTAATCCTAATTTATTTGTGGTAGATGCAAGCCAGGACGCTCTATGGGTAGGTCAAGCTCCATCAGCCTTTGGGGCAAAACGCTTTAGTGTTGTTTTTATAGACCAATCTTTTACCGCTGACGCAAATCAGCCAATGACCAGATTTCTTATTGCTGGCGATAACGCAATTACTATCCCAGCAGGGACGGCAGCTACAGCTACTTCGCTTTGGGTGCAAGAACCAAATATCATAGCTACTGGCACTGTTACACTAGCTGCCTCTCTATATGTCAGTTCAGCTCCTACTGAAGGAGCGACAAATGCAGCTATCTATGTGGGAGGTGGAGATACCAATTTAGTTACACTAACAATGAGAGGAGATATTAACCCAGATGGAGATGGAACTAGGGATTTGGGCACTCAAACAACCGCACAGTGGGCTAATGTCTGGTCAGACCTCATCAATGGTGCTGATATAATGATGGCAAACAAATGGCGGATGATAGAATCTGAACTTTTTGAAGGGTATCCTAAAGGGTGGGCTATTGGCCACGATGGAGCTTGGATTGATGGCAAATCCTTATGGGTGAATCCTCATCTGGTAGGGAATGCTAAGCCAGTTTTTGTAGTCACAGACGATTTCATCGAGTATAAAGGTAGGCGGATAACAACTGAGATACTTGATAAGGTTATTGAATTAGCTCTAGTATAAGGAGGTAAAAACTGTGAACAGGAAGGCCCAAAAAACTACGGGAAAGGATATCAGAGACTCAGAACGGGTTAAAGGCTGGAAGATTGATTTGAGGCCATATAAGCAAAAACTGTCTGTCTTTAATGAGCAGGGTATGCCTGTAATGAGAGGCACGGAACAGGTAGAAGAAGTCGTTGATTTTGATGTTAAAGAAACCTTGGCAGGTATGTGCTTTACGAACAAATTGATGGAGAACCCCGATATCATGTTCAAGGCAAAGGCTATTGCTGATAAGATTAGAGCAGCTAATAATAGCGTTATCGTTGATAACGATGAAATGGAACACCTCCGAGAAGCGTATGCCTTGGTAAACGGTTTGCCAGAGCGTTTCATTGAATATCTTGAACGCATCAGAGACGCTGAGGAGATTCGGCTAAAAGAGGATTCTGAAACGCCGGCGGATGATAAGAAAGGTTGATGATATCGAAACGATGGAGGAGTAGATGCCTTTCCCTTACACTTTTGAGTTTGCCTTTGAGACAGCCTCTGGCGGGATAGACCGAGACATAAGCACTCGGATAGCCTTTGCCACTGCCCCTTTTGCTGCTACCCCTACTTGGGCGGATGTCAGTGCTGATGTCCAGTCTATAAGTATCAGGCGGGGCAGGCAGCATGAGATGGACAGGATAGAAGCGGGGACTGCTACCATTGTCCTGGAGAACGATGCTGGGGAATACTGGAGCAAGAACGCTGGTGGGTCTCACTACCCGAACATCCTGCCCGTTAAAAAGACCAGCATCCGAGCCAGCTGGGATGGTGGAGTTTCGTATAAAAACCTGTTCACTGGCTACATTGAATCCATGGAGCCCCAGTGGGGAGGCATCGGCGGGAAGGCTCCTTTGATGGTGGTTCGGTGCACCGATATGCAAAAGAACCTAGCTCGCTTCCTCCTTAACAACGCAGGTTATTCAGCTGAACCGTCTGGCACCCGCATTGGGAATGTCCTTGACGATATCAGCTTCCCTGCAGGCGATAGGGATATTAACACGGGGCAATCCTCTCTCCAGGCAACGGGAGCCCTGGCTAACAAGAACGGCATTAACCATCTCTTTGAGGTTCAGGACACCGAGAGGGGGATACTGTTCATGGATGGAGCTGGGCAGATGGTGTTCCATGACAGGTCGGCTCGGCTAAAGGCTCCGCTGGTAACAGCTCAAGCCGTATTCGGAGATGACTCCGAGGAGGATGAGTATTTTGATATTGACCTCGCACTTGACGATGAGTTTGTTTACAATGATATAAGGGTAACCAGGGCTGGTGGCTCCGAGCAGACAGCTGCTGATGCGACCAGTAAGACCGCTTATGGACATAGGAGCCTCTCTCTAACAGGGCTTCTGATGACCACCGATGCGATAGCGGGTGACTTGGCTAATTTCCTGCTTGCTAGGTATAAGGATGCCGAGCTGAGGTTGAAGTCCATCACCATCGTGGCGGACAGGAACTCGCCGAACCTCTATCCGAAGGTGCTGGGGCATGACCTGGGCACCCGCATAACGGTGCGATTGAATCAAGCCTCCCTGGATGGTGACTATCACATTGAGGGAATAGCCCATGACTGGGATAAGAAATCTTATGTCTGGAGAACTAAATGGCAGCTCAGCTCTGCTGATGTAGAGGCGTATTGGCTCATCGGCACTGCGGGCTACGGGGAAATCGGGGATACGGCTTTCCTGGGGTATTAAGGAGGCACAGATGATTATAACGGCTAATAAGTGGTTCAAGGCGGAGTTTAAGACCTACCTGGAAATGGTAATCAAGGCTGCAATGGCAAAGCAGGGCATCACCGTGATGGGGGAGGCGGGGGAGGATATCCTGATAGCCTATGTGAACCGTGGACGGTGGATAGTGAAATGTGAATGCGGAGGTGGGGAGAGAGCCTGGGAGGAAGGATATGTAATGTGCCAGTCTTGCTTCAATAGCGGTTATGGACATAAACTAAGAAGGTCAGTATTCCCCGGGGAGAGGAAAGGCATTGAAGCTCTCATGGAGGTTAGACCGCTTGAGAACCGCAACGCTAATATAGGGGAGTCGGTGTCCGACCTCAGACGGGAGAATAGAGAGCACGAAAAGGAGCTACTGGAGATTAAGTAATGGCTTGGACAGCAGGAGCCGATGTTACCACGGGCGATATCATCACAGCAGCTACCTGGAATAGCTACTGTGGGGCATCGGGTAGCCTTGAGTATCTAAAGACCGAGGCGGATAAAATAGATGATATCGGGGCTATCTCTACGGCTGATACTGATGATACCATTTATCAGAACACTTCGGGTTCAATTAGGCACATCAATGTCCATGCCTTTTTGAATGATGGTGATGGATATCAGGTAAAGAGTGACGCTTCAAACCCGCCGACTACTATCCTCGGTAAGGTGGAGAATGATACTGGGGGGAACATAGCGATGTCCCTCCATGCTATAGTCCCCAAGGATTATTACTACAAGCAGGAGACAACGAAGGGGACTCCTTCACCTTCTAATAGAAGGTGGGATGAGCACTGATGGCTTGGACTGCTGGAGCTGATGTATCAACAAGTGACCTGATAACCGCTGCAACTTGGAACAATTATCTGGGTGCGAGTGGGAGCCTCGAATGGCTCAAAACCGAAGCCGATAAGATGCAGGCGGTCAGCGATGACCAACCGACCCGTGCCCTGGATACTGTCTACCAGAATACATCGGGCAAGATACTCTATGTGACCATCTCCTTTGATATGGGAAATGGTGACAGCATCACAGTGGAGTCGGATAGCAGTGCTACTCCGAGCACCCAGATAGGTGCTCTGGCTCATAACGGAGGGGGCACCTGCGACCTTTGCATCACCTTCATAGTAAAGCCGACTCATTATTACCAGGTTACCGATGTGGCGGGAACTCCCTCCATGACCTGGAACGAATGGGAGGAACACTAGATGGCGTGGGTAGCAGGAGCCGATAAGGTAGTAAGCGACCTGATAACGGCAGCGACTTGGAACAACTACATGGGTGCTACGGGCAGCATGGAGTATCTCAAGCCAGAGTTTGAGAAGCTGGATGATATCACGGTAGACACATCGCCATCCAGGGCTATGGATACCAATTACCGATACACTGGCGGGGGCATGCTCTTTGTCCTTGTGACCCTGACGCTGAACACGGGCGAGGAGATGAACGCCAAGATAGGCTCTGCCAGCCCAGCGACAGTCCAGGCTGATGCCTTGACCAATAGCAGCGGTGGGAACATGACTCTAGCCGTCTGCTTCACTGTGCCGGATAACTGGTATTATCTGCTGACCAATGTCGGTGGTTCAAGTTGCACTCTAGTGGACTGGGTCGAATGGGACATGCACTGAGGAGGTATTCAATGAACGGTGATGATAGTCTGTTTGAGCAGATGTGTAATGATGCTAAGGGGGAACTGGCAGAAGGTAGGTCTACATGGAGAGAGATGGCACCAAATACTTTGATTCTTGCCTGCTTCGGCTTCATGCTCTCTGCACTATCTAGGAAAATAACCAGGCCACTGTGGTGGTTTGCTGGCAGCACCATGGCTGGGGCACTCACTTACATAGTATCATTGTTCCTG
>NZER01000177.1 GCA_002690445.1 Candidatus Pacearchaeota archaeon
GATGGTGTGGGCAACCGCAACCGGACTTACATTTACGGGACATGTTACCAGCGAAGACTGGGTAATTATTTCAGCAATTTATATTGGAGGTCAGACGATTATCGATGGCATCGCTAGATTGCGGGGGCACAATGCTTAAGAAGCGTATTTTAGAATTTGCCCTAAAGAATTGGAAAGCAATACTCATTGTGTTGCTCCTTCTCGTTGTGGTGTTGAAGACTCGTTATGACTACCACCTCATGCAGTCGGCATACACTACGATGATTGAATCTAATGAGGCACAAGTTAAAGGGCTCAAAGAGATTCATAAGAAAGAGATCGAAGAAAAGCAGCTACTGATGGAAAGCTTTTTGGAATCGATAGCAAACATCGAAGAAGACTACGAAAGAACATTAGCAGAACTTGAAGTAGAGCGTAACAAGAAGACGCGAGAATACGCAAGAAAATTCACTGAAGACAAAGCAGGACTAATTACAGACATAGAGACCACTCTTGGGTTGGAATATGTTTCTCCTTAATTTATTGCTTATGGTTGCCCCACCGGCTCAAGCAGAGACGGGACAGTTTACTATCTTGGGACAACATGAGTGTGCGCCGTTTGAAGGAGTCTTGTTTAACAAGCAGGCAATATCAGAAGTGCTCTCGGGATATGATCGGTTTCAATATGCTTGTGATAACGTGGTTAAATATGAACTAAGCAAACAAGCTGAGCTTCACCGCTACGATATAGAAACTCTCAAGATAGAACATAAAGCACTCACTCAAGAGTATGATTTGTTTATTGAGCATAAGGATAAAGAAATTCAAGCACTAGTTAAATCTCTTAAGAAGACATCCCCGCGTAATAAGACATGGTGGTTTGTTGGCGGATTGGTGGTTGGGTCAGCCGCAACCTACGGAGCATATAGAGTATTCGATGAAAGATAAAGATTTAAATCAGATTGCCGCTGTTGAAAAAGCCATAGCTGAAAAGTTTGGCCACGAGGCTATAGCGAATCCGAATGCCAATTGGGACGAAAATAAAGAGCAAGAATATATAACCCAAGCCAGAGAACTGTATTTAAAATCTTTTCAAAATGAAGGCTGGCAAGATAAAATCGACGTTAATGGTATAAAGGTTACAAAAAAACTACTTAATAGAGAATCTTCTAGAACATGTCCTGTCTGCGGAACTTTTCCAAAGAGATCAATGGATGATGTTTGTCTTTTGAAGTTTGATTGTTGCAATACCTGCTACACTCAATACGTTGAAGGCAGAGAAGATAGATGGTTAAAAGGTTGGAGACCGCAAATTAAAGAGGACACTAAATAATGGCAACAGTTTACGAAATTATACAAGGATTAGGACAAGCTGCCGCGAACGCATATGACGGCGCGCTCGGAGAAGATTACGAGCCAGCGAAGCCCGGTATCCTCCGAAGAGAAGAAGGTGATGCCCTCATTGACCAGAGAGTGATGGACGGCTTTAATGTGAAGTTCTATGGCAACATGATGTGCCTTAGCTACCAATCTGAAATTCAACTTAAAGAAGTATACGGCGGCAATTTCGAAGAGGATATGGAACACCAACTCTCAGGTATTGCCGGCTGGCTGAAAAAGGAATATAAGAAGATCACCGGAGATTCGGTTACCCTTGTCAAAGAAGGCGAAATTAATGTTCGCGTAGAAAGTTCTTCGCGAGTACGCACTTGGGTAACTGCCCAGATGCATTATAAGGTTGGCGGACTTGATGAGGAAATGATGCTTGAAGCTCCCTCTGCGGATACGGTAGATACCAAGTGGCGAACGTTCTTGGACCAAGGTGGTCTGGGTACGCGCCCGAAGAACGATACTCGGAAGAAGTAAACATGAATATTTCTCGCAATGATCTTTATCGCATTGTTCTTGAAGAGTATTTACTTGAAGAAGGACACGCCGGCAATGATGCCGCGGAAGACCTCCTTAAGAAGATATTGGGCGACAAGTACAAGCCCCCCGAAGAAAGAGATCCCGCGCGATACGCAAAACACCATGGTGATACAGAACCCATGGAGAAGCCTCACGCCGAGGAAGATCCGGAAGAACTCACAGGCGTCGTAGATTCCGGTGAAACTTACCCAATTGATCCAGATGCGGAGACCCCCTTCCGGTCGCGCCAACCAATGAGTGCCGACGAGATAGCTACCACCATCGGCGAATTGATCCACGGCAGAGATCCAGAAGAGGTCTCAGAGATATTTCAGATGGCTTTTGAGAAGTTGCCAGGAGTGGAGTTGTCTAGCCCCGGCGATGAAGATTACCCAGGAGAAGAGACGCTCTACAATCCCGGCGCCGAAGGCAGACCATCAATTAGTTTGGGGCCCCTACGCGAGCGCATTGGGAATAAAGCCTTTGAGAAGATTTTAGAAGTGGCAGGACTTTCGTATGGATCCCATTCAATGGCTGGGATCCCCGGAAGCAGAGATGACGAGGAAGAAGAAGTAGTCGAAGGCGAGTACCGCGACTTGGAAGATGAGGGAGAAGTATACGATGTCTTGGATCCAGAAGGACTGGCACAAAAAGCCGATGCGGAGCTTGTTAATATGATGTGGATCGATGGGATGGAAAAGATGATTGTTTTAGATGGCGAAGGCGGACTAGCAAATCGTGAAGAAGTTATTGCGGCATTGAAAGATGTATGAGTTTTCAGTTAGACAAAAAGCAGAGAGTCAAAGAAATATTAAAATGTGGTAAGGATCCTTCTTACTTTCTAAACACGTATGCCCGTATATCACACCCGATGCACGGGTTGATTCTTTTTGATACCTATGACTTTCAAGATGAGCTTCTTAAAGATTTTAATGATTATCGGTTCAATGTCATCCTCAAGGCGCGCCAGCTAGGAATCTCAACGGTTACAGCAGGTTACATCGTTTGGATGATGTTGTTCCATCGCGACAAGGCAATTCTTGTTATGGCAACAAAGTTCGCAACAGCGGGAAACCTTGTAAAGAAAGTAAAGAGTGTCATGCGAAACCTTCCGGACTGGCTCAAAATTTCAACTATCGACGTGGACAACCGAACATCTTTTGAACTTTCAAATGGTTCGTCTATTAAAGCTGCTTCTACTTCTGGGGATGCCGGACGTTCAGAAGCGCTGTCGCTTTTAGTGCTCGATGAGGCTGCTCACATCGAAAACCTTGAAGAACTTTGGACAGGGCTATATCCCACGTTGTCCACCGGTGGGCGCTGTATTGCGCTCTCCACCCCCAACGGTGTTGGGAATTGGTTTCACAAAACATGCGTTGACGCAGAGGCAGCCGCAAACAATTTTCATTTAACAACTCTCCAGTGGGATGTACACCCAGATAGAGATGAAGACTGGTATAAAAAAGAAACCAAGAACATGTCGAAGCGCCAAATTGCACAAGAGCTTAAGTGTAATTTCAATACATCCGGCGAGACCGTCATTGATCCGGAGTGCATGGAGTGGTTGCTTACGACTGTGAAGGAGCCTAAATATCGCACCGGCTTTGATCGTAATTTTTGGATTTGGGAAGAGTACGATCCTACCTGTAATTATTTACTGGTTGTTGACGTTGCCCGTGGGGATGCAGCAGACTATTCTGCCTTTCACATTATAAAATTAGAAACGCTAGAATGTATCGGAGAGTACCAAGGCAAGGCAACTCCCGACATGTATGCTAACATGCTCAATCAAGTTGGCAGAGAGTTTGGAAACTGTATGCTCGTAGTAGAAAATAACAATATAGGGTACACAGTTTTAGATAAGCTGATAGAATATGAGTATCCAAATTTGTATTATTCTATTAAATCAACTCATGAATATATCGAACAATTTGAAGGAGAATATCGTCACAACGCTATTCCTGGATTTTCCACCACCTCCAAGACACGCCCCCTCATAGTTGCAAAACTTGAAGAATTCATCAGAAACAAACTAATTAAGATATATTCTTCTCGAACAGTTAACGAGATGAAAACATTTATTTGGAGGAACGGTAAACCGCAAGCAATGAAAGGGTACCATGATGATTTGATTATGGCTCTTGCGATTGCTTGCTGGGTTAGAGACACCGCATTACAGAGTAACACCAGAGAGCTTAACTATAAAAAAGCCTTTGTAGATGCAATTTTAACATCGAGAACAATTATGAATACTCAAATAAAAGGACAACAAGGCTATAAAAAAGATGACTTGTTTGATAAAATGTCAGAAGCAGAAAAGCTATATAGCCAATATAAATGGATTATAAAGTGAGAAAATAAATGCCCCCCAACGATTATAGAAATTCGAAAAATCCGCGCAACGCTCAGTCAGGTTTATTTAGAGCGTTAACACGACTCTTCTCGGGTCCGATTGTTAATTACCGATCACAGTCCGGTAGAAAGATCCGACGCCAGCATTTGGACAAGTTCTCCAGCCGGTTTCAGTCGGCATCTGGGCAGAACTTTAAGAAGTCTCTTTATAATCCCCTGGACACAATCGCAGCAAACGCGATGCAGAATCAACGCCGAGTGGAGCGATATGTCGATTTCGATCAGATGGAATACACCCCAGAGATCGCATCGTCGTTGGATATTTATGCCGACGAAATGACAACGTATTCCGATTTGCGGCCGATGCTTAATATCAGGTGCCCGAACGAAGAGATTAAAGCAGTACTAGCTGTCCTGTATGAAAACATTTTGAGCCTTCAATATAACTTATTTGGCTGGGCACGCACAATGTGTAAGTATGGAGACTTCTTTCTCTATCTGGACATCGACGAGAAGTACGGTGTACAATCAGTCATTGCGCTTCCTTCCTCTGAAGTGGAGAGACTCGAAGGAAAGGACTCGACGAACCCTAACTATGTTCAGTATCAGTGGAACTCTGGTGGGATGACTTTTGAAAATTGGCAGATGGCTCACTTTAGAATTCTTGGTAATGATAAACACGCTCCATATGGCACTGCCGTTTTAGATCCATGCCGTCGAATATTCCGACAGCTAACTTTGGTAGAAGATGCCATGATGGCTTACCGGGTGATTCGTTCCTCTGAGCGAAGACTCTTCAAGATTGATGTGGGCGCTATTCCTCCCCAAGATGTGGAACAGTATATGGAAAAGATTGAGACTCAACTCAAGCGACACTCAGTCGTTGATCCCCAGTCCGGACGCGTAGACCTACGTTATAATCCGATGAGCATTGAAGAAGACTACTTCATTCCTGTACGTCCGGGCTCAGCAACAGATATTACCAACCTCGCCGGCGGCTCAAATACCACAGCCATCGATGATGTAAAGTACCTACGCGACAAACTCTTTTCAGCACTCAAGATCCCCCAAGCTTATCTAGCCATGGGAGAGGGAGCCGCCGAAGATAAGACTACACTCGCGCAAAAGGACATTCGTTTTGCAAGAACCATCCAGAGACTACAGAGGGTTATTGTTTCCGAGTTAGAAAAGATCGGCATTATCCACCTTTACACCTTGGGCTTCAGGGGAGATGATCTTTTAAGCTTCACTTTGGCACTCAACAATCCCTCTAAAATTGCCGAGCTTCAAGAAATTGAACAGTGGAAAGCAAAGTTTGATATTGCCGGCGCAGCCACCGAGGGTTATTTTTCCCGCGCTTGGGTTGCCGACAACATCTTTGGGCTTTCCCATGAAGAGTTTATCCGTAACCAGCGCGAGATGTATTATGACCGCAAGCACGACGCAGCGCTCCAGAAGGTGGCAGAAGATGCCGCTGCAGCCGAAACAGCAGGAGCAGGCGGAGGAATGGACATGGGCGGTGATATGGGCGCCGATATGGGAATGGATATGGACGCTGAAATGGGAGCAGAGGAAGGTGCACCCGAAGAGATGCCCGCCGCCGAGGCTGGCGGCGAAGAGTCCGCCCTTCTCGCGGTACCCCCGGGATCCCGAAATGCGCCGCGCCTTACACCCGGAGCAAAAGGAAAAGTATACCACCCTGTTAAGAGTGATAAGAGGAAAAATAGTGGACCCCGCACGCGCAATTATAATGCCCAATACAATCATGAGAAGCGTGGTGCCTCCAACAGAGCAACGTTTCCCGGGTCAGAGATTAACACCATCCCTAGTTTAGCGAAGGGTATTTATGAGGTTGATCAATCTACTTATAATTTAGATGGAGATGAAGAAGAAATAAAACTCTTTGAGGTTAGCGAGTCACTTCGCAACCTACTTAAGGGGCTTGAACACAAGAATCAATTATTAACGGAGCAAAAGGATGAAGATCAGACACAACAAGAAGCGTAATACCGCGTTTGTTTACGAGGCACTGATAAGGGAGGGCACATCTGCCATCCTGCAAAAGGACAACGAGCGCAAAAACAAAATTGTTAAAATAATTAAAAGACACTTTAAACCAGGAACTCGCCTTCGCCATGATCTTGAGTGCTACCGCTCTCTTTATGGAAACCAAAGGATTGCTGCACCGCACTGCATGAGGATTGTCCGAGAGGCAGCGCTACAGCGACGCTTAATTAATCCCCAAGAACTGTTTGATGATCAGACGGAGCTTATTCGTGACATTAACAAAGATCTAGATTCTGCAGTGTTTGGCAACTTTGTTCCGAATTATAAGAGCTTGGCAACAATATCACAAATGTTTTCCCCAACGACTGCCCCCAAGGATAAGGTTCTTTTGGAAACCATGGTCATTAACGGAATGATTTCTGACACAGAGGAAGAAGTACCAGGGGAGATCGACTCAGTGGTTGTTGAAACGTTTATCAAAAAGTTTAACACGAAATACGATGTTGGTCTTCTAGAAGAACAGAAGAAGCTTTTAAATTATTACATCACGTCTTTCGTGGACAACTCTTTAGAATTGAAGATGTTTCTTAATGAAGAGATCTCGCGCCTTAAAACGAAATTAACAGAAGCCATAATGGTAGATTGTATCGCTAGCGACGAAACCATGGTTGATAAAACAAAAGCTGTTGTACAAAAATTAGATGAATTCAAAAACGAAAGCGTTAGCGAAGAGGTTCTCTTAACGGTTTTAAAAGCCCAATCACTAGTAAAGGAAGTATTTGAAGATGGCAATCGTAATTAAGATTGGCGAAAAGGCTAACGAAAAAAAGGTTCGGCTTGAACTACAAGCGCGTCAGTCTCTCAATGGGGATGTGATGATTTTTGATCATGGTGACATCGACATCGTCTTATCTCCTACGAACAATACGGTGACGGTCTTTCCCAAAGAAACCATGAATGATTTAGTCTATGGCGCCCAGAACCGATTGATGGCACACCTCACCAAGAGGGGGATTTTGGTGCCTGAATCAATTCAAGGCGGCTCTTTTTACGGCGCCGTTGAAGGGACCATTCAACAACCTCTAGAAGAAACTATAAGCGGACCCAAGTTGGCCCTGATTAACGTTTCGATGTTTATTGATGAAGAGCGCCCTTATTTCGAGAACATGGAAGCAATTGTCTCCATGGACGACGATATGCTTGTGCATCCCGACAAGGAATATTCCACCGAGCTTGGGGAAGTTCCACAGTCAATAGATCAGGGTTCAATTCGCACGGGATACATCCGCGATCCCTATTCATTAAATTACATGTATACATTCGAGTAGGAGTTAACTTGGAATTATTAGCCTTTATCTTGTGCGCCTATGGGCTCACTCAAATTATTGTTTACGGAAAGATTTTTGATCGCTGCCGACCAAAGACGGGAAAGATAGGAGCACTGCTTCGGTGCCCAATGTGTGTAGGATTTCACGTGGGGTGGTTTTTAATGTTGCTTTCTCCGTTCACAGAACTATTTAATTTTGATGTATCGGTAGCTAATTTCTTTCTTTTAGGATGGCTATCTTCCGGAACTTCATATATACTTAATATGATTTTCGGAGACAACGGAGTTAAATATGAATACAAACATTTGGACACAGAAGTGGATGCTTCAGCCAGTTAGACACTGCTGCAAGGGTTCTTAGCTGTGGAACAAGTTACAATAACAGAGTCCGCATTGAGGCAAATGGTCTTCGAAGAGTTCGACGCAATGGTTAAAAGCGGAGAGATCGACGAAGGCGCCATAGCCGACTTTGGGCGCTGGGTAGGCCGCGGCGCCACACAAGCCGCCGGACACGCCAAGGGCGCCATGTCAAAATTGGGTAGTACTGCGTCAGCACTGAAGAAAAAAGGAATCGGAGCCGCCCTAGGCGCCGTAGGAGAGAAGGATGCTGCAGCACAGATGGGTGCTGACGCAGCCGAGATTGAAAAGCAAGGAGCCCAAAAAGCCCAAATGGCAAAAGCCGCGACAGTATTAGGCAAGTCGGACCAAACTTTGAGAGGCGCATACGCAGATTTAGCCAAGAATGCACAGGCGTTAGGGATCCTGGACGAACCACAAGTTCAAAAAAGTATGGGACAGCTGCAGGGAGCAATTGCAGACGTGTCCCGAACTATTAAAATGATGACAACCACGCAAGCACAAAGAAACCCACCCGGCGTACATGACGCAGACGACACGTCACCGGCTGACGTCATGGCAGCAAAGGAATAACGATATGGCTAAAGTACTTTTACGAGAATACTATGAATTATGCGAAGGCGGCGTATGTCAAGACCTGCTCACTGAAGCCGAGAAGCGTTTTGTTGCCGATGGCGGCATGATGCTTTCAGGAATTATGCAGAAGTCTGATGTGCAAAATGGAAACGGTCGCGTCTATCCTCACCGCGTTTTAATGCGCGAGGTCGAGAACTATAAGAAGTTAGTCGGTGAACGCCGCGCCCTAGGCGAACTCGACCACCCCGAAGATTCAGTCATCAACCTAAGAAATGCCTCCCACATGGTTACAGATGTGTGGTTCGAAGGCAAAGATGTGATGGGCAAGGTCAAGGTTCTTGACACTCCCTCTGGAAACATCCTCCGCTCTCTTGTAGACTCCGGAGTTAAACTTGGCATCTCATCCAGAGGAATGGGATCCGTCAGCGAAAGTCAGGGAGCCACCATTGTGGAAGACGACTTTCAATTAATCTGTTTTGATTTTGTATCGGAGCCATCGACTCCGGGCGCTTTCATGATGAGAGAGGCCAAAGATTTAAGTCTGCCTAATATTTTTACCAAGGCAGACAAAATTAATCGATTACTAAATGATATTATAGGAAGTACCCACAATGAGTAAAAAGCCCACCAAGCTATCCCAAAAGGAAGTAAAGAAACTTATTCAAGAAAGAGTTCAGCGCCGCCTCGATGAGCACGCATTAGCCAAGGCTATCAACGAAGGTGCCATCAATGAAGGCATCTGGGACTCTCTTAAGAATATGATCGGAGGCAAAGACCCCGAACACAGCACAAAGATTACCGGCACGCTCAAGCGCGCCATGGATCAGGCATCCAACAAGACAGTTAAGAAGATGTTTGATCAATTCGAAAAGGATTATCCGGGGTTTCCAAACATCAAGAGTTCTGAAAAGTTTGAGAAGGGAGTAACATCTCTTGGGCTCATGTATCAATCGGTGAAGGAGTCAGGACTTAACGGACAAATGCCCGTCGAGGTGTCCAATTCTATTATCGTCACATTGAAGCAATATACAGAAGCGCTCCTCCAAGATCTCTCTCGAACTTATAAGTTCTTCAAAGAAGAAGAAGAATTAGAAGAAGTTAGCGCGAAGCAGGCAGCACTCGGCGGCGCCGCAGTTGGTGCCGGCGCAATGGTACCGGGCGTGGCTGGTGCCGTAGGAAGCGCAGCGGGCGCTGGAGCTACCGCATATGGCGGCATGCTAGCCGGCGCCGCAAAGGGTGTTGGGGGCTTGGCTACGTGGCTGACTGGCGGCGGTGCCTTAACAGCCGGCGGTCTTCTAGGTACGCTTGCAACGATTGGCGCACCACTCGCGATTGGCGCAGGTGCCCTAATGATCGGAAAGAGACTCCTTGGTTCTTCTCGACAGGGAATGTTAAAGAAGCTCGTGAAAATGCTCGACCCGGTCGATCCCGCCAAGGCGGCTCCCTATTCAGGCGAACGCGCTGCGCAAGCATCTGGTGTCGCACAGTCAGTAGGGCAAGGAAACTTTAAAGCAGCCAACCAAGGCTATGGACAAATGCAGAACACCTACGCCCAAGCCGGCGCTCAGCAATTGCAGCAGCAGCCGCAAGTTGTTCAGCAGGTTGGGGGCGCCCTAGAGGATGCCATCGGCGCTGAGAACGCAGCAGCCTTCGTGGCAGTTGCCAGCGGCGAGCAAAAGCTGGAAGATTTACCACAACTTCAGCAAGATATAGTTCGTGCCGTGCTAGGACAATTCCAGACCGGAGATCCAGAAGAGAACATCGAGGATGCACTTGAGGTTGCTGAAAATGAAGTCGAGCTTGAAGAAGAAAAAGAGAAGCTGGAAGATGAAGGCGAAGGAGAAGAGGGAGAAGCAGATCCCACCGGCGGCGGAGAGAAGCTCCCCCCAGAGACCCCCCTCTCTATCACAAACTCCAACGCAGAACAGGAAGAGCCACTCATAGCAGTTATTCAAGACCTCGGACTCCCACAGGACGCGGCAACTTCGATTGCCACCAAGATGGTAGACTATTTGAACAAGCGCCAAATCCCAGTTTCAGAGGGCAACCTAAAGAGACTAGCTTCGCGATTTGCCGTTAGA
>NZER01000178.1 GCA_002690445.1 Candidatus Pacearchaeota archaeon
GTACAGGCGAGAAAATAATGGCGAACTATACTTTTGAACAATGGGCTGAGAAAACCGAAACGACTCTGGATCAATTTTCTAGGGCGGTAAAGATTACGCTATTTCGGTCAATCATAATGGATACCCGTGTTAGAACCGGAAGGATGCGTGGAAACTGGCAGATAAGCACAGGCTCGCCGATACTTACTGAAACGAGTAACAAGGATAAACTTAGTATCGGGCAAGCTGGCGGTAAGGCTTATGACGATGTCGCTAACGGAGTAACGTCTGGAGTTGATTACCTGTCTAACAATGTTCCTTATGTTGCTCACTGGGAACAGCATGACGGAATGGTAGCAAAGAACATAGTCAGACTTAATAGAAACGTCAAAAAGATGTTGAGTGATGCTCAATGAGCGTTAAGATTGATCAAGCATTTATTCAGTCGTACATTGACGGGTCATTTGGTCTGCCGATTGCTTATGAGAATTCACCGTATACACCAGTGGCAGGGACGGCGTATGCGGAATTAAGAAATATTACAAATCCTATTGAAGCCAACTCAATAACCGATACAAATGAAACAACTGGCATCTTTAGGGTTGTTGTCCGTTATCCCGCTGACAGTGGAGCGATAACCGCGAAAGAGAAAGCGGAAGAGATAATGGCAAATTACGGAATTGGAAGTAGTGTCGCATATCTTTCTCAGAGTGCTACAATACTATCAGTAGAACGCCGCACCGGAGTAGCAGAAGAGGGGTGGTATGTATTAGTCGTATCCATAGGATACATTTCTTTTATAACGAGGTGAGGTTATGCCAAATTCGACTCAGATTTTAGCGACCACTACGATCTCAATATCTGCCTCTTTGCCAGAGACATTCGATGATGATGTTAGCACAGGCTATCCATCATTAACTTATACTGCGATTGGTGAGGTAACTGATTGGTCGGCTGGCGGCAAGGTCTTTAATGTTGTGACAAGTAATCCGATTGCTCAACGTAACACGGATAAATACAAAGGTACTGTAAATAATGGTGCTGATACGTTTACCGTGAACAGAGATGATGATGATGCAGGGCAAGTCATCGTTCTGGCAGCGTTGGCTTCTGATAATGCTTATTCTTTCAAGATTACATTTTCAGACGCAACCGATGATTATTACACGGGTAAAGTTGTTTCTTTCGATACTGTCGCTGGTGGCGCAGATTCAATTGTCCAGAGGACAATTCAAGTCGAGCGCAATAGGGACACTGTCGTAACTACTTAATAATTAAGGAGTTATTTGATGGACTTAGCGCAATTCGATTTACAAGAGGCTGCGGGTCAGGGCATTACGGTGACTCTGGTTCATCCAATTACACAGGAAACCTTGGTGGATGATGATGGTAAGAAAGTCACCATCAAGGTTCTGGGTAAGGACTCAGCGAAATGGTCAGCAACGGCAAAGAAATATGACGCAAAGAACGCCAATAAGTACAGGAACAAAAAGGTTCCAACGGCGGCATTGGAAAATTCTCTAATGAACATTCTTGCGGAGTGTACTATTTCTTGGACGAATGTTATCTATGATGAGAAAGTCTTGAAGTGTGATAGCAAGAACGCGTTGATGTTGTACCAGAATAGAGGATGGGTGGCTGAACAGGTTATAGAGGCTGCGGCTGAGAGGGCTAATTACAATTTAAAGTAATTGAGTCTCTTGAAGATTATGTGAGGTATTGGGCGTGGCTCAACACCGTCGCGAAGGGCGCAAAGTCGGCAAGAATCGAGGGTATTTATGATCCGATTATGCCAGATGTTGCGCCTTTTTCGTATTTGATAGATTTGGTTGCTGATGTTGGGTTTCGTGGGGTGTCTTGGCAAGACATTCAAAGCTGGACGGACTTAACGGGCATCAAGTTATCATCATGGGAAGCAAAGATCATTAAGAGGCTTTCATTGTTGTATGAGGTAAGCGCAAAGCAGTACAACGATTCAATCGCACCAGCTCCCTATAGAGACATCGAGTCTGAGGTTTCAGAAACCCTAGAGCAAGATATTAAGGCAGCAATCAGGAATTAGGAATGGCGCAAGACAAGATAGGTGTATTTGTAGGCGTAGATTCCAGTAGCGTTCGGAGCGCAACTGGTGATCTGAATAAGTTTTCAGCGTCTGGAGGTGGAGCAAAATCAGCAATGAGAGCATTGCTCCCCGCGCTGACCGCTGTTCTTTCCGTTAAGGCTTTCGCTGGCATGGCGAAGGATGCCTCTGACTTTGGAACAGCCCTCGGCGAAGTAAGCACCCTTCTAGGTAGTTTCACTGATATGCCCCGTATTGAGCAGGAGGCCAAGAACCTCGCCGCTACTTTCGGGGGTACTGCTGCGGATCAGGCTGGAGCTTTCTATCAGGCGATTTCTGCTGGAGCCGCAGACGCAGAAGCAGCCACCAAATTAGTGACTGCTGCGAACAAACTTGCCGTTGGTGGCGTGACCGATGTCACTACGGCTGTTGATGGTCTGACAAGTATCATGAACGCCTTTGGTATTGAGGCTGATGGTGTCACTGGTATTAGTGATGCTCTTTTTGTCGCAATGAAAGCGGGAAAGACAACTGTTGGCGAACTATCCGCAAGCGTTGGTAAGGTTGCCGCCATCGCATCTACAGCAGGTCTCTCATTTGAGGAAATGCTCGGTGTTGTATCAACCCTGACAACACAAGGAATAGCAACCTCTGAAGCGGTTACGGGATTGAAGGCGGCGCTAACCAATATTCTCAAACCGAGCAGCGATGCCGCAAAGTTAGCCGAAGAACTAGGAATTGAATTTAATCTAGCTGGACTACAGGCTCACGGGTTTCAAGGATTTTTAGAGCAGTTAATAGAAGAGACTGACGGAAGCCAAGAAGCCCTCCTTGAATTATTTGGAAGCACCGAAGCTCTGAATACAGTTTTTGCCCTCACTGGAGGAGGGGCTGAGACATTTGCTCAAATCATGGAGGACATGGGTGACAAGGCTGGAGAAACTGAAACGGCCTTTCAGAAAATGGCTGGCACAATTGAACAGCGAATGAAGGTTGTTAAGGGATCGCTGAGTAATACGAAAATTGAAGTAGGCAATTTATTCCTTGCATTAAGCGTTCCTCTTCTTGATGTCATTGAAGATAACATAGGCGCTTTTGATGACGCTATCATCAGCCTAACAAACAACATATATACCTTTGTTCAAACCGAACAGTTTACGAATTGGGTCTATGCGCTTACAGATGGGCTACAGGTACTTACTACCCTTCTTGTCACAAAATTCGTAGTTAGCATCGGGGCTTCATTTGTTACGACCGTATCGGCTGCATCTGGAGCTATGGGAATGTTAGGTGCGGCAATCACTTTTCTAGGGGGTCCAGTAACTCTTGCAATCGCGGGTATTACTGCTCTTACTGTTGTTCTTGGTCTCTTGCTTGATAATGATGTTGAAAGATTCGCTAAACAACTGAAAGCAGCGTCCGAGGAAGGACTTTTGCCTCTGATCCAATACGCTGAGTCTTTAAGATCAAAATTAGCTGAATTGAATGAAGAGCTTACACTGGTGTCTAGTCTGGGCATGATGCAAGGAATGGGAGTAGCAGCGAATGATTTGAGAGGGGAGATAACCGCGACAACTGCCGCCATTGAACTTGCAGACGAAGCAGTAGAAAAAATGACAGCGGAGATGGCAGGGTTTAATACAGAGACCGCCGCAACCACTGAGGTAGTGGCTACTACTACGGAAGTCATAGAAGAGCTTGTTCCAGTCATGAACGAGGGTGTAACCGCAGCGGATTATTTAGCAGCTATGTTGGGCGACGTAGAGACAGAGGCTATAAATACAGCGACCGCAGCGGATTATTTAGATGCCGGATTGACGAACGTAACGACCGCAGCAGATTATTTTGAAGCTACGTTGGGCGTGGTAGCAGAAACAACACAAGACGCGACTACAGCAGCGGATTATTTGGCTGCTGGATTGACCAACGTAAAAACTGAGGTGGAGCTAACAACCGAAGAGATAGAGGCACATGAACAAGCTGTTGAAAATGCAGCAGCCAAACAGCGGATTATGGATAATATGCTGACGAATGTTCAGTCAAGTTTTGGTGATTTGTTTTATGCCTTGATTGATGGAAAGTCATCATTCAAGGATTTCTTTGATTCTGTAGTTGAGGGATTTAAGGGAATGATTGCGGAGTTAATGGCTCAGAGTTTAATGAACGCCATATTCGGTAGTGGAGGAATATCAGGATTTCTTAGCGCGGTTACATCTGGAATGTCTGCGGTGTGGGCGGCAATCACTGGAGGGGGTAGTGCTGCTGCAACGAGTGCGGTTACGAGTGCCGCGACTTCTGCGGCGACTTCTGCGGCGACTTCTGCGGCGACTTCTGTGGCTGGATCGACGGCTGGAACGGCTGCTACTGGAGGGACAGGAGCAACGATAGGGTCAGCCATATCTACTGGAGGCCAATTTCTTGGGGGGTTGTTCGGCACGGCAGTAGGCACTGGTTCTTCCATTGTTGGCCCTCCTACGGCGGCGGCTGCGGCTGGAGCCAATTTGTCAGCCGCCATAGCGGCTGGGGCTTCGAGGGTATGGGCGTTCGTGACCAATCCAATCACACTGGCGATTGGCGCTATCGCGCTCGCCGCGAATCTATTAGATGACTCTGGAACGATGTCGCATAACGCAGGGATGTTGACGCAAGATTTAGAGGACGATCCGAGCAGGAAGTTCGACATCGAGCCATTTGCATCTGGCGCACAGTTCTATGGATTCAACAGGCGGACATCTTTAGAACAGGCAACGGCGGTAGTTGATGGCTTCAGGGCAATTGACGCTACTCTGAGCGAGGTTGCGCGAGCAGCTGGACTAACCGTTAATCTCAGCGCATCAGATTTCATTGGAACTAATGAGAAAGGAAAAGGCGTTGGCGCTTTCTTTGGTTCAGCTTTCGAGGAAGGAGGAAGCCAAGGGAAATCATTAGAGGATCAATACACGACCTTCACAAAAAGATGGCTTACCTTAGTTGCGGGAGCGAATCAATCAGACCCTGCCGTGCTGAGTAGCTTGCTCTCTTTGGGAAGTACGCAGGAAATTTTGAATACGCTTGAGGCTCAGGCTGGCGGAACAAGTAGTGTCGGGGGTTTTGCTTCTGGTCTGGAGCGAGTACCTTATGATGGCTTCATGGCAAGGCTTCACGAAGGTGAGCGAATACAATCAACGGCGGCAGTAGAAGCATCTAATTTTATGGCTAGTGAGATGATGGGTATGCGTATGAACATGAGCGAGTTTTTGCTTGTCATTGCGAAAACCAACGCTAAAATTGCAAGGATTGAGGACAGATGGGATAAGGACGGTTTACCGCCGACGAGAGCATAATGAAAGTTATCCAGCCTCACACAATAACTGACAGCACCCTGACTTCATCAACGGTCACGGAGGCTGATCATTCTGCATGGGCTAGTGGTACGACTTATGCGGAAGATGACTATGTCATTGTAACTACTCCCAATATTCACAAGATTTATAAATCAAAGCAAAACTCCAATACAAATCATGACCCAACAACTGACACCTCTGAGACTTGGTGGGAATTTATAAGCTACACGAATCGCTGGAAGATGTTTAATGCTCCGGTTCAGCAACAGACAGTTAATTCTGGAGGGATGGTCGTTGTCATTACTCCAGCAGAAATAACGACTGCGCTGGCATTGATCAATACTGATTGCGCTTCGGTAACGATATTGATGGTAGACCCAACAGAAGGAACGGTGTTCAACCAGACTTATGACATGGTTTCTGACTCTGGTATTACAAGTTGGTACGATTATTTCTTTACGGCGATTGTTAGAAAGACTCAACTGGCTATTCTGGGACTGCCTCCCTACAGCGCGGCGGTCATTACGGTAACTCTGACAGATTCCTCTTCAGCAAGCTGCGGACTCATGACTATCGGAACCTATGATACCATCGGGGATAGCCAATACGGCGCGAGCTTTGGAATTGTTGATTACTCCACCAAGGCTACAGATGAAAGTGGAAACGTAACTGTTACCGCTGGGAGTTTTAGCGATCGGGCAGATGTAGATGTTATTATTGAAACAGGAAGGTTCGCTCAAGTTAAAACTGTACTGACTGCGGTCAGAAGTACGCCAAGCGTCTGGATAACCGAGGAAGATACAGAAGGCACTATCATTTACGGCTTCTTCAAAGAGTTTGATATTATTATGACAAATCCAACCGTGTCACTTTGCACACTACAAATCGAGGGGTTGACATAATGGCTGTCACACCGATTACTCCATTACCAACGGCTCCGGCGCGGACTGATACTCCAGCGACTTTCAACACTAGGGCTGATGCCTTTCTGGGAGCTTTATATTCACCATTCGCAGGAGAAATGAATACCAGTATTGGAGAGTTCAATACCGACTTCACGACTGTTGCAACAAATGCTACGGCAGCGGCAACGAGCGCGACAGCTAGTGCGACCAGCGCAACAGCGGCGGCGGCAAGCGCAACGGCGGCAGCGAACGCATCAGATGCCGATGCTTGGGTAAGCGGGACATCCTATACGGCGGGAGATGTTGTTTACTCACCTATTGATTATCAGAGTTACCGTTGTATTCTTGCGACCTCTGGTACGACTGATCCAAGCTCAGATGCGACTTACTGGATCATAATAAGTTCCTCCCTTAGTCTTGGCGCTAATGTCGGGACATTTTTAACGACACCATCATCCTCCAATCTTGCGACTGCTGTTAGTGATGAAACGGGATCAGGATCATTAGTTTTTGCTACCAGCCCCACATTCGTAACACCGGCTTTAGGCACTCCAGCATCCGGCACGTTGACCAATGCGACAGGACTTCCCCCTGCTGGTGTAACAGGAACAGCCGCTATTCTAGGTGCTAACACTTTCACAGCCCTGCAAACTCAATCCGCTGGTGCTGACATAGCTTCAGCTACGGCTGTAGACCTTACTGCCGCCACTGGAAACGTGGTGGTCATTACCGGAACAACAGAATCTACAAGTCTGACAATGACCAAAGGTCAGCAAATGACGCTTATAGCTGCTGCGGCATGGCCTTTAACTTTCCATGCCACAACAATGAATATCACTGGTGGTGCGAGTTATACCTGTGCTGCGGGTGACAGACTTTATGTGGTTAAGGATGACGATGATGTTATCCGTGTCTCAGTGAATAAACA
>NZER01000179.1 GCA_002690445.1 Candidatus Pacearchaeota archaeon
CACCAATGTGTTTGAAAGTTGGTTTGGCACAGAATTCGCCACAATCCAAAGAGATATTGTATCTATAGTTACAGTACTTGATAGTGAGTGTGAATATACTCAATATAGTTCCAATATTGGATATAAATATATTGAACTAGCCAAACATTATGGAAAAGATGGAATTGATATATGTAGCGACTGGGAATTATGGCTTTCAAACAGTACTTTTTTGATTGGGCCGATAGATTACATAAAATTAAGCTACACACCTATAGAAGATAGTATTAAAGTATACATCGATAGATTTGAAAACGATCAGTGGGAATACGAAGAACAGATAAACACTGTAAAACTCTTCCAAACTCCCCCCGAAGGTTCTCTAGTCGAAGCTATTTATGTTAAAGCTCTGGAGGAAGAATGAGTCACAAAGAAAAACACCGCTCTTTTCGAAGACGCCGAAAGGTTAGGTCTAAGAGGCTCCGAAATCGACGTATTGCTAAAAAGAAGAAGTAGGATGAAGCTATGAGTGAAGAAGAAAAAGTAACCGTTATGGTGAGCGGCGGCTTTGATCCCGTACATGTAGGTCATATTCGAATGATCCGAGAAGCCGCACAGGTTGGCGATGTTATTGTAATTGCCAATTCAGACGAATGGCTCTATCGGAACAAGGGATTTAACTTTATGGATTTTAGCTCTCGCTATGAAATTCTCGACTCTATCAAGGGGGTCCTTTTGGTAGATTCGGTCAACGACAGTGACGACACAGTCTGTGAAGCCATTCGTCGGCACAAGCCCACATATTTTGCAAACGGCGGAGATCGTAGAAAGGAGAATACCCCAGAAGTACTCCTATGTAAAAAATTGGGAGTAAAGTTGTTGTGGGGGATGGGAGGCGACGAAAAGATTACGAGCCCTCTTCAGCCCAAAAAAGCGAGAGACTTTGAAGCACCCCCCGTACGAGCCAAACAAAAACACTCTGGAAGATAATTTTAGTTGACAATTGGGCCAGGTAAGGTTATAATTAGACAAGAACACAGCACATTGAAAGATGTGGCATATTTTTATAAAAGGAGAGACTATATGAGTAACGAACTAAGGGATGAAGTTGCAGCTTTAAAGAATCGAATTAGTGATTTGGTAGATGAAATTAATTCACTAAAGCACGATTTGCTAAAGTTACGCGAAGACACCGCCGAAGATATTAAAGACTTATACCGCCGTACTGGCTAATTGTAATTAATCAAAAAGGAGAATAAATTGCAATATTACCCACAGCACTATTTTGGATTTGCTGTAGATAATTCTGTAGCTGAAAAGCTGCAACTAACCGAAGCCTTCGAAAGCTATGAGATGAGTTATGACGAAGATGGCTTCTTTGAACAATTTGAAGATAGATTTGGAGTAGGGCCCTACAAGTTTGCTGACACGACATTTACTCGTGGTGGTTATGTACAGGCCCTTTCTGGGTTTGATTGGGACAAGATTTATATTTGTTTTGACCCAACTCAAGTTGGCGATGATAGGTGGGAGAAGATGTTGACTGCACTAAAAGAGGTGGATATCTCCATTTTAGAAGGGCATTGGTCCGAATTAGGATAGTGCCTGAATGGTGGGGTGTAGCGCAATTGGCAGCGCATCCGGTTGTTACCCGGAAGGTTGGTGGTTCGAGTCCACCCGCCCCAGCCATTCTAAGCCAACAAAAACCATATGAATGTAGAAACAGGCGACATTGTGCTTGTTAATTCCTTTGCTGGGCCGAAAGTCTGGGTCAAATTACAAAAGCGAATTGTTAAACCCCCTGATTTTTGGGGAGCTAATGGGTGGGAGGCCAAAATAATCTACAAGAGAGATGTTGATAAATTGCGCGCCGCAGGAGTACCTTATAAGAAAAATGAGAATCCTGTGGTGTTTGTATTTGATTGGCACATAATTAAAAAGAGAAAGAGACAATCGCGGGTGTAGCTCAGTGGTAGAGCGCTACGTTGCCAACGTGGCTGTCGCTGGTTCGAATCCAGTCACCCGCTCCCCTGGAGAAAAAAATGAGAATACGCCATTTGTTGGTAGATATAAGCTTAATCTTAGCCGGCAGCCTGGCGATGTTTTGGGCCATAAGAAATTTTCCACCTGAACTTAGTCACCACCTATTCGAGGTAGCGCTCCCGTTTCTATACCTGTGCCCGGTATAGAAATTTTAGAAGACTACTTATAGGTGAAAGAGAATGCATGGCAACAAAGAAAAATTATGTCCTAGACACCAGTGTTTATCTCACCGACGCAGAATCAATATTTAAATTTGATAATCACGATATATTCGTTCCGTTAAAGGTTTTAGAAGAGATTGATAAACACAAAACACGCCAAGACTCTGTAGGTTCACATGCCCGGCGCTTTATACGCACCTTAGATGAAATGAGAGATAGAGGTCGTCTAGAAGAGGGAGTTCGAATAGGCAAAGGCCTAGGAATTTTAAAAGTGCTGTCATATGGTGTTTTAAAGGAGATCATATTTCCTCCCGATTTAGATATTCGGTTACCCGATCATACTATAATCGCAACGGCGAAAGCAGTTCAAGCACTCCATACAAATAGAAAAACCATCGTAGTTTCGCGTGATATTAATATGCGTGTGATATGTGATTCCATCGGCATAGCAGCAGAGGATTATATATCTGAAAAAGCCGTCACGTCCTCGGAGCAATTATACAAGGGTTTTACAGCACAGTTAGTCGACGATCAATTAATTGATCGGTATTACTTGGGCGAAGAAATAATAATTTCTCAAGATGAAGCTGACGAGGTGTGGTTTCCAAATCAATATATAATGATGGTATCAAATGAGAATGATAAAAAATCGGCCTTGGCTCGTTTTAGGGATTATCACACGCCTCTAAAAAATGTCATATATAAAAAGCTACCTGACTGGAAAATCGATGCGCGCAACAAGGAACAAGCATTCGCCCTAGATTTGCTGTTAAATCCTGACATTAAGATTGTGACTCTTACAGGTCGAGCCGGCTCAGGAAAAACCCTCTGCGCAATTGCAGCCGGTCTCCAACAAACACTCGGGCTTCGACAGGATCAAAACCATTACACACGCTTGATCGTTTCGCGCCCCGTACAGCCTCTAGGAAAGGACATTGGATTTTTGCCTGGGACGTTAGAGGAAAAAATGCTTCCATGGTTAATGCCTATTCAGGATAATCTTAAGTTTTTAATGGGTGATAGAACAACTTTAGAAATGTACATAGAGAAAGGTAAAATTGAAGTAGAGGCTCTGACTTATATTCGCGGCCGATCAATTGCAAATGCCTTTATTGTGATTGACGAAGCACAAAATTTAACAAAACACGAAGTCAAAACCATAATTACTCGCATAGGCGAGGGAACTAAGATAGTCTTAACAGGCGACATTGAGCAGATTGATAATGTATATGTTAATGACACATCTAACGGACTAGCCCACGCGATAGAGAAATTTAAAGAATTTCCAATCGCGGGACATGTCACATTTAGAAAAGGTGAGCGCTCAGAGCTTGCTACATTGGCGTCAAAAGTTTTATAAACTTATTGACATCTCAGCAGAATATGCTATAATTATATTAAGGAGTAAGAATGAACAACATAAACGAGCCAGAGAAGGTTATATCGGAGCTAGAAGCTCACGAAAATCCTTTGCTAGCAATGACAGTAGAAGGAGACAGTGAATTAAAGAAGTATCTCGTTGAATATACCGGCACACGACTGGATAATGAAGAAGTCACAGTCAACATGATTGCCGAAACAATGGCGGCAGAATTTCCGGAGTTTGTTTTTGCTCTGGCTGAAGAGAACTTTTTGCGCGGATATCAAACAGGACTAGACGATGCTTTTAAAACATTTGCAAGAGAAACAGAAGAAACTTCAACAGAAGAATAATTTCTATACACCCTCTGGGCTGAGTGTTTATTTTAAAGAGCCTCTGCTGAATGACGATATCAACGTTGAAAGAGTAGTCGCAAAGATCGAAGACACTATACCAGACCACCTTCGTTCAGAAATTGAAATGATTATTTTTGGACAATTTGATGAATTTGAAGAGCGTTCTTTGAACGCGTTCTATAAAGATGGCGCCTTATATGTTTCGAATGTACAGGATAGCGAAGAAGACCTTTATGACGATCTTGTGCACGAAATTTCACATTCTATAGAAGAAGTTTATGGATATGAAATATACGCAGATCAGAAAGTGAGAGATGAGTTTTTAAGAAAACGTAAATTCATGCATGATTTATTATGGGCCAAAGGATATAAAGCACCCCTATCTTTCTTTTTGGAAACTGAATATAATAAAGAATTCGACATGTTTCTATATGAAGATATCGGGTACGACGTTTTGAATCAGCTATTGGTGGGGCTATTTATATCCGCATATGGCGCCACATCCCTTAGAGAATATTTTGCAACAGGGTTTGTTGAATATTATATAGATCCCTCACACGAGATGCTTAAAAAGATAAGCCCAGAGCTATATAAGAAATTTTCTTCATTAGAAAAGCCAGAAGAACTTGACATTGACGCATAACGTGGTTATAATAATATTACTTACTTGGAAAAAACATGTCGCATATATCATATAGCGAATTAAAAGATTGGAAATTTTGTCCTTTTTATCATAAGCTTACTCGTGTCGAAGGCATCGACGGCTTTAAGGGAAATGCTTATACCGCATTTGGAACAGCGGTGCATTCCGTTTGTGAAAAGAAGCTCCTCAAAGAAGAAATTAATGATAAAGAATATTTTATTGAGAAATTTGAAGAGTGCTTGAGTAAGTTAGATCCCGATATCGAGATAGATGACAAGCTTGTGACCGACATGAGAGCACAAGGAAAAAGAATTTTGCCGGATATCGAAGACGCGCTCAATGATTATTTTGACACGTACGAGGTCCTCGCTGTAGAGATGCCCCTGATGGAGCCAATCGAAGGCCAAGATGACTATCGCTTTAAAGGGTTTATTGATGCAGTGGTAGTAACACCCGACGGCAAGGTACATATTTTTGACTGGAAGACATGTTCATGGGGATGGGATGCTCGCAAGAAGAATGATCAAATAGTGACTTATCAGCTTACGCTGTATAAGCATTTTTTCGCTCAGCGCATGAAAATCGACCCCCAAGACATAGAAACTCACTTCGCGCTACTTAAGAGAACAGCAAAGAAAAACCGTGTTGAATTTTTTCGAGTTACAAGTGGTCCGAAAAAAACAGAAAATGCGCTTAAACTTTTGAGCACCGCATTGTACAATATCAAAAAGAAGCGATACATCAAAAATAGATTATCGTGCACATCCGGCTTTGGCTGCAAATTTTACAAGACAGAACACTGTCCATAGGAAACATATGAAAAAGAAAATATTGGTGATTTCTGATCACCCACTCTCTCCTTCGGGAGTAGGAACTCAAACGAAGTATATGATTGAGGCGCTTTTAAAGACAAATAGATATGAATTTGTATGTCTAGGCGGCGCCGTCAAACATAAAGATTATCAACCTCAAGCGGTCGAGCCATGGGGGCAGGCTTGGAGAATCTTCCCAATTGATGGCTACGGAACTCCCGAAGTGATTAGATCTGTAATACAAAAAGAGAGGCCCGACGCCTTGTGGTTTATGACCGATCCTCGCTTTTTTGGGTGGCTGTGGGAGATGGAAAACGAAATTAGAGCTAATATGCCTATGATATATTATCACGTATGGGACAACTTCCCATATCCACACTTTAACGGCAGATTTTATCGTTCCACCGATGAAGTTATAACGATTTCCAAAGTCACTGAGGAAATATTGAAAGAGGTGGCTCCCGAAGCACATTGGGGATATTTACCCCATGCGGTGAACTCAACATTCTTTCATCTTTACACTAGCGAAGAGGAAAAACTCAAAGCCACGACTCTAAGAGAGAACGTTATTTATTCCAACGAAAAGTATAATAATCCCAAAAAGAAATTATTTGTGTGGAATAATAGAAACGCACGCAGAAAACAAAGCGGAACCCTCATTTGGTGGTTTAAGGAGTGGTTGGATAAAGTAGGTCACGATAAAGCAGCTCTTTTGATGCACACAGATCCTCGTGATCCTCATGGCCAAGATTTGCCCCATTTAATCGAACACCTAGGCCTTGCCGAGGGACAAGTCTTTATATCAAGCAACAAAGTATCATCGGAGGATTTAGCCGCGATGTATAATGCTGCCGATTTTACAATTAATATTTCGGATGCGGAAGGCTTTGGGCTCGCTACTTTGGAGTCTTTGTCGTGTGGGACGCCCATCATTGTTAACATGACGGGCGGTCTCCAAGAACAGGTAACGGACGGCACTAATTGGTTTGGATGGGGAATCCAGCCTAGCTCGAAAGCTGTCATCGGCTCTCTTCAGGTACCCTATATTTATGAAGATAGAATTTCTCAAGAAGATTTTAATAATGTGATGACTAAGGCGCTCAATGTAAGCTCGAAAGCTTATAATAAAATGTGTAAACTGGGTCGAGAACATGTAATAAAAAACTATAATTTTGAAGATTATGAAAAAAGGTGGGTTAAGACAATGGATGAAATAGTAGAGAAACACGGATCATGGGAAACCAG
>NZER01000180.1 GCA_002690445.1 Candidatus Pacearchaeota archaeon
GGCAGAATATGATCTGCTGCTGTTACTGAATAATTGGCAAATGACGATTTTTGAGTTGTTGCCATTGTACTACCTATTTTTTTAATCCATCTTCAACTATTCGATAAATCGAATCTTCGGGTAGGATTTAATTATTATTTAATTATTATTTAATTTTCCTTTACCAAATCCTGCAAAGAGTCCAAATGAATTTGACGATTTACCTTTATAATGTCTTTCGGCATTTTCCTGAGTTGCGTCTAAATAATCGATTGTAGTACATTCTTTGTTTTTATAAGTACAAGAAGGATAGCCTTCTTTATCGGTTTCCATTCTTAATGTGTCTGTGGGATCAAGATCAATACCAAGTATCTTTTCTTTTTTTCCATTAACCAAACTCATTATTTTCCTGTACCAAATATATTTCCAAACTTATCATTAGAGCCTTTTTTTGATTTTTCATAACCATCAGGATCATTAATAACCCATTCCATTTTATTTTCATATCCACCAAATTCACCTCCCACTCCTCTCTGACCAGTAGCTTTTGATGTATTTGCTGATATGCTTTTACCTGTTTTGTTCACATGAACCCTTAAATTAGCCATTGAAAGATCAGAATAAATAACCCGATCATCTTCAGGCATTTGATTTAATAGATATTCCCTCTCCTGTTGTCTTTCCGTCTCTAATACTTCCAAACGTGAAGTTTTTTCATCAAGTAATGAATTTTTTTCCTGAAGTAGCTCTTTCAATTGACCTTCTTCTTTCATTTTACTTTCCCTTGCTGAGTTCTGTTTATCACTAATCTCTGCAAGTTGAGTTTTCAATTCACCTATTTGATCTTTAGCTTCCTTAAATACAGAATATGGAATACTATGATCTTTTTGCCCTTGATTTACATCAGTTGGATTGATGGATTCCTGTTTTTGGTCATTTGGATTGACCGAATCCTGTTTAACGACATTTGGATTGTCTGCCATAATTTATAACTCCTGTTTATTTATTTTCAATTAAAATTATTTTAAATACTTATATAGAGAATTTGGCTCAAATACTACCTCATTGGTTTGTAATGGATGTATTTTTTTATGGTCAAACTCTCCATTCTGTATATCTTCTGGTATTCCTTTGGGAAAAGCCTTGCAATATTCATTAAATCCTTCTCCCTCTAATCTTTCACAGCCAACACAAGTCGGTGTATTTTTTGGTAATTCAGTTTGCATTATGTTATCCCATTATCATCTAAAAATTGTAAAAACTTTGGATGCAACAAGTCTTTCCTTCCCATCTTGAACAAGCTAAAACATTCTGCAAACCATTCTTTTTCATTTTTCATAGAATATTGTGATGGGAATATCTTTCGCATTAGCCTTTCTTTATCTAAAGGATCACCTCTAAAATTATCTAATTCTTTCTGCATCTTCCGCTTAAATGAACTTATTTTTTTTTCAAAAGGTGTTTTTGATCGAAATGTTCCACCTAAATATTCATCTTTTGTAAAGATTCCTTTTTGCTGATGGACATGATGTCCTATCTCATGCCAAAAGGTGCTTTTGGTCATTAATTCTTGGTTGTTTTCAAGTGTTACAAAATGCCTTTTAACACTCCAGCTATGTAAGCCTTCAGAGGCATCCTTTGTATATCTTCTTACTATATGGTCAGGCGTTCGTAACATCCCTTTGTTTATATTCAATAAACCATCACCCATACTTGCATTTACTGAATTTCTTGGATCACTACCTACACCTCTAATTCTTGGTAACCTGTTGTCATCGCAAAACTTATTACACTCCTCAAGTAGTTCATTTACTAAATTGCATTGCTCAAGTGTCATTGACTTATAACGATTATAATTGTTATATTTTTTTACACTACCCCTGAACCTCTCCACATCATCACCAAATTTATATCCTCTTTTCCCTTCTTTTTGGTTTGCTTCAGCCCATCTTTGAGCAGAGGCTTTTGTCTTTGCAAAACCAGCCTTAAAAAGTCCTTTCCCAATATATTCTTTTTTTGGCTTTTCCTTTCGTATTATATTGCCTTCAGTTTTATATCCAACAGGTACTAATTGACATTGACAATTCCTTCCACAAACAGAGAACCCAGACTTGGGCAAACCAATAGAATCAAAATATCCCATTTCACCTACAACACCAGCACGATTCTCACAGTCAGGGCATACCTTACCTCCTGCACTAACCCACCTGAATCGCTTTATACCAGCCTTTTCATAAGCCTGTCGAGTTGATACATTACTTGCATTTTCCATACCATTACGAATCGTTGAAGCAGAATTGTTTTTTAATGATCCGAAGATTCTACCTCTTTCAGTTAGATCATTCCTGAGTATGTTTTTTATTTCACTTTGATTTACACCAGAAGCAGACATTAATCCAATAAAACTTTCAACATCATTAGAGAATGAATTAGCAGTACCTTCAACGCTTATTCTCATATATTCCCTTAAATCATTAAAATTCACCTTATTCCTGCTCCACCCTTTTGCCTTAATTTTTCTTTTAATCTAAATTTTAAAGATGTATCTATTTTTTTCAATGCTCTTTTAGATATTCCAAACCATTCACGTTTAGGTACTCCATCGCCTGTATTGTGAATATGCCCTACAACTATTCTATTTACTCCATCCCTTCCTCTTGGCACTTGGACATTTGCTATTTCTTTTCCTCTGGTTGCTCTTGGTTTTATATAGACCTCGTGCATTTGCCCTGTTGCAATTAAAGGAGCATTAGGTTGCCCTTTTCTTCTTTTTTGTTTAGATGTTGATTCTTTTAATGGCTTAAAAGCTGATCCATTAATATCTTGCCCTTGTCTAACTCCATTTTTTATATCAAGAACAATTATATCTGCTACAATGTTTACTTCATTGTGTAGCTTTAATCCATCCCAGTTAATATTTTTAATATGTTTTACTTTAGCCATACGTCAATCAATAGCATTAATTATTTTCTTTGCTTTCTTTTCACCGAGACCAATGGCTTCTTCTACCATTGTTTGCTTACTTTCCCAATACTGATATAAAATTTCAGAAGTATAAATATTAATTTCCTCCTTATCCATTTTAAATAATAAATCAATGTCGACAATATCTAATATCTTTTCTGCATCGTCTGTAATCTCATCTTTTAATTCATCTATTTTTTCAATATGTTTACGGAGTATTGGCATTTGCTTGTGCTGGTCTAATGCTGAAGATATTTGTCTTTTCACCCCTTTGTTCTATCCTGTTATCAAGGAACTCAATAGCTTCTTCCCTGTTCTCAAAGCGATCAGGATCATGCTCCATGATATAATCTATCTTATCTTTTATTCCATGTTTCATCCACCAATCCCATTGAGCCATCTCTTTATCTGGATCAGGGAAATCAATCTCTGCAAAATCAACACTAAAATCATCAGGTAGATTAAGGTTCATTTCAACATCTAATATTTTCTGCTCTATCTTGTGAATATCCTTTTCCACCATCCTAAACTTCTCAACATCATCTTCCCTTGCTTCCAGCAATTCAAGATTCTCTAACTTAATTGCAACTCCTGACTTCTGAGATGCTATACCAAAATCGAAAGCGATATGATGATTAGAACATATATGCTGTATCTGATGTTTAATCCCTTCCATGATTGCACCGATGTCTGTTGAGTTATTAATAGAACCTAAATCTCCATCTTCAAGAACAACTACCTTATTTAATCCAAGTTTAATATTATTAGTATCAACCCTTCCCCTCACAAACATCTGGCCTCCAGCACTTCTGATATGATGCTGTAACATGGTCATGGATATATCTATCTGTTGATTAGCTAAAGCAATATCAGCACCCTCTCCGATATTAAAATACTCATCAATTACACAATTAGGCTGTATGGTTACGAACGGAAGTATGCCATAAGGATTTACATTATCATCATTTAATTGAGTTATCTTATTCATAGAATCAATCATATAATGTTCTTCAGCACTCCAAAATATAAACTTATCTTCTTGGTGGTGTAGTATGTCATCTGTTGTTTTCTGCATTGGGTAAAGTACACTCATCACTTCCATAGGATTATCAGGATTAAGAGTTACCTCATATTCAAGAACTGGTCTATATTCCAATTTCTCCTCATCCTCATTCCAGAGTACATGAACAAGCATAGTACCTACAAGATTATGAACTCTCTCGACGTTCTTTAGCTTATAATTCTTTCTGAGCATCAGATCAGTAATATCATCATTCTGTTCATTGTTATACATCCTGATTGGATTATCTTTATAAACCATTGATATTCTGTTGATAATCTTCTTGGTTATGTTGGTAGTATATAAAGGAATCTCCTCTTGCAGACTGCCTCCGAAATACCCATCAATGTACTGCTGAGTATTCTGATACTGATAATAATCTACCAGCTTATTCCTGTATTTAAACATCTTGGCAAGGTTAGCTTCTTTAAATCTCGCCATTGATTCTCTTATTGCTTGTTCTGCATTATTAAAATAAATCATGCCATATATGTCCTTGTTGTCGGTTTAGAAATAGGGTGTTCAAAATCAATATAATAACCGAATCCATCTGATAAATGGGTTAGTTCTTTATTCGATTTGTCAATTTCTCGTGTGCCATCCTTGTTCACCACTTGTTCTAAATCCCTGATTAATCCTTTACATTTAGGATCAATAATACAAGTTTTCATAATTGAATTTACTGAGTTTACTCTGTCTATTACTGATGGAGCAGATTGTTTTGTTAATACTTTAAAGTTATTCTGTCTAAGTATATCGTGGTCTGTGTTATAGCTTGAAGTCCTCCGTTGATTCCCTGAAGGATCGGGGTATATTATTATATTTCTATTTGAGCCATATCTTCTTTTAATCTCATCACATAGCTGTTGTGTCATTAGCTCCTGTCCTCCACTATGCTTAATTGAAATTTCATCGAACACTCGTACTCTGGGATTGGAGTAATATTCCTGAATGAGGGTACAAGTGATGGGGGATACGTTAAAATCCAACCCGATTTTGATCGGCATGGTTTCGATGTATTGGACTTCTTTTGTATTTTTTTCTCTGGAGAACGCATAATACGTCGATCCTCTCTGCAAATTGACAAAATTTCCAAGTAAATAAGCCTTGACTAACTGCTCATCATAATTCTGTTCTAATGATTTCAAGAACTCTCTCGGTAAGCTCTTATTATCATAGCTACTTGCTCTTATGTATTCATAACCCTCTTTAGGATTATTTTCCCATAATTCCCATACATACCTGAACCCTTCAGGTGTTGTAGTTGTAAATGCTGTTAATGTATTGCCATCTCTTAATCTACTGAGTAACATCTTCCAAGCATAATCATCCTTCAGTAAATCGCTCTCATCTATTCCACCAAAGGCTAAATTTAACCCTGCCCATCTTCTGCTATTCTCTGCTGATCTTAACAGTACATCACAATATCCACCATCCCACTTTACTTTATATCTTAAATCAGAAGCATTGTATTCATAAGAATATCCTGCTTCCCTTAATACTTCCTCCCATGTCGGCTGCAGAACATCCTTCACCATTGGATAAACTGGCTCTGCTAATAAACCAACTTTCCCTGCATTTAACCCACATTGTCTTAATGCTTTTACGCATAAGGCATAAGTCTTTCCTGCTCCATACCCTGCAATAAGTGCTGGATACTTCGCCTCAGAATATACAAAATCATCTTGATGTCCATATAATTTAAATACGTTCTGTTGTGAAGCCACTTGGCAGTTCTTCTATTGTCTGCTGAATAACCTGTGCTGGTTTCCCTTCCATTCTATCAGCAATGAATTGAATACTCCATGTATCTCCTTTGATAGCTTCATTAACAACATTATTTAATATCAAATTAAGTTTAGTAACACCATTATCACCTTTTTCAGCAGTTATTTTTCTTAATATTTCAGGAATACATTTACCCTTTTTAGGTCTGCCTTTAGGATTACCACTCTGCCCTTTTTTAAAAGGTTTCAGGTTATCTATGTTTCCCCTCTGCTTTTTAGTGGTGTCTGACATCTTATCCAGTCCTCCTTACAAGTGTATATTCTTCTCTCTCACCTACCTCTTTACACGTTTTTTGATTTACCTTCAAAGATGTTAAATGAATAGTATCATCATCCCATATAAATAGTTCATTACAGAGAGCATCAATTAGAGATTTCATTGAACCATACAAGTTATCATGGTCTAATTTTCTTCTTCTAATTGTTTCTATTTCTAAATTAAATGGTTGTTTTGGTTCAGCTTTATCAAATTTCCATTTATTCATCTCTGAACGTACTATTAGCTGATACTGGTTTCTTCTTTTAGAACGGACACTCCAATGTTCTCGAAGTGTTATATTCGGTGATGGAGGAACAAAAGGTAATTTTATTATTTCTGCCATTCTCATAATTTAAGGGGATATTAGGCTAATCTAATGGAGGAGATGGATAATCTAAATTAATAAATATCCCCAATATATTAAATTCTATTAAAATTCTAAGGCATATAATATTACATTTTGTTTGTTAATAAAAAGATTTTACTATTTTAATATTACCATTTTAAGAGTTTTGCTTAAAATGATTAGGTGCTTTTACCCTTTGCTTTATACAACTATTTAGTTGCATGGAGCTATATTGAAAAAGGTGGAAAAAGGTGGAAAAATATGATTAGGAAGAATAACCACTTAAAAACACTAAAATTCTTCCTATATAAAATTCTCGTTGGCAACCATTACAGGGAATGGGTGTTTATAAGGTAATTAATCTCATATAAGCCAACGAATGTATATTATTTATTATTTTCTATACTTTTAATTTTAATACCTATTAATAATCTTAATATTGATAAATTTTCTTTTGTTAATTTTGAGAGTGCATAAGTAAAACATCCTACTCCTTTTATTTTACCAGACATTGTATCGCTAAAAGTTCCTATTAATTTAACATCAATAGTTGTATTTTCATCTGTAATAAGAGACATAATATCATCCACTACATTTCTTTTAGTTTGCATTGTCATGTTACAAAATTCATTAAGCCATTCTACAGGATAATTTTTAAAATCATCTCTGTAGTATTTACCTCTGTTTGATTCACTCATCATAAATCCTTTATTAGCTTATTAAAATTAGGTTGTTTAAATTCATTGGGGTTTTTCTTGTATTGACTATTCCTCATTTGAAATTTTTTAACTTTTTCTATTTTATTGTTATCATCAAATGTATCAGTATATGGTATAGGTTCGCCCTTTTGGGCAACTCCATTTGCCCTTTTTGGCATATCGATTTGCCCTTTTGAGGAAGTACCCTCTACAAATAGCTTAAGTGCTTTATTTGTAAGGGCATACCATGATGTTCTGTCATATTTAACTTTATTGTAATTACCCTTCAAAATATACCCGTTTTTAACAAGTTTCTCAATTGTATATCTGATCTGTTTATCTGTTAAATAATCAAACATAAGCCTAAATCCATTAATAGAATTATAAGTCCAATACTTACCCTCATGTTTATGTTTCTTATTTCCTTTATTCTTTAAATGCCAGAAATAAAAATGCTGTAGAAATACTGCACATAATATTCCTGTCTTTTTAGCGATATGTGTAGTGAAACTATGTATCATAATCCTCCTTCATACAATACTCAATTGTTTATCTTTTTCAAATGCTTTTTCCATACCCTCTGATGCCTTGAACATCTCTCTTGCTCTGCTTCGCAGATGGTTTATAGTATGTCTTGCCTCACTAATATCCAAAGGATAAAAATACCCCTTTGAACCACTACAAATAGGAACATTATCAACACTTCTAAGCTCATGCACTGCTTCCCTTATAACAACATCAACACATCCTAATCTTTCCTTAATTTCCCTTGACTTTATAGGATTATTTATTGTATGGGATTTTATTATATAAAGAATTGATTGTTTTAAACTATTTCTTTTCACCTTTTTCCTTTTTTATTCTATTACAGGGTTTACACAACCCATTAGCATTTTTGTATAGTGAATTATAATAATTAGGACATCCAGCCTTAGAACAGGGAATATGCTCCTTTAATGGCTTCTTTGTGAAAACCCTCAAATTAGTTTTTTTATCTTCTCTGCAACTGCCTGGACCACAGGAACACTTACTGCATTACCAAGCTGTTTATATCGTTGTGTATCTGATTGTCCATTATTAGTCCAATTATCAGGAAATCCCTGTAATCTCTCACATTCTTTTGGTGTAAGCCTTCTGATCATTCCAGTTGTTGTGTTGGTTTGTATTAATCTATTTGCCGAACTATCTAAAGTTGTCATTATTCCCTTATCCCCTAAAATTGTTCCTGTTTGGCTGTATCCCTGTTTTACTTTTCCTGATTTTCCCTTCCTAATTACTTGAATACCCGATTTTGACACTGATTTGTCATCAAGTTTAACTTTTATATCATTACAGCCCTGTGATTGAAGTGTAGGCATTAATCCCTTGTAAGAATAAACTCTATTTCCCATCTCATACCCACCATTTTCTGCATATTTAGGCTTATTTAAACAAATTATTCCTCTTTGTTCATACTGTTCACCCTCAATAATGTACGATCCATTCCCTTGTCCTTCATATCTTGCTGTAAGGGTATTTGTAAATTGTCCTTGTAACTCATTAATCTGTTTGTTGCTTTCTCCGATAGGAAATATTTTTGATCCACTTCCTCCTCCAAGATGTCCGACAAGGTATATCCGCTCTCTGTTTTGGGGTAGAAACCATTTTGTATTGCACAATTGCCATTCAAGTCGATAGCCCCCAATGTCGGTAAAGGCTTTGATAATTGCCCAAAAATCTTCGCCATCATTGCTGCTGAATGTTCCTTTAACATTTTCCCAGATAAAAAAACGAGGTCTGCACTCAGAGATGAGTCTAATTGCTTCCCCGATAAGACTTGATCTTGATCCACCCATGCCAAGTCTTTTTCCAGCAATGCTAAAATCTTGACAAGGGCTTCCGAAGGTAATAATGTCGATTTGTGGTAATCTTTCAGATCGAATAGACTTAACACTTCCTAACTCCTTTGCTTTTGGAAAATTATATTGATATACTGCATTTGCATATTTGTCAATGTCTGAATGACCAACCCATTCAAATTCAAATCCAGCCTGTTCAAAGCCTTTATGAAAACCACCAATGCCTGAGAATAAATCAAGCAGATTCAACTAAAAAGGTATTCCATCATCATACGTTTCTTCTTTCTTTTCTTCCTGGACCTCGCCACCAACATTTTTATATGCTTCTAATGCTAATTCCCTAACCTTTAGAGATGCTTCACTTTTAGCGACAACAGTATTTTCATACTCACCTTCTTTGTTCTTTCTTGATGGAAATGCCACCCATAATTCACCATTCATTGCTTCACATATTTTAAACCCTGAGAAATATAATCCATCTATCTCCAGAGTAAAAAATGCTTTTATTTTTCCCCAATCACCTTTTTTAATTGTACTTATCTTCATTGTTTTTCCTTTGTTTTAAAATTACAAGATTCTCTAAGTATTTTATATCCACCATTAACGAGTGGTCTGATAATATTATTTTTAATTGTGCAAGGGATAACTACTCCTTTCTCGGTAACTAAGTATATCTTCATCATTCTCCTTTTTATTTAATTATTAAAATAGTTAAAATAATACACCAAACATAAAGAATAGACATAGCTGTGCAAAAATAAGGATATGTCTTTGCAATAGTTTTATTGCCTATATATTTAACCCAAAATTTACGCTGTAGCTCCTCATATTTATTCATCATTCTCCTTTTCTTCTATAATATTATGATTAATATCAAATAAGCCATTACTATAATCAAAAATAACGCTTGTATCTTTTGCCAAGATTATTCTCATATAAGGATGTTTAATAAGTACATGACTACGATCCCTAAGATCATCAATTGGCATACACTCTAAAACCTCTATTATTCTTTTTATAATTTTATGGCGTTCTAATTTACTCACCACTCAGTATACCTTCTTTTTTTTCTTTCCTTAACCTTGATTCAATAACCTCAACAACTTGCTTTAGATCAGTAATTAAACCCATATTTATTAAACTTACGACTGACAACAAAGTACCTTCCAGTCTACCACACGAAATATAAACTTTCCTTATTCTTTCAAATGTTTTATCATTCATCATTTTTCAACAAACTCCTGTTCTTCAGCATTTGACCATCTGCCCATTTCTTTGCGATGATCCCTCTCATTAACTGCACAGGCTGTTCTTCTTTTGCCCTGTTCTGTATCACCCCACTCTGTATCTGGGAATTTATGAATCAACCATAAAACATAATTCGCTTCCAGACTTTCCCATGTTTCATCTTTATATTTACCCGATCCACCTAACTTAAATTTTCTCTGTTCTTTCCATTCTAACTCTTTCCCCTCAAATGGGGTATCAGATGGGGTATCTTTCTTTTTAGGTTGGGAGGTACTATTCTGATTGTTAATTGCATTAACTACTTCATCAGCCGATGCAACACTTGTATCAATTCCAATCCCGAAATTACCCAATGCCCTACCAACTGCTGATGTTTCACAATTCTCAATATATGATGTTTTATTGATAAATGTACTTCCTTCAACTTCATAAGCGTGTCCTGTAGCAACACATTCACCTTCTATAAGCACTTCAGCCTTAAAGGTACACTTGCCATCCACATCACTAACTAAGTACGTTAAAATTTGACCACTTTGGTGGTTTTCCCTAAAATACTTAATCCTCTCATTGACCTCAACATACTCTTTTCCTTTAATATTAATTGTTTTCATTATTTCCCCTTGTGTTTATTAACTATTTCAATTGCATCTTCTGTATATAATGCAGATTGTCCTCTTTTACCTTTTCTCTCTGTAGGCAACTTTCCCAATTTAGCCAGATATTGAACCGTATAAAACGGAACATCACATTTATCTGCTAATTCCTTTGTTGTAAGTAAAACCATAAATCTCCTTTTAAAATTATGCAAATAACTTAAAGAATAATAATAATAACATCCAAAGAAATAATTGTTCCAGAGGAGAAATTAAATA
>NZER01000181.1 GCA_002690445.1 Candidatus Pacearchaeota archaeon
CAGCGAACACATCAACTAACTGACTGATATACTCATCAACTTCATCTTCAAGTCCTATCTGATTGTCAACTTTGTAGTCTCGCAAGCCCCAGTACGGCGGACTCGTCACCACGCAATGCACCGACTCCGCTGCCACACTGGCCAGCACCTCCCGGGCATCGCCCTGGTAAATGGTCGATTGAGTGTCTTCGTAATACAATGTCATTCTGGCATCACCACTTTCCCTTGGGGCACCGCGTGCCCTTGCTCAGCCAGGCGGCCTCGGTGTGTTGGCGGCGCGTACATGGGGACGACCACACCATGGCGCATCCGTCGTCGAAGCGTTCGCACGTTTCGCAAATCGTGCGAACGGCCGCGACTTCCTCGGGTGTTCGTGTGGTGCTCATGGGGGTTAGGGACTAGGGATTTAGGGATTTCGGGATTTCGGGAAACTCATCACTCCTCCTCCGCCTTCTCGGCGGCTTCGTTCAGTCGTCTCCCAAAATCGCGCAGCCACTCACGCCAATCCTGCGTCGTGACATGTTCGGAGCGGCGAACGCTGACGATCAATCCAGCCAGCCGGATCAACGTGTCGCCCGGCCTTTCTCCGCCCACCGTAGCGGAGATGTAATTCCGCTCCTCCTTCACCGCCTCGCGGATTTCTTCGGCCAAATCCCATAAGCAACTCGGCCCATGCCGGCCGCGGCTGGTATAAGCGTCGTCGCACCGACAATCCAGTCGCTCGGCGAATGTTAGGAGCTTGGCTTGTAGCCGCTCGACCTCGGCCAACAGCCAGCGAATATCGGCCGGCGATGCAATCAACTCGGCCTCACCATCCGCGTTGGTAAGCCGTGCCTTAATTTCCTCGGTTCGAGTCATCGCCCCTTCTTCGCCGCCTTGCGTTTCGAGGTGGGTGTTTTCTTCGTTGCCATCGTCGGGTATCCTGACTAGGGATTTAGGGTTGGACATTGGACATTGGACATTGGTCATTGGATATTCCCACGCCCTTGGGCCGCGCCAGATAGAGCAAACAGTACGCGCCGAGATCCCGGATCGTGTCCTCGAACGATTCGTTCTCGACCATCGGCCCCTGTAGAACGATCGATTCCAGCCGTTCGATTTTGTCGGTGATCCGCACGAGAATCGCATCGCCGACCGTCGCGGTCGGCACCAAGCGTGGCTGCTTGAAAACGCTATCGCCGTAATCCTGGTTCTTCGCCAGCAACAGCCCAATCCACTCCACGCCTCGCCGCGCGATCCGCTGTTGACTCTCGCCCCGGCGGCCGTCGAGCGCATCGCCGAGCTCGTTAAGTTGATCGACCTCGGCCGTCGGCGCCTTGGCCGGCCGCCTATCCCCGGGTTCGCTCAAAATTCTTCGCGTGCCCATCCGCCACCTTCCTTTTTCCGTTTCGCTCGCAGCGCCGTGAATCGGAACATCCAGTATTGCTTTGCTGCAACCTTGATTTTTACTCGGGCATCGTCTTCCCAGTGTCCCTTGATTTCCACAATTTCCAGTGCGCCGTCCGTATGAAGAATCATAAAGTCCGGTGTGTAAAACGTCCGGTCGGCCAGTCGCAACTTCAGCGGCTCGAAAGCCCACCACGCTATGTCGCCAGCCTTTTGTCTAACGTCAAGCTCGACGGCGTAACGCTCCTCTGTCTTGTTCATTGTGTTGGGTATCGGTTGCTGCTGTCGAACCCTCGCTTTTGGCATATTCGGCAGCTTGGCCGTCACGCCCGTCACCAATCCCTTCCAGCGGCTAGCACCAACACTCATCTTCACTCCTCGTGTCCTTACCGGTCAGCTTGACGACGCTGAACAGCTCTTTCGATAGCTCTCCCAGTTACACACCAGAGACAACGCCCCGTCTCGCAGACGATCAATAATCGCCGCCCCGATTCTCGCGTCGGCCTCGGCCTTGTTGGCCGCGTTCAGCGAACACCAAGTCGCCCCGCGCCGGTTGTAGCGTTCGTCCACAATGGCGTAGAGCGTGTCCGCCTGATACCGCGTCAGCGAGCCCGTTACGGGCAAGGGGTCGCTGAGCACGAGCACGCCTGGCTTGCGCGAGTATTCCGAAAGCAGACGCTCCTCGGTCGTCTCAGAGCCGATTGCGTCGCGGCATCGCGCCCAGAGCTTCGCCCCGGACGTCCACTTGATCGTAAAGTCCTTCACGGCGACGTGCATCAACCCGGCGAGCAGGTGGTCTTTCCCCGTTCCGTGCGGGCCCGTTAATAGCACGTTCGTCCCCGCCTGCACGTTCTCGGCGAGGTGGTCGGCATACTTACGCACTTCCGCAAGAACGCTGCGCTGGGCCTGCGTCTGTGCGACAAAGTTGTCCAGTGTGCAATCCCGGTAGCGACATCCGCGCTCAGACCACAGATTGTCCGCAGCGAGGGCCATCCGCCGACGATTGGATGCTCGGTCATGCGCCTCGCGCTCCCCAGCCCTCTCATGCTCGGTTTCCTGGTACTCAGGGTCTTCGAGCTTGTCGGTGACGCGCTGGATGGTATCTTTTAGGGTTGCCGTCATCAGATTGCCTCGTAAGTCTTGGGGGTCGCTGGGGGGCCCCTCCGCCGTTCCCATGTTCGCACGGCGGCCTTCCAGTCTTTCATCTTGTTCTTTCCGATCATCCAGTTTTTCGCCGTGTAGAAATCCACAAACTCGGCTGCGTCTACTGTGTTCTTTCGTTCTGAGCAGTAGGTTGCCACCTCCTGTTGGGTGGGAGGAGCAAAAGACGCGCGCGCGTCTTTCTTGGTAGTAGTGGTATCTATATCCTCATGTTTGCCTAAACATTCTCCATCAGTCTTATACTCTTCTCTTCTCTTCTCTTCTCTGGTCACGTTTTCGTCACGCTGCTGTCGTGACTCATTTTGGCGTTGTTTTTGCTTCCGTTTTGTCGATAATGCCCTGGTTTTTGCGGTATCTCCATTGTGGCGATCAAAGTTTGGAAAGGTGAAAATGCCCTCATGTGCGTTCAACCAACCAACCTTTTCCATCGCATTTGCAAAGCCCGTCACGCCAGCGACACGATCAAGTAGCGTTTTCGTCACGCTGGCAGCGTGACCGTCGTAGGTCTGCTGGTCGGCCCACACCCAGATCCGCACGAGTTTCCCCAGTGCGCTATCCGCGTCCATGTTGAGGGCCTCGGCGATCCGGTACACTTCCGGCTTGTCCGGGGTGACATTCTCGATCTTGATCCAATCGCCAGCCATGAGTCATCCGCCGCCCTTGTCGTACCACGTCAAACTCAGCCGGCCGGTTGCACGGCAGGGGCGAGCCGTGCCGTTGCAAACCAGCCCGCAATCCCGAAGTTCCGGGAGCCGCCGCGACGGAGCGTGGCGCTCCAGGCCGGTGACCACTGCGATCTCGGCCGCAGTTAGGCCCGGGGTGCTCCGCACGGTTTGCAGGCACAACGCCCGCTGTGCTTTCGCACTGCCGCTCGCCTCGACCTCCGCCGCAGCAACATGCGACGTACCGGGGTCGCTGCGCCGCGCTCGAGCGTGCGCCCGATCAAACAAATCAAAGGGTAGTCGGAGTTGAGACATCACCCCCCCTTCGTCTCAACTGCTATACTGAAGTTTATCAACCAGTCTTCGTATCTGCCGCCTTTAAGCAGATCGCTCCACGGCGCGTCTTCGCCGTTAAGATGAAGACCCGCCACGCCCGTGCTCTCGTCAATGAGGTCCGACACATCAGCAATTCCGAGTTGCAGCCGCTTGACCTTGGCTTCAAGTTTGCGAATACGCGTGTTTGCCGCTTCCAATTCCTTGATCTCTTGTAGGTCCATCATCCTTTGTCCTCTTGGCGAGCAAGAAACGTACTCGCGCTCGAGTCAACGAGTACCGTGTGCGACTCCCGGTGCCCGTCGGGCCGGGCGCATTGCTCGCCGACGTTGTTTTTCGCGCGGCATCGCTGCACGATTTCGCCTTCGATGCCGCATTGTGTACAGCAACACATCAGCTTCTTCCCGGTCTTCCCGACTGGCGACCAGATCGCTTGCACGACCGGCCAGCCTGAGCCGCATTTCGGGCACGGCACAACACGCCGCTTGGACGCCGGACGCGGCCGGCGAGTTGTTTGGTCATCGGTCATTCGCCGCTGGGGGTTAGGGATTCGGGATTTCGGTTCTCCGCTTCCAGTATTCGCTCGCCGATCCACTGTGCCACTTGGGGTACTACGGCGACAAAGCGACTTGGCGCTTTCGTCCTGCAATCCGCATCGCCATGGCACATTTGGGTGAACAGCACTTATTCCTCTTCCGTTTGCGTGGATTGACTGTAAACGTCTCCCCGCAATTTACACACGCTTTGATGTCTGGGTACATCTGCTTGTGCAGTCGCATGTGGCTGTTGCACGTTAGCACCTCTAAATTTTCCAGGCGATTGTCCAGCGGGTTGCCGTTTTTGTGGTGTACCTGTTCGTCCAGCCTAAGCGGACGCCCCAGATACTGTTCCATGATCCAACGACTGGCACGCACCTTTTTGCCATTGCGATGTATCAGTCGCGTTCGCGTGTGTGGACTGAGTGCCATTCTAAAATCCTTTCTCCAATAAATTGTGCTACGGCAGGAACCACAGCATTGCCCAAGCATCTAAGTCGGTCCACCCGAGCGGGAACCCCATGAGCCACTCGACCCACGTCGGGTTCAGTTGCCCACCAGTCACATCGTTGAGGTTGCTGCATCCGTGTCCCGCTTCCTTCTGTTTCGCTATCGCCTCGGGTGTGTGAGGAGGGAAGTGGTCTCTGGCTTGCGGTGTCGGCCACATTCCCTTCCTCGCCATCCCCTGCAACGTCGGTATCTCGTCTATCCGGTCCCCACTCCGGCTGCTCCCCCCGCCCTTGCTCACATCCGTTGGCGTGGGATACATCTTCACTGCATGGAGTAGATTCGGCCCTCCACTGCCTTCCCGCTCCCTCGCGTCCGCCCCCCGTTCGCCATCCCACTTGTTCGGCGTGGGCAACAATAAACACCCGGTCCCGGATATGCGGGGCCCCAACGTGGGCAGCCGATATGCAATCGCTTCGCACCCAGCCTCCGCCACAATCAGCAACGAGCGCGGCCAAGTCTGACACCACCTTTCCGAAGAGTTCTCCTCGAACATCACCTGCTGAGAGTAGCCCCGGCACGTTTTCCGCCAGTATCCATCGCGGGCGGAGTATCGTGCAAACTCGGAACATTTCGTCCCACAGCCATCGCTCATCGGCAGAGCCTTTCTGTCTTCCCGCAACCGATACCGGCTGGCAAGGGAAACCGCCACAGATGAGGTCAACGCGCCAGTCTTCCACGCTTTCGCTGCTGGCGCTAATTCGACATCCCTCATTTCCGAAGGAAGCTGACCCTCCATCAACTCCACCACCTGCTCCAGTCCTGGCGTGCTGCTGTTCCCACCTCCTTGGCGTCTTGCATTGCCCCGGCTTGCCGTCATTGCCTTTCTGGACTTGCGGTCCACGGTTGTTGGCGTCGGGAGGAAACGTGGTAACATCCCCCCATCGCCGCACGTCGGGCCAGTGCTTTTCAAGGACTCGTCTTGCATATTCATCATTTTCGACCTGCCATGCCGTCTCGAAGCCTCCCGTCCATTCCAGCCCCAACTCCAAACCACCTATCCCCGCAAACAGACTCCCCACTGTTAATTTAGTCATTGATCATTGGACATCGGTCATTCGACGCTGGGATTTCGGTTCTCCGCTTCCAGTAATCGCCAACGCATTTTGTCAGCCATTTTTGGTGGTCCTTTGGGGGTTAGGGTTGCGGGGAAGTCATGGGTTCATCTCCAATGCCGCCTCGGCGGCCATGAGAAGGCTGATAAAACACCGCAAGTGCATTCGGTCAAAGGCGACCGTTGCCCCATGGGCCTTATCGCAGTCTGCATCTGCTGCGAAATCAATGACAACGAGCCCTTGGTTTTCATCAAGATCAAAGCTGATGAGCGAGTAATCATCGGTAGATGCAACGATACTGTGTGTTGGGTACAGCGATCCCAAGGGCTTGGTCGTTGCTGAAGCGATCTCATTGAGCTTCGATGTCATCCGCTTTTTCCTTCTCGGCATCCGGCGCGTCGGCCATCAAAACGGAATGTTGTCGTCTGGTTCACGAGAAAGAACCTCATTCGCGCTGTCCAACACCTTTTGAGCCTTTTGCGAAGGAGTCGGTTCTTTATCGTTGACCGGCGGCGTTTCTTTCTTGCTGTTCTTTTTCTTGCCTCGCATACGGCTGCGCAACTCCTGGCCGAAAAGACTATCAAGCCGGCTTACGGCTGTTTGCTCCATCGGCTGCACCCGCGAACCACGGCTAAGGTTCCAACGCTCTTGCTCTTTGGCGTTGTACGTCTCGTGTTCGCAATAAACTTTGATGGAGTTACCACGCAAATCGCAGCTTCCGCCGTTCAGTAAATCGAAGTCTGCGTATCTTTCTCCGGTAAACCCAATCGCTACAAGGAAGTCCATCACAAACGCGACAGTTTTGTCCGTCAGCGGTTTATAGATGGTGCGCTCGTACTGGCGTTGCACGGGGTCGTATTTATCCGGTTCTTCCGGATTGACGGTTCCGAGAACACGCATGGTAACAAAGAGTTGCGGCGTTTTCAATTTTCGGGATTCAGTCAACCCGTGATTAAGAATTTCCGCCCAGTATTCGCCGGGTTCGTAGTAAAGGCCCATGTTAAGATTCCTTCTGTTGGGCGGCCTTTTTGGCCGCGATAAAGTTGTCCCAGGTTTCCTGCGACGACGAGCCGGCCTCGATCTCAAACGGCAACCCGTGTCGATTTTTCGCGTCCCAAGCGGCCGTCCGCTGGGTGTAAAGAAACCGGATATTGCCACCACCACGGCCCTTGCCCTTTTTCGTGGGGTCTTTCTCAGACACGATGGTTTCGTAATTGTAGAACAGAACAATATCCGCCCAGGCGTCGGTGAGCCGCCAAATTTCCTTCGAGAGAACCGGAGCGAAACGGTCGTAATCGGCCCCCTCGGGATTCTTAAATGTAGTCACTGCTGTATGAGAAATCAAAATGATCGCCATGCGGCGTTCTTCTCGCAGCACGTCCAACTGATTGAGCAGTTGTCGCCAATCGACTGCGGCCGACCGCGGCCCTTGCTGGTAGGACATGAAGCCATGAACACCCCAGTCGCCGTCGAATCGCTTGTTGCAGACGTAGTTGAAGCAGAGTTCTTCGACACCGTTGATCGTGTCAATCACGAGAGTCTTGTAGTCGTGTTCTGCCGTTGCCAATTCATCGAGTATGGCGAGCAAGCCACGCCACGTTTCAACCCGCGGGGTGAACGGTGTCTCGCTGATTTGCTTGGCGTCAATGAGTGTTTCGACACCCAATTCCGTCACCACATACAGCGGTGACGGAGCGTGGAAGGCGAATGATGTTTTGCCGATGCCCTGAACTCCCTGCACTACGAGTTTCGTCGGCAACCCGCGGCCTATCAACTGAATGTCAGAAAGGGATGGCCCCTTCGGCTGCTGGAATTTCGCTGTGCTTGCTGTTGGCATGAGTTTCTTCTTTCTGTTGAATTGTCCACCAGGCATTGAGTCCTTCATGGAACATTGAACCAAAATATAAGGCGTCAGGTGTAATGCGATCCTGACGTTCAATTCCCAGTTCGTAACGGTAGTGGTGTTTGCGCTGACACGTTTGAAAGCACCGTAGCCGGCTAAACGTCAACACGTTACGGCCGTCGCTGTCGAGTGTTGCCAATTCTTCGTGAACCGATTCGCGCGACCGCCACTTGTCGCTGTCCGGCGAGTCCATGTTTGAGCAGATGCCGAGGTATTCGCAAGGACGGCCGTGCATGAGGCATGCACCGCTGTTGCGAATCGGAAGATGGTCAGTTTTTGCAACTCCTCGACGACACGCAGCCACTTCTTGAGTGAGTTGCCAAAGCTCCTCGGCATAGGCTGCGAGTTCTTCCCGCAGTCGCAAGGTTGGTTTTCGCTTGAAGTATCTCTCTGGGTCATCCAGGCACGCCCGAGCGACGCGATATTCGAACAACTCGGCATCCTCACGGCCGGTGGCCAAGACGTGATTTTTGGTGTTCTCACTTACACCAAAACCGCAGTACGTCCCCAGCGACGTGATTGCTTTTTGTTCAGCCTTGGGCAACGATTTTGGCCGAATTGCCGGCTTGTGAATCGCGTCCCACATCACGCCGGCAGCAGCTACATTCTGGTAATGTTGGGCGAGCAAGTAGAGGGTGGCTTGATTCTCGACAATAAGATGCCGCCAATAGACTGCATCGTCTTCAGCAATCTTTTCGCTAGTCGTTTTGTGGTCCCAGACACACACCTTGCCGTTTCGCCGGACGAGCAAGTCTGTCTTGCCGGCAAGCTGAAAGGTACGACTCTTCGACACACGCTTGCTTGCCAGATTGTAGATTCCACAAGTGAACTCCTGCTCGACGGCAAGTATCTCGTCAACTTCTGCATCGCACCATTTCGCGTGATAACCGTGCAACAACCCGCGGGCCATCGCTGCATGGACAAGGTTCTTCTCGTCCATTGAGTCCCCGACAGCCCTGTCAATGGCAGCCAATGCAGCCGCAAGCCAAGGATGGGGCGCGTGTCGGCTCTGTTCGGCGGTTGGCTTTTTCATGGTCTCCCTTTAGCTTCCATGCGACGGGCCTCTTCCCGTTCGCAGTGTTTCCGTACCGCGTCTTCGTCGATGATGTAGTCTACCTCCGGTGTCTCGATTCGCACGAACTCCGTCGAGTCAACGGTTACGCCGCCTTCCGCCGGATGGCACCTGTCGGGGTCTGCGTTGATGACCGCACGCTGGTACGGCTCGACGCTGTAGTGAACGGTGAAGATTAGCCACGTATTGTCGAGGCCGGGTATCACGAAAGTGTATTCAGTTTGGGGCATGGCGATTTACTTCCTGTTGCAGTGAGTCCAGCTTGTCGTTCGCCATAGCAAGCCGTGCCATCAGCACTTGCGCCAACACGGGCGGGACGCCTTCGATCTCGTCGGCCTCGACGATAGCCAATTCCATGCCGTCGAGCAGCTCGCGAATTACGTTACACCAGTGCTCGGCCGGTGTGGGCAATCGCAACGGCGGCTCGTCGCCGATGATGTTCAGCCCCCTCGCCAAGTCGTCGAGAATTCGACGGAAGCCGGCATGTACGTGGCCGTTGCTCATGGCTTGTCCTTGTTCGCTACGAGATATCTGACGGGCATTCCCATTTCTAGAGCAATCCTAATCTCGGCCTGAAGACCTTCTGATTGCCGCCATCCGTCGAGCATGAGCACGCACACCTCGTCACACAACTCAATAAACTGCCGGTCGAACGCCTCCCAAAACTGCCAGTCGCCAGGCAGGCCGTATGTCGCAATCGGATGCGTGTGGGCTATTGGCGAGAAGACGTGATCGCCGCTGCGCATCATTTCCGCAGCGTGACGACACACCGCATCGAAGCGCTGCTGGCGGACGGCCGGATCGGGATCGGAGTACGGACTGGCGAGATAGATCATTGCTCATTAGGCTCAGGGCGTTTGGGAGTTCGCTGCTGGTCATCAGCGTTCACGGCTTTCAGTGCGGCGCGGCAGATGGCAAGTTGGGCAGAAGTGGCAGAGGCTATGCACATGAAGTTTACGTCTCCAATTATCCATGTGTCGTCATCGCGCCACAGCATACAGTTTTCCTTGTCGCCATCTAACAGCCCCACCTTCTCCAGCACTTGCCACGCTGCGGCGATGTCGGTGCTGTAGGTGCAACTATCCACTGCGTTTAAGGCTATGGCCCCACAAACATCCGGGGCTAGATTCAACACCTTCTCCGCCACCAGCGCATCCAGCTCCGACCCCGCTTCGAGTTGGTCGATTTGCTCTTCGGTCATTGGACATTCCTAAAATGGCCCGCGGCCAGCGTGTCCTTGCCAACCGCGTGGCCTCCTATCTACGGGTCAAATCCTACGCGACCCTCCGTTCCCCGGCCGTCGTGGCGGGGGCGTCCTTTGTCAGTCGTAGTAGCCTGGCTTGCCACGGCCGCCGGCCATGGTCGCCATCGTTTCGTCGGCCAAGTTCGCCAGCCGGGTCGCAACCTTCTGCTTGATATCAAGTAGCTCCGCGCGAATTATCTCGCGGTGTTTATCTGCCGCCTTTTTGCACAGCAGCGGCCACTCATCGAGCACCTCACCCCAGCGGGCAAGAATGAGAAAACCCCCGGCCACGCCTGATTGCCGATCTGTCGGCCACCGGGGCGCGCCGGGGGGGCTTTTCGGTTCGGTGAGTGCGCAGAATCTTCGCCACAGATCGGCTGCTTTTTGTCGGTTTGGTTTGTCGAAAACCGTCGAAAAGGTAGCGATTCGGCCTACCGGCACCAATCAAGGTCTGCGTAGGGCTTCTGAATCACCTTGTTTTCTAGGGTTTTCTTGCCGTCCGTGGCGTCGATGTCGCCCTGCCTTGGGCGTCGCGGTCTATTGTACCCGATGTGTTACCGTCTTATCAATAGCAATCGGGAATGTTTTCGGGGAAATTCTCAGGTCCGCGTCCGGCGGATCGGCCTGGAGGAGCGTTTCCAGCGGGATTTGCAGCGCTCCAGCCAGGCTGGCCACTGCGGAAATGCCGGGGTTTTCGATGCTACCGGCCAAAATCCGAGCAACGTGTACCCGATGCAGCCCCGCGGCCTTGGCGATTCTGGTCTGATTCACGCCGGAATCGAATATCCGCCGAAGATTTGCCCGTAAATTCTCGGGGTCCAGGGTAGGTTCCGCCGGTTGGTCTTGCATTCTGTCTAGTATACGATATGATATCCCAAGAGTCAATAGGATTCGCGGAGAGTGGGAAGCAGAGGGCTGGAATCATGGAAGGACTTTACGATCAAGTGTACGAACGCTTTACCAACCTCGCCCGGCGCGTTATGCAATTGGCCAACCAGGAGGCGCAGCGGTTCAGTCACGAATACGTCGGCACCGGGCATATTTTGCTGGGGCTGCTGCGCGAGCAGGAGGGTGTCGCCGCGCGGGTGTTGATGCGTCTGGGGCTGAAGATCGAAGAGGTTCGCGAGGAGGTTCGCGAGGAGGTTCGTATCCTGGGGGGCGTCCCACAGCAGGTCGCCAAAGAGCCTGGAACAGTGAGCACGATGCTTGGTGAGTTGTTCCGATTTCACCTCGGCCAGCGCGTCGGGTTTCGGTGCCTCGCGGATATCAAGCCGAGTAAGCCCGAGCACGAGCGCCGGCAGTACGGGGAAATCACGGTACGGCGCATCGACCATGGCGAGTATGGTCTGGACCCCGCCTACTATGTGCGCATCGTGCAACTAGCGGCGTTGACGGGGCCGACGATGAGCCTGGGACCCTCAACCCAGACCGGCTTGCACCTATTCAGTGAGGGCGAACTGGTGCCTTATCCGTATGAGGACGAGGCTGATCCCTGAGTCTCTGGCCGTAAGTCTATGTGTAGCTAGGACTTGCGGCTTCCCGTCATGCCTCACAGTATCCGGTACGTTGTTTTGCGATGAAGTAGGCCGTCCGATGGCGGGCCGTCAGAGCAATCGCCTCTCGTTAGAATCGCGAAGAACTCGCGGTCGCTGCATAGCACCCACCGTTCCCTGTGGAGCCATTTGTTGCTGATGCAGTCCTCGAAGTGTTGGTGGATATGTTCAAGGCGCAGCAAAGAACCTCGTCTCGCGCCTCGCATAAGCCGCCAGGGCGCGAGGTACAGGGCGATCACCAAGCGAAAGAAGCCATCCCACCAGAACCACATCACGGTTCTCCTTGTCTTGACGCCCACAATCATACGGCAGCGGCGGTTCCCCGTCAAGTCGTTGCCCCTCACCACTTCCCGTCCGGGCAGTTACAGCCGGCGTCCCACCACGCCCGGTGGGTCGACGCCCTTATTGACGATACGGGAACATCTCGTTGAGTTTTTTCTGGCGTTTCTTGCAGCCGCCGCACGGCTTGATGCCCACGGCCCGGGTCATCTTGGCAACAGTATCGCCCAGGCCGCGGCTTGGTGCCTTGGGGCAGTTGCGGCGAGGTGGATGGGGCAACGGCAGTAAGTGTGATTTCTCACACCACCTGCATTGCCAAAAACCGTCAACATTAGGTGCATCACCAAAATTACAGTCCATTATAATGCAGACAATACTATAGGATCAGCCCCCGAAAATTCGCAGGTACGCCCCCAATACTGGTTATCGAAAGCAAGATTTTCGTTTATGGTTGTGCAATCGCCCACAGTGAAAACGCCAACCCAGAGGACTTCCGCCGACCCCCATTCAGGTCCAGTCGGGCTCCATATACATCGAGCGCCAACCAATCCAGCATCAATCCTCACCTGGAGATACCGCACCCTGCATGTTATTGTGCCTAGATCATACGAATAGTCGCAGCCTGCAACCTGATCTAGAACAAATGTGCCGTTAAAGTCGTCAACGCAAGTGGTTCCACCGCAGCCCTTATCGGTAGTGCCGCTTATGACAACCTGTACCGCGCTTGGTGTAGTGCCAGTGTCGCAATGAGGACACGGCTCCGTACAACACGGTGGGCATGGATACCCAGCAAACCGCAGCGGCTTCGGCACCCAGAGGCCGGTGCGGCGATAGACGAGTTCGAGGGTTTTGTCTAGCTCGGACACGTCAGTTGCCTACAATTCCAATGATTGCCAGTTTCATCCCACACGGCGTAGCACTCGCCGTTGTTGTCGCCCTCCATGCCGTGTGGGTTTTGGATAGTGATATTGCTTGTC
>NZER01000182.1 GCA_002690445.1 Candidatus Pacearchaeota archaeon
AGCGTCCGAAGGATTCCAGCGAACCGCCGGCTATCCATGCCGGAGAGGGCGGGGCAGCACCGACCCGGGCGCTCCAATCCTAATGTCCACATTCGTAAGCTCAGGTGTCCTATCGTGAAAATGGGTGAGAAACGTATCGCCGCTCTTGCAGAACGTCGGCGCCTGGTTGCGGGTCTCTACATTGCCCGCACCCCCATAAACGAGATTGCCACCGCCATGGATGTCGCCACAAAGACGATTGTCCGGGACATCGAATGGCTTGAGGCGCTCTGGCATAAAGAACTGGTTACGGACCCGGTAGCGCAGCGGGCCCGAGACCTGGCGGCAACGAATAACTTGGAACGTTCAGCCGCGCGGCGTTTCATGGAATCCGGAGATCCTGTATGGTGGGACAAGGTCATGAAAGCTCTGGAGCGCCGTGCTAAACTCCTCGGCTTAGACAAGCCCCAGGTGGGCCTACCCGGCAGCAGCCCTGACCACCCGTTGTACGTGGCGCAGGGCGAGATCGACTGGGACAGCTTGCCGGACGCGGTCATGGACAAGATGGTTGCGCTTAACGCTGAGATCCTGGCCCTCCAGCCGGCCAGCGGCGGGCTGATAGTTGAGGGTGAAGGAACGGTGGTGGAGTGACTAACTCCGTGATCCTCCAGATAGTCTACCCCGGCTTGCCGCCGAAGGAGCTGTCGCCGAACGCAAGGGTCCATTGGTCCCGGAAGCACGCCGTTGGGATTGATGTGCAGAACGATATTGTTCTCCTACTCCTGGAACAGGGGTGGTCAAAACCCCCTCTGGAACGCGCTGTGGTGCGATTTAAGCTAGGTTTGCCCGACAAGAGGCGCAGAGATATGGACAACCTCATAGCGTCCTGCAAGCCGCTTCTGGACGCCTTGTCGGGTAGGGTAATTGTTGACGACAGGATAGGGCTCATCGAAGTGGAGTATTCGTGGTTCGAGAGCCCGGGCCAGCCCCAGGTCATCATCGAGATTGAGGAGCGGTAGATGGAACGCCATGCCATCCGCGTATTTCCCCGTCGAACGTCCTACACTCCCTGGGACGCGATGGCCTTTGTGGGCGATCCGCCTTTAATCCGCCCCGAGGCTGAGGAAGTGCACGTCTCGGTTAGTTTCACATGGGACATTGAAGAAGGCTACCGCCTCCAACAGGCGTGGAGTCAATACTATTCGAAGGTGCTGCTTGGCGGCCCCGCTATGGGGAGCCCCAGCGAAGATTTTGTGGCTGGCCGCTACGTGAAGGAGGGCGTGACCTTTACAACACGGGGATGCAATTTGAAATGCCCGTGGTGCTTGGTGCCCCAAAGAGAAGGGATGCTCCAGCTTCGCCCCATTGTGCCGGGGTGGATCGTCCAGGATAACAATTTGCTCCAGGCTCCCCGCGCCCATCTGGATGCTGTATTCGAGATGTTGGATAGGCAACTACGGGCCGCCATCTTCGCAGGTGGCCTACAGGCTTCCCTAGTTGATGACTGGTTTGCCAACCGGCTTCAGGGAATGAGGGTCGAGTCGGTCTTCATGGCCGCCGATACTCGGCCGGCTTTAAAGTCCCTCGCCAAGGCGGTGGAGAAACTAGCCTTTTTGGGACGCCGCAAGCTGCGGTGCTATGTGCTCATAGGGTTCAACGGTGAGTCTCCGTCTGAGGCAAGTGCCCGGTTGGAAGCGGTTTGGGAGATCGGCGCAATGCCCTTCGCCCAACTCTACCAACCGCCCGATGGTTACGTTGAATACGGGTCAGACTGGAAGGCTCTGGCGCGGAAATGGTCAAGGCCGGCGGCGATGATGGCAATGCATAAAGTTGAGGAGCTGTAGATGGACGCTGAACTGACGGACGCTGAATATCAACAGACTTACCACGACGCCATCGCACAACGTGGGACATCATCGAAAGATCAAATGGAAACGGCTGTCTATCCATTGTTTTTGGCAATAGAACAACAAGGGGATTACATATATAGTCCCCGGCAACTTACTATGCAAACCATTTCGTCAGCAAAGGCCAGAGAGTTAAACGCACTCTGGCACTCAGTTCTACCAAGAATTCAAACAATGGTTAGTTTGTGCTTCGGATTCCAGGCGGACGGGCAGTGGTATGCCGTGGCCTTGTGGAGCAAGCCTGCGGCGCGACTACTTCCTCAAGCGACATGGCTGGAATTGAGACGCTTTGCCATTAGCCCCCGCGCTCCCAAGAATACAGCATCATGGTGTTTGTCACGGATGGAATCATTTATCCGAATCCAATGTCCGCAAATCGAACGCTTGATTTCTTATCAGGCGACGGACGTGCATCGAGGGACTATATACAAAGCGGCCAATTGGCATCAGGGTATGGTTAAGCCAAGAGCGCGTAGCTGGGTAATGCCAAATCGGGCTCGTCAGGAGTCTCAGAATACCTCTCCGAAGATACGCTGGGAGAGAGATCTGACATCATAGGGAGAAGCCTGATGCAACCAGCAACTGAGTTCAAGCCCGGCGGTCGGGTGTAGGAACAGAGGGAGGACTCAATGGAACTAACTAAATACGGCCAAGTGTTCTACCCCCAGGAGGCCAATGCCTTGGTCCCCGACGGCTGCATCGCGGACGGTAACGAGCACGGGGCCTGCATGGACCGGGGCTGCCGGTGGTGCTGGGTCTACTACGATGGGCCGGAGGTGCTGGAGGAGACAGATGACAGATAGATTGCTCTTAATAGTTTGGGGCGCATCGGTCGGTCTGATAATAGGCTTGGCGGTCGGGGCGGCAGTATGGGCGTGACTGAACCCGACCCCATGTTTCGCGACCCCGAAGTTGTCGCCGAGGCTATGCGTGGAGTAGCCGACTTTATAGCTGGGCGCGGCCGGCCCTTGGATGAAGTGATGGAAGAGCTAGAAATTGAGCCCGAGCCGCCTGGGACAAGTGGGTGCAAGATGCCTGAGATACCGACGCCCTACGACGAGGAACTGGACCGGCTCCAGGAACGATACGATGAAACGGGCGATGACGAGCAATTAGTTGCGTGGGAGAATAAACAAGAGGGCTACCGCCGTGGCGTCACCGACACCGAGGCCAAGTACGCCGCGTTGGTGGCGGTGGCCGACACCTTGGTTGATTATGATAACGAGACGCCCGACGAACATAAGGTAGAATTCGTCAATACAGAACTCATCTGCCAATTAGGAGCCGCCCTAGCCGCCCTGAGGGCGCAAGAGAAATGACCAGCGTCATGGTCGACGCCGGCAGGTGGGAGCAAGGTCTTGCAGCCCACTGGCGCCGTCAGCAGACGGATGCGGACCGGGCCCGGGCCTGGGAGGACCCAGAGTGGTTCCTGCGGGAGAAGTTGAACTGCGCGATCCTCACGCCCAAACAGATAGAGATCGCCGAGTCCCTACGTGACAACGCCCAGACAGCCGTCAAGGGGGCCAACTCTACGGGTAAGGATTATATCGATGGCAACCTGGTGCTTTGGTGGGTGTTCTGTTGGCAGGAAGCCTTGGCGGTGGTCTATGGCCCCACCACTCGCCAGGTGGATCACATCATTTGGAGAGAGGTGAGAAAGGGCTTCAACCGCGCCAATGGGGCTCTGCCTGGGTATATGTACCCCAAGGCTGCCCGGTATGAGGTCGATGGGGACAAACGTTATGCCCATGGTTTCTCGGCCCAAAGCAGCGCCGGCGGTGAGGGTATTCAGGGCTTCCACTCTCCGCACCTCCTGGTGATCGTCACCGAGGCCCACGCCGTGGAGGACTCAGAAATCGAGGCGTTGGTGTCCCTACTCCCCGAGCGCCTGATTCTCACGGGCAACCCCCTGGTCTCCTCCGGGGAGTTCTATAGGGCATTCCACGCCAAGCGGCAGCTCTACAACTGCATCACCATAGCGGCATCGGATACGCCGAACCTGATTGAAGGCCGGAACGTCATTCCTGGCATGGCTACGGTGGAGTCGGTCCAAGCGATGGCCGACCATTACGGCATCGACTCGCCCGTCTACAGGTCCAGGGTTTTGGCCGAGTTCCCGGATTCTACCGAGGACGCCATCATCAATCTGGCCACGGCGGAGGCGGCGGTCGCCCGAACTGTGGAGCCGTCGGGGGGGGCAGCGGTGCTTGGCGTCGACGTGGCGCGGTTCGGGGAGGATGACTCGATTATCTACCACCGGCAGAGCGCGATTGCCCGCAAGGTGTACAAGGTCAATGGCCGGCCCACGACTCATCTGGCGGGGAAGGTGATCGAATTGTGCCAAGCGGATCCAAACATCAAGACTGTGGTGGTGGATACCGTCGGTGTAGGCGCTGGCGTATTCGACTTTTTAGCCGAGCAGCAGCGACAGATTCCGTCGGTGAAACTCATACCGTTCGTTGGAGGGGCACGGGCCCATCGACACCAACGCTACGCCAACCGCATCGCCGAAGCATGGTGGCGAATGCGGCAGGCTTTCGATATATTGGACATCGAAAAGGATGATGAGTTGGTATCCCAGGTGACGACGCGGACCTATGAGCTACAGCGGGACAGCGTCATCCGTCTGGAGAGCAAGGTGAAAATGCGGGAACGTGGGGCGCCGTCCCCCGACGAGGCTGACGCTTTAGCAATGACGTTCGCGGTAGTAGATGCGCCCAGGGAGTCTGTCCGGCATGACCGGTTTGCCGCCACCACGAGTACCCATCCGCTGGGCTTCACGGATGAACGCTACCGGGACACCGACACCGAGGAGATGCCGCAATGATGCAGGACCCAACCGTTCAGATGACCGTAGACTATCGAGACGGCGAGGTGGTCACTGATCCGCCAATGACCGAAGATGCTATTGTGCTGGCTCCTCGAGGGAAGTGGGGGACCGAGTGGCGAGGCCGAGCGAAGATGACTTCCATGAATATGGGCGTGGATACTGCCGGGGCAACGACTTATAGCCACACATTGGAGATGACCGAGCCGATGGTGGCTTACCCGGCTCGGCGCTGGCGCCGCATTCTCTACGCTTTGATTCTTCGCCCCTGGTGGGCTTGGAGACGCCGTAGCGCACTATAAGAACCACATTCACCCGACCGTCTATCTTTGGGGCGAAGACGTCTCCGCCCGGTGCACGACAGTGCGTTGGACAACCCGGGATCGGTGGCCCTTCTGGTGGATGGAGGAGTTGGACGGAAATACGCCATTCATGACGGCGGTTATCAAGAACGCCTACGGCCAACCTGTTAAACACCACTATGGCGTCAAGGTGGTGGTGGATGGTAGAATCATTTACCAATGCCCCACCCTGGCGTTGATGAATTGAAGGCCCGTCGGGGAATCCAGGCCCACTGAGAAGGAGGAGTGTCAATGATTTGCATCATGTGTGGTAAAGATGGGGCTTTCAAGTGCCCTAGATGCCGTAAGCCTCTATGCGAGGTGCATGGGGTTTTGCGATTGCCCTCACCATTCGGACCTGGCTTTATCCCTGAACGGGAGTGTCTAGCCCCAAGATACGATGAGAGCACGCGAAGGTGACGGAATTTGACACAGGATAAGAATACCGATGCCATTGCCATCCTGCGGGAGATTGCTAATCGGGTGGAGAGAGGGGAGATTCTGGTCATCCGCATTGCCCAAGAAGTGGGAACTGATAGAACCGGCCAACAGAAGGATGGCCGAGTCGTCTTTGAAACGGTGTTACGTGAAGTACCGGTGCGCCGCCTTCGGGGTGAGCCCTTGATTCTCCAGTGGAGTTGAAATAAATGACCACACTAACCACGTTCATCAGCGGCGACTTTAATAACCAATTCGCCGACCCCAATCAGCAGGCCCTCGCCCAATGGCTTCAGCAGATGGAGGCCGCCCGCCGTGCGGATTACGACCTGTTCCGGGCATACTACGGTGGGGACCATCCGACGCGGCTCACCGATCGCCTGAAACGCTTCTTGGGGAGTGACCTGCAATTCCGAGACAATTTCATGGAGGTCGTAGTTGATGCTCTGGCGGAGCGGTTGATTGTGACCTCCTTCGGCACCCAGGAAGAAAGCGCCGAGAAGCCCGTCTCGGCCTGGGCCTGGAATACCTGGCAGGCCAACCGCATGGATGAAACCCAGGCTATCGTTCACATGGAATCCGTCATGGTCGGGGATGCATACGTGCTGGTGGATTGGGACACGCTCAATCAGCGCCCACGGATTACCCACCAGTTACCGGAGATGATAATCCCCCACTACAACGAGGCTACCCGGCAGATCGACTTCGCTAGTAAGAAGTGGGTGGAGACGCCCATAGGTGAAGACCCGACCACCCGGCTCAACATGTACTATCCTGACCGGGTTGAGAAGTACATCGCGACCGGTTCCCGGTGGGTGGAGTTTCGCGAAGAGGACGAGAACATCTGGCCCCAGCCGACGCTGGACCGGGACGGCATGGCCCTTGGGGTGGCGATGTTCCATTTCCGCAACAGGCCAGCCGGGAGCGACTTCGGCCATAGTGAGATTGCCAGCGCGATACATCTCCAGGACTTGCTCAACAAGACGCTGATTGATCTGGCCATGCTGAACGACAACGCCGGCTTTGGCCGGGCCTACACCGTGAATATCGCGATGAACCGGTCGGCGCTGGACATGTTGCCGGGGATGTTGTTGGAGCTACATGGTGGGGAGACGGGCGACGACTTCGCCGTTGGGACCATCCCGGCTGACAGCCCCGATGGTATTCTTAAATCGCTCGACCTCTTGGTCCAGCACATCTCTGGAACGACCCGTACCCCCCATCACTTATTTTTCACCACTGGCGGCAACCCGTCCGGGGAGGCGCTCAAGACGGCAGAATCGGGCCTAGTCAAGAAAGTCGTGGACCGGCAGGTCCGCTTCGGCAATACATGGGAGGACGTCATGGCGTTCGCCCACAAGTTGGAGGGGGTGTTTGGAAGCTCCCCTGGCGAGTTGACCGAGCGGTTTAATGTCGGGTGGGCTGATCCCGAGACGCGCAACGAGGTGGCCCATTTGGAGGCCCTTGAAAAGAAACGGAACCTCGGCGTATCCCAGACCCAAATATTACGGGAACTAGGATACGACCAGGCAACCATCGAACAGATGCAGGAGGATGAACAGGAGGAGAGGGTCCGGGGCGCCAACCTGGGGTCGGCCCTTCTCCGGAGTTTCACAGCCGGGGATGGTGCTGGGGTATAATGCGTATGGTCAGGACGTCGCCAAGCATCGGGGGGCGGCGGAAACCCAGGCGGTCCATAGTATTGACGGAGGCGTCTGATGGTTGAGCAAGAATGGCAGATACCGCCAGATGACCGTCCAAGTGGGCAAATCCGGTGCACTCGGAATGAACTGTTGCTGCTGGACTACGTTCTCTCCAGCGGGTCTGGGCTATTGCTCCAACACGGCCTCGATGACCTGGTGCCGCCGTGGCGGGGATTTCGGCAGAGTGTTTGGGACGCTATAATCCAGATCGAAGCTCACCCAGAGGACCTTGGGATACTCCTGGATATTGGGGATACTGAGGCGGACATCCTTCTGGCCACGGCTCCGACAACGATGACATGGGGTGATGGCGTGGACTGCGGGTTTGCCCTGAAGCTCAAGTTGGCCCAGTTCCGGGCCGGGGTGTATGAGGACGACGTGGTGGTGGCGCGGCGCCGGGCCGAACAACAGGAGCGGGATTCGGAAGCCACCAGAGAGGCACAGGAAGTCAAGATGCAGCAGGAGGCCCGCGAGAGTGCGGTTGCGGCGGCGATGGCTAAGGTGAGCGCGGCCAAGTCCACCTTGGCCCAGAAGCGTAAAGAGGCGCGGACCGCGAAGGAGAACAGCGCCGCCGCTCAACTACTACTCGACCAATTGGAGAGAGATCATTATGGAGACAATAGCACCAGTGAGGACCAAACCGACAATCAAGCCCACGGTGAAGCCGGACCCACAGCCGATGAGGGAGCCTGGCTACTGGCCGGAGAGGATCTGTCCGACGCAGACCGATAAGTTCCTTCCGTGAACTTCCCTTATCCGCCGGGCAAGAACATGGTCCGGGAATTCAAGTCTGAGACATACGATGCCAAACGGGAGGCGTCGTGGCAGGCAATCAACGCTGCCTATTACGCCTGGGTTCACGGGCGGGCGGATTGCCTCTGGCCCACCCCCGGCGCCGTAATCGACGCTCAGGCTTTCCGGGTCTGGAAGGATAAATTCCTTGCGACACAAAAGCAGGAAACCATGAGCCGGGGCAAGGGATTGACGAGGCCGATTCTAGAGGACGACTGGCCCGATAATCTCTGGCGCTGGCTGTACGAGCGGCTGATGCAGATCAAAGGGTTCTTCAATGCCTGAGCCGGAAGCTATCGAGGTGGTCGAATCATTCCGGGTCCGGTTGCTACGCCGGGAAGCTCGGGCCTCGGCGGAGATGGTCAAAAGATATGGGGCCATTTGGCGGGACATGCAGGGTGATCTTAACGCCCTCCTGGCCAGGATAGAGAACCAACAGATGTCCTTTGGTCAAGTGAAGCGCCTGGAGCGGTACAACGCCCTGATAGCTCAGGTCCGGTCACAAGTAGGGGGATATGCGGAAGCAGCGGGGGGGCTTATCACCGAAGCCCAACGAGATGCCGTGGGTATTGCTGAAGCCAGTGTGCGCCGGACTGTGGATGCCCGACTCCCCGCCGGTATTTCAACAGATACCCTTGCCTCCCTCGGCATCGAATGGAACACCCTTCCCGCTGACGCTGTGGAGGCGTTTGTGGGCATCTCCGGCGACGGTGCGCCTCTGGGTCGGCTTTTGGCGCCATTAGGCCAGGAAGCGGCTCAGGGCGTCACGGACGGCATCGCTACGGGGATTGCCAGGGGTAGCTCACCCCGAGTCACTGCCCGGTTGATCCGCGACAAGGTTGGGATGCCCCTCAGCCGATCACTCCGGATTAGCCGCACCGAAACGCTGCGGGCCCACCGGGAGGCGACTAGGGCCACCTACGCCGCCAACACTGACGTTGTTAAAGGCTGGCGCAGACATGCCCACAAGGATGACCTAACCTGTTTCGCCTGCCTTGCCTTGGATGGCACACTCTATGCGACGGACCAACGGATGGACGCCCACCCCAACGACCGGTGCGTCATGGTCCCTGAGACAGTCACCTACAAAGACTTGGGGTTGGATGTTCCAGAGGACCGGCGGGAAACGCAGAAGGGACCGGATTGGTTCCGGGCTCAGCCGGCTTCGACCCAACGGGAGATGATGGGGCCGGCCAAGTTCAAGGCTTGGAAGGACGGCAAGTTCGATATTGAGGACATGGCTAAGGTGACGTCAAATCCAACGTGGGGGGCCTCGGCAACAGAGAAATCACTGAAGGAGTTGGTGGCGTGATAACTACCAGCGAAGACATTCGTTACATCCACCGTTGTCCATTAGCAACTGCCGCGAAGTATCATGGGTTTCTATATAAACCGTGGAGGCGGGGACTGGGCTGTTGGATATTCAATGGTTGTGAGGTGGAGTTCTGCCCTATCTGCGGAACCAATTTGGAGCAATCACTTCAACAGGAGGTAGGCGATGATAACTGTAACGGAGTATGAATATTACGCGCAGGCAGCCGGAACCACCGATGTCCGGCCCGTAACCCGGGTCAACTATCGGGCAGGGTCACTCCCCGTGAGGTGGTGCCCCTTTTGCGATACCAGTTCCATGGTGGACGTCTCCCCTGTATGCTTGGGGTGTCACGCTCTCTGGCTCGATGGCTCGCAGGTTGCATTGGAGAGACGGGTCGCCGATGCCCTTGGCCGGGAGCCCGCCATTCCTGTCGCCCCGGTAGCGCCAGCTTTGCCCACCCTTCCGGAGTTCTCCGAGGAGTTGGGCGGGTACGCAGCCTGGACCATGGAGGAATTGGCCAACGCCTCTGACGTCGCCAAGACTACCAACAACATGGAAATGATGCTGGCCTTGGCCGAGGAACTGGAGGACCGCCACCGAGTCCTGGCGGAAAAGGCGGCGGAGCCGCAGTCGCTCGTTGAGGCGGTGGCCGACTACCAGGAGGAGGCGCCAGTGGCCGCAGCCGACGCAGAGCCCGATGCACCGAGTGAGCCACGGCGTGGGCGGAACCGGACCGGGCGCTAGCGATGATGCGTTGCTATAAATGCAATTCGCCGGCCATGCCCTTGGCGCCGCTCACCGAAGAAGAGTCTACGGGGTATCCCCTGATCGGGTGGGTGCTACGGCGGTGTGCTTCCTGTGGCCTGGAGCAAAACCACGTCGGCGATACGAGCAATGAGGAACCGTTGGACCCATGGGAAGCAGCCCTCGATGCCCCGGTAATGGGCAATGATGGATTGATCGTTCCATCCCAACGGGTCTGGTCTCTGCCGTCCGAGCAGCTAAAAGCGGAACGAAAGCAACGTGAGGATGCGGCGGTGGTTGAGATTACAGGGACGCCGCCTGGGTCATTGAGCGTAGCCTGGGAATTGCCGCCAGCATAGTGGCCCGAGGAGGACTATGAGCATCGAATTTAACGGCCAGAAGTGGACCATCAAAAGAACCACCAAGCCCGTCGGCGGGGAGCGTAAGAACCGCGCCATCCTTGGCGAGAGCGACGAGGCCGAGAACATGATCATCATTGACGGCACCTTGCCCAAAACCCGCCAGCAAGAAGTGCTAATCCATGAGCTGGTTCACGTTGCCGACATGGATGTGCCGGAGTTCCTCGTCGGCAGTATCAGCCGGTCTCTGTTCGGACTCATGTCCAACAACGCCCTGCTTGCGGCTAACTGGTTTGACCGCATCGTTGACGGCGACGCCACAACCGAAGAGGCGAATCGCATCAACGAAGATAACATCGAGGTCAAAGAGGCCGTGAGCATGTTCGGCGGGTTCCGGACAGTGGATGAAGGGCCGGATGATAGGAATGGACTTGTTCGCACCGATATTGATGGGACATCAACTATCTGGAGTCTTGACGTTATGACTGACGGTAGCGTTAACCGTGTTGCCTGCCATCGGGCAGAACTGGCGCTCCTTAGTGGTCTGCCGCGATTCACCCAGGACAACTACCGCAGCATTGCCAGGGAACTGGCGTGCCTCTTCACCGAGGTTCTGGGGGAAGACCCTCACCCGCTGATTGCGACGACGGCGCGAGGATAGCCGTGGTTAGACAGGTGGAAGACATATTGCTTTCCCTGGATGGCGATTCTGCAATGGGTGTGGTGGGGTTCCCGGCTGAATTATTGCAGAAGATACGAGAATATTTTGCCGCCGGTAAGCATGGCAACGTCATGTTGAATATCAAAGGCGGCAAGATCATGTCCTGGGAGATCACGGAGATGGGACGTGTAGATAAGGGCATTGACAAACCGGTGGAACCGCCTATACCATAGTTTCTGAGCAACGGGTACAACCTGAGCAACAGGCCCCCGGCGCATTTGCGCTGTGGGCCTTTTTTTATTGCCCGAAGCTCCCGCATCCCCGGCGGCACAACAGGGAGATTACCGCCACACCTGGCGGGTAAAAATGAGGCGAGAGATGAGTACGGAAGGGCAAGGCCCCCAGGACGGTCAGATCAATGAACCCGCTTCAGGCGGTGGCGCGCCAGCCCCCCAACCGGGGACCGGAACGCCCCAGCCTCCGACGTTCACGCAAGAGCAGATGAACGCAAATGCGGCGGCGGCCCGGCGTGAGGAAGCGGCGAAATATGCAGACCACGACGAACTGAAAGCGCGAGCCGCCAAGGCCGACGAGTTGGAGCGCGAACGATTGACCGAGACGGAACGGCTCCAGAAAGACCTTGCCATAGAACAACAGCAGACCGCTCGTCTCCAAGGCAACATAGCGGAAGCCATGATCTCAGCGGAGATCAAGGTCACGAGCACCACCATGGGCTTTGTGGACACCGATGCTGCCCTGGCGCTGATAGACCGCTCCCAGGTCGCCTACACCACGGAAGGTGGCGTAACGGGCGTCAAAGAGGCGCTGGCGACGTTGCTGGAAGCAAAGCCGTTCCTGAAGGGGACTGTCCCGCCGACACCGGTGAACATGAATGCGGGACCGGGGAGACCCGGGAGTACCCCGGCGCCGCTCACTGAGAGCGAGCGGGCAACGGCTCAACGGATGCGGATACCAGAGGACAAGTTCGCTGCCGGGCGTGACCAGAAATACGGAGACAATTTCCCAAAGCAATCCTAATTCCAGGATAGAACTGGCGGAGGAATAGATATGGCGGCACAAGGTTTTGTTTGGCGTTACAACATCAGCGGCGGTCGGGCCCTGGTCCAGACCTTCCTGATGAAGGACTCGGAGACATTTACCAAAGGCGACATGATGAACCTGGAGAGCGGCGAGGTTGACCTGTTCGCCACCGGTGGTGACACCGATGGCGTCGGGGTATTCCTTGGGCCGGACGATCCGGCGGATGCGACAGTGGGCTCGCCTGGGGTGGTCGCAGGGACCGATAGCACCACGCTTGTCAAAGTCCAAGTCAACCCTGACGCGGTGTATGCCGACGTCAATGACACCAACGCCCGGCTCGCCGGCGCAGAGTTGGACATCACCGGCACTACCGGCGCTCAAACACTTGGGGCCGACGGTGACAGTGACGTGCTGGTGGTGGAACGGAAGCGGCAGAATGCCGACGAAACCCGGTTCATCATCCAGCCGAAAAACCACTTCCTGATGCGGGACCGCTAAAGCCCGGTCGGGTAGTAACTTCTTTACTAGGAGATTGACCGATGACAATGGTATCGGGTAGCTACGCTGATCTACTGGAGCCTGGGTTGCGTGTCTGGTTCTTTGAAGAACTAGGGATGCCGGACCCGGTGATGGACTCCCTCTTTGGGGTCACCAGCTCCACCAAGCAGGCAGAGCATTACCAGGGGATGGGCTCACTGGGATTGGTGCCACCCTGGTCGGGCACCGTGCCGTACACCGACTTTGACGCTGGTTACAGGACGGATATTCGAAATTATGAATTCGCCCTCGGGATGCAGGTGGAACGGGCCCTGGTCGATGACGACCAGTACAACGTCATTGAGGAACGGGCCCGGAACCTGGGCTTGGCGTTCCGCAACACCGTTGAGACTGACGCGGCCCAGGTGTTCATCAACCTCTTCACCGATTCGGGCACGAACCGGATGGGCGCCAGCACCAACGGCGCTGACGGTGTGGGCCTCGGGTCCACGGCTCACAAGAACAGCCCAGTCAATCCCACAACCCAAGCCAACGAGGGGACACTGGCCTTGAACTTGGCCAACCTGGATACCACGCGCCAAGCCATGCGGAACTTCACCGATGACCGGGGTGAGTTGGTTGGGGTCAATCCTGACCTCCTCCTGGTCCCGTCTGAACTGGAAAGGACGGCGACTCAGATCATCTCCGAGCGGGCGCTATACGAGCCGGGCTCGGCCCAGTTCGACGTCAATATGTTTGCCGGACGGTTGAGGCCGGTGGTCTGGAACCGGCTCACCGACGCCAACGCTTGGTTCCTCATCGACTCTGCGAAGATGCGCCGGATGCTCAAGTTCCAGTGGCGCATCCAGCCCGAGTTCATTCGGGAGAAGGACTCGGAGAGCTTCGCGTCGAAGTTCGCCGGGTACATGCGGTACGGCATCGGCTGGACCGACTGGCGCTGGGTCTACGGCCAAAACCCTAGTTAACTGGCATCCTAACCGTAGCCGGATCCAAGATCCGGCTACACTGGAAGGTGTACGCAAATGCGGAAAATGCGCGAAGGGCAGAAGGCGGCTCTTTGGAGTTTCGCCTTATTGCTTAAGACGATATTCGTATTCCCGGCCCTCACTCTCTTAGGTGCCGCCGTCGGAACGAATTACCCGAATGGGCTTCGCAGTTATGGCGTCCCTGTCTTGGGTGGGGGGGGTGGGCTCCCGGTCACCAAGGGCAATATCTACCACGTCGATAGCGGCCATACCGATGCTGTGGATACCAACGCCGGCGATGATCCGAATTACCCCCTGGCGACGATAGACGCAGCTATCGGGAAATGCACCGCTGATAACGGCGACATCATCCTGGTTTCTGAGGGCCACGCTGAGAACATCACAACCGCTACAGGCATCAACTTCGACGTTGCCGGCGTGACTCTTGTAGGTCTCGGCTCAGGGGCCGCAATGCCTACAGTCTCTTTCACGGCGCTCGGCGGCTCCATTACTATCGGAGCCGCCAGCGTAATGATTAAGAATATCCGGCTGGTGGCGAATGTTACGGGTGGTGTCACCGTTGGGATTACCATCGCAGCCGCCGGGGACCAATGCACCCTTGATGGCGTTGTGATGAGGGACACCTCTACCACCAAGGAATTCCTGAAACACATCACGGTGGCGACTACGGTGCTGGAACTCACAATCCAGAATTGTAGCTTGGTGGGCACCGCTGGGTCCATGCTCAACTCCATCTTTTTCGAGGGGTCGACGGAAGACTTGCTGCTACGCAACAATCTTATCCACGTTGACTCGTCGGATTCCGTTGTGGACCATCTGACCACCGCCGCCGTCCGCGCTCTGGTGCTGGACAACATCATTGTCAACGAAGATACGGGAGCCGCGAAATACTGCCTCGAGTTCAAGACGGCGAGCACCGGAGCGGCGGCCCGGAACATGATGGGCTACAACAAGATTGACGCGGAGATGGGACTAGGAGATGCGATGTTCTGGTTCGAGAATTACGCCTCGAACACCATCGCACAATCCGGTCTCTTGGATCCGACGACCGCTCACGCGATCCCGTAGCGGGAGCTAAAGTATCGCAGTGGTAGCGGCTTAAACCATCGGATTATAGGGGCGGCTCGAAACCCGCCCCTGCTGCTTGGAGAATAATATGGCCGCAAACTATCCCCTCCGCTTAGATATTATTGACTCGATTATGTCCATCCTCGGCGTCACCAAGACGGCGTATTGGCCCTTTGTCGAAAACGAGGGGCTGACTATTGTGGGCCATGCCGGTGGACCTGTTCTGGCAGCATCAGAAACAGCAGGAGCGGCGGAAGCACTCGAGGATGATTTTAATCCCATGCTCCATCCCGGCGGTGTCCACACATACGACTTTCATCCCACGGGCGATCACCATCTGGCCGGTGGTGATGATGCTGATTATTCTCATGGCGACGCCAGCGCTGACTCGGCTGTGTCGTTCGGGGCACTCATAATTCCGAATGACGTTGGCGCAGCGCGAGCGATTATTGCGAAATATGACAGCGGGGGAAATACCGAGGAATATAAATACGGCATCGCCAGTAGTGGCAAGATGGAATTGGAGTTGCATGACGCCTCAGCTTCGGCTAGTGAAATTGGTACTGCTGATACGGCGTTAACCCGCTATCGCCCCGCATTCGTGGTGGTCACTTACGACGGTGCTCAGGCAGCACCGAAGGTTTTGCATTACAAGAATGGTGCCCTCGATAGTGCGGTTACGGGACCGACGACTGAAACCGGCGCTTATGTGGCTATGGAAGGGACTGCGGCACCTTTAACTATTGGTTGCGCTGGCGTGACCGCCACACCGACTGAGGAATTCCACGGTCGCATGGGTGGGCCTTTCATGTGCGGCAAGGAATTATCTCAGGCTGAAATCACCGCATTGTGGCATCTCTATCGCGACCTTTATGGGTTGCCGTAGTGGGTAGGCTCGAAGTACGCCAAGTCAAAGTCAGTGGAGCTGGCAGCGCCGGCAGCGCCACGGGTTCGGCCGTTGAGCCGGTCCCATTCTCCTATCTTCACGCAATCTATTTTGATTTCACCTCGGCGCCGTCCACGATGGACACGACGGTTAAGACGCCCGGTAATAGCGACCTCCCTTCGGTGACCGTTCTGACTCTGACCAACGTCAACTCTGATGCCTGGTATTACCCCAGGCGGCAGATCGAAGGTAACACTGGAGCCCAGGTGACCGGGGCCTACGATAAGTATTTCCTGTCGGGCTCCATCTCTATTGACATAGCCCAGGCTGACGCCGTGACGGATGAAGTCGTCGCCTGGGTGGTGATTGAGATTCCCTGATATGTCATGGTCAGACTGGGATGATGAGACCAAAGCGCGGCATGTCGAGATCTGGGTTGCCAACGGGCTGACAATCTTTATCCCGATTTGCTTGATGACCATTGGCATTCTCCTGTGTATTTGGATCGCTTGAGGTATTAGAATGGCGGCCACCTATACCGCCGGCAGCACCGCCGACCTTGACCGAGCCCGTCTTTACCTCTACGACATTGACGTTGATTCCTCGCCTTTGTTCCAAGACGAGGAATGGAACGACTTTCTAGCGAGCGAGGGAAGCGTCTATGGCGCCGTCGCTTTGGCTTGCGAGACCATGGCTAACCGGTCAGCCCGCAAGATCGACTTTACGGCTGACGGGTCTGCATTCAGCGCCTCCGCTGAGTATGAACATTGGATGAAGCAAGCACAGCGTTGGCGGGCGAAGGGCTTGGGAGTGACGGTCGTGGTCCCGACCCGGGTCGACGGATATTCAATGACCATAGACGCTGATGATGTGAACACCAATGACGCGACCTTCCCACCAGCTTAGTGAAGTCCGTATTTTAGTGGATGGCCGGGTCGCTTGGGTATGCATCCCACGGTGCCCTGGCTGTCTCGCCAGTGTTCCTATGGAGCCCCTAAACCCCGCATCTCGAACGCTCCTGACGACGTTAGCTAGGAACTGATAGCGGAGTGTCAACTTGCTCGAACCGCATGAACTCAAAACAGTACGGGACCAGGCCCAGCAGAGTCTCCCCGAAACCGTTGACCTCTTAGCGCCGAACGCCATCACGGATGGTCGGGGAGGTATGACCCGCTCCTATGCCATCTCCCACGTGGGCATCCCGGCTCGGATTGCCCAGCGCACCGGTCGGGAAACGATGTTCGCTGGCCAGGACCAGGTTCGGGCCGACTACATTCTGACTGTTGCCTATGACCAGTTGGTGGACGAAACGATGCGGGTTGACCATAACGGGACACTCTATGACATTGTTTTTGTCAGCCGTGACCGGTCCTATGACACGGCCCGCCTATGTCTTCTCCACAGGCGGTAAACGGCAAGCGGCCTGAGCCATGGCTGTATTGCGCCTCTTGTGGCCGCAAGATCGGCAAGGGCGAACTTTACGGCAAGTCCTGGGTCAACTTACTATGCAAGGATGGGTGCCCCTCTACGACGCTCTCAGCGCCATCTGAGGTATACGAGCGTGACGGTCGGGGTGGGTTGACAGCGGTAAACGGTCGGGGTTAGACTTACCTTGCAATCACCGTCCTGGAGGCCCTGGGAGGCCCATAGTGACGGTGCGACAACCGAAGGTAACCTAGAGGCCCAAAGAGGCCCGGAGACTCGGCTATGGCCGTCTCCGGGCTTTTTTTGTTGGGAGTTACACGATGCCATTCAGCATCGCCGGGAAAGTGGAACAAGATGTTCTCGGGCCGCTGGCCGCAGGCTTGAGGCCGGATATAGAACGGGTGCTGCGGCTGGCGGCTTTCAATGTGGAGCGGAAGGCTAAAGAGGTCGTGCCGGTGGACACTAGCGCAACGAAGAACTCCATCACCGTCATTCATAGCGGGTTGGAGGCACGTATCGGTGCCAGCACAGAGTATGCCCCGGCTCTTGAGTTTGGCGGTGGTCGCCGGGCTGCAACACCCTTCCTAATCCCATCGCTGGAATCCGAGGCGCCGTTATTCGTCCAGGCCGTGGGGGAGTTGCTACGTGGCTAACTTCCGTGACGTGGTGGAGGACGCGATCTATTCGACCTTGAACGTCCAATCAGTGTTGGACAAGGCGACGGGCGGGGTCTGGAATACCCAGGTGCCGAATGAACAGGAGCCGCCCTGGGTAGTCTTTCAGGCTATGTCCAAAGTCGATGATGATCCGACGTTCACCATTCGGGGCGTGAATGCGCTCTACATGGTCAAGGCCGTCTCTGATTCACCGTATCCGAAAGAGGCCAGTGCCATCGATACTCTGGTCGATGCGGTGCTGCGGAATGCTAGCCTGAGTATCACGGGCTTTAGCCTTCTGTGGTGCCGGCGGGAGTCGGACATCTACTTAACCGAGGACCGCGGCGGGGAGTTCTGGACATCGACCGGTGGGCTCTATCGCATCGTTGCGGACGAATCATAATGCGAGCCAACGACGCAGCCGACCGGCTGGAGCAAATAGCTAAACAGGGCCAGGGCGCGACACACCTGGGCCGCCCGATCTCAACGATCATGCTTCAGGCGCTCATTGGCTTTCGGTTGCCTCAAGGCCCCAGTAGCCCCGACCGAACGCTCCTATTGGCGGTGGATGACAAGTTCACGTTGGATGGAGATGAACCCGGGGTGACCATCGAAGGTCTAATCAATGGAGGCTACGCCAAACTTGCCGACTTTAAAACGTGACGTGATCTGGTACATCGCCTTGACGGGCCTGCGTATCACCAACGCGCCGGGGAGCATCCCGAGTACGATCAAGGTGGAGAAGGGGCAGCGGTTCCAACTGGACGGCGACGAGAATATCGACCTGGACTATCTCCTGCGGAGCCGGGCGATGGCACTGTATACCGGCTCGGCGGTACAAGAAGCACTGAGAGCGAAGGCCCTGGTTGAGATGAAGAAGAAACGGGATAACCCGTTGCGGAAAGCGAAGGAGAGGGCGCGTAATGGCTAGAATCCACGCGAAATCAGCGGTCCACTATGTGGATGAATTCGACTTCTCCGGTGTAAGCAACACCGCCGAACTCCTGGTCGACACCGCCATTGCTGACGCGACCGCGTTCGCTGATACAGATATGACCTATCTCCAGGGCAAGGGTTCATTCCAGTTCAACATCCGGGCTTTCTTCGACGGGACCAGCGGCTTTGACGCCGAGATGTTCACCGACCTTACGGCCACTCAGCGGAGCGTTGGCATCTTCGAGGATAACGCCGCCGGGAAGTTCGGCTATGAGGGACAGACCAACGTCTCCCGGCAGGCGCGGGCCGCCGACCGAGGGGCGGCCTGCTTACTCGACGTCGATTGGGTGGGAGACAGCATTGTTTACCGGGCGACCCTGCTGGACATTGATACCGCAGTGGGAGGCAGCGCTAACGGCACGGCCTATCAGCGCGGCGCTGCTGGCGCCACCGAGACCGTCCGGGGTGTCGTGCGTTTGTTAGCCGCTCCCGGTGGCTCAGGTAACAACACGCTGGATATCGTAATCGCCAGCGACGACGAGGAAGCGTTTGGCGGATCACCGGCGACGCAGCTTACCTTCACCCAACTCGACCAAGCATCGAGTGCATTGTTCGAGGTACAAACTAAGGCCGGCGCCATCACTGATGATTGGTGGAGAGTCCAATATACCTACGCTGGAGCTGGGTCCAGGACGTTCTCGGTCGTCATCAGCTTCGGGATTTATCTGACCTAGAGGAGGTGCAACGTGGCCCGTACTCATGCAAAGGACGCCAACTATAGCTTCAACTCGGTTGCGCTGGAAACTGAGCTGAACAACATCGTCATGACGGCGGATGTCACGGAGGCGGACGCCACGGCCTTCGCCGACACGTACCAGGTGCCTGTTGCTGGCAAGAAGTCCGTGGCATACGAGCTGCAGGGAACGGTGGACCCCGCAGCCAGTAAGGCGGTTGACACCATCTTTGATGCCCGTCTCGGTGGCGTCAAGACTTCCGTCTATGACTTGACCGGCTCGGGGCCCGGAGCCAACGACCCGGAATATACATGCACCGCCTCGGGCTTGACGGGCTCCTTGGTGGCCCAACTGCGCGTTACCTACGCCATTGGTGACGCGGCTCGATTTGCGGCGACGATCCAGAACAGCGGAGCAACCACCCGGGCCACGGCCTAACGGCCCAGCAAAACGGCTCTCAGAGCCAGGGAACGGCATTCTAGGAATAGGACGGAGGTACAGCAATGGCTAGGACTCATGGAAAGGACGCAGATTTCGCTTTCGACAGCGTACAACTTGAGGATGAACTCAATACCGTTACGTTGACCTTCGACGTACCAGAGGCGGATGCGACCGCCTTCGCGGACAGCTACCAGGTGCCCATCGCGGGCAAGCCCACGGCGACGGTTGAGGTTCAAGGTTCCCTGGACCCGGCGGGGTCACAGGGTGATGTCACGATCTTCGGTGAGCTTGGGTTAGAAGCCGAGGAATGGGACTTCGAGCCCGATGGCACGACCGGCTATAACGGGTTTGCCATCGTGACCCGATATCAGATTACGTCGAACATCAATGACGTCATTCGGTACTCAGCGTCGTTCCGCCACAACGGCGGCTCGGCTGCCATCGATGGGGCAGCGCCTACGAGGGCTTAATTCAGAGCACTGGTGGCGGAAGTGAGACGCGCACGCGCTCTACGTGCCAAAGGGAGGTTTCGTGGTTGAACTATTGGACCCCGGTGGAGTGGTGATCGAGCCCGTCAAGCAACCGAAGATCCCCACTGAGACGATTCGATCCGATGACTGTGTGGTCCATATCGGACAGGTTATCGAGGATGGCCAGATCGTCGATGACGGGGCAGAGATATTCCCGCATCGTGGTGAGTGGGTTGAAATCCTCAGCATCGCCACCATCGGTGAGTTTATTAGCGTGGCGAAGCTCATTGGCTCGGCGGATAACCCCGATGCCGTGGGGATGGGCTCCCATTTCGACGACCTCTGCCACGCCCTGGCCAAGCGGCTCATTGCCTGGAACTGGACCGACATGATGAATGATCCGATGGAGCAACCGCATGGCCGGCCCGATGTACTTGCTCAGTTAGCGCCCGAGGAATTGGTTTACCTGACAGGACTCACCGGATCATCTCAGACCCCCGAGACGAGAAAAAACGGCTCCGGGCCATCGGGCGATACATCCTCAGCCGTCCCGATGACCCAGCGCCCCAGCCGCCGGAGGCAGTCCTAAGCGAAGTTTGCGCGATGTTTAACTGTCCGCCAGACGTGGCGCGGCGGCAGTTATTCGGTGACGTATGGGGGATCATGCAATACCGATCCCTCGTCGCAATCAAAGAGAAGCACAACTCAGCGCAGATGACCGAGATCACCGAGGCTGAGGCGGCCTTGTGGATCGAGATGGTCCGGGTATCCGAGGATGATTAGATGGCGGAAGCCCACACAGTAGCGGTTCTGTTGAAGCTCAGGGATGAAGCGACGCAGGGGCTCAAGCGTGCCGAGGGAGCCTTTGGCCGTTTCGCTTCCGGGGTCCAGCGGCACCAAGCCGGATTCCGCAGGACCGGCCTGGCGCTCACGGCGGTTGGGGGAGCGATCACGGGATTGGCGACGCTGGCTGTTAAGTCTTCGCAAGAACAAGAGATTGGCATCAACCGGCTGAACCAATCGCTGAAAAATGTGGGGACGTCATACGCCGCGCAGAAGGACCAGATTGAAGCCGTCATCGAGGCCCAACAACGCAAGACCAATTTTGGTGACGAGGCCCAACGGGACGCTCTCCAAAAACTCGTCACGATTGGCGGGAAATGGGAAGGGTCCCTTAAAGCTCTGAAGGTCACCACCGACGTTGCCGCTGGCGCCAACATAGACCTTAACGCCGCTGCCCTCCTGGTGGGAAAAGCAATCGCCGGCGAAACCTCCAGCCTCTCTCGGTACGGCATCCTCTTGGAGAAGGGGGCCACGCAGACGGAAATCATGGCGGCCCTTACCAAGCAGTTCGGGGGTGCTGCCGAGGCCGCAGCGGACCCGTTCACGCAACTGAAAAACCGCCTGGGCGATATGATGCAGGTATTGGGGGACGCCCTTCTTCCGATGATTGCAGAGGGAGCCAAGCTGTTCGAGCGTGTAACCCGGCAGGTCATCGATTGGGCTGCGGCCCATCCAACATTGACCAAGGTGTTGACCATCGCGGTTGCGGCGCTCGGTGCCCTTATGCTCGCGGTCGGCCCCGTTCTGATAGCTCTCCCGATGTTAGCTGCTGGCATCGCCTTAGTGACAGGCGCCGCCGCCCCATGGCTTCTGATATTGGGCGCTGTCGTTCTGGCCGTTGCCGCTGTCGGTGTGGGAATCATCTTGCTTCGTAAGAATTGGGACACGGTTTGGGGAGCCATTCTCAGAGCAACAGAGCTATCGGTCAATTTCATCATCGACTTATTCAACAAGATGACTCGCGTTCACAGGGAAGCACTGGCAGGGATGATCCAAGCCGCCCAGAAGTTGGTGGACTTGATACCGGGCATGGGCGACTTTGCTGACAAAATGCAGGGTGCGGTCGATAAAATCAGGGCTGGGATTCCAGCGATAGACATGACGACGGAACAAATGGACCAGTTGAGGGATAGCTTCGGGGAGACCGGCAAAGCGGTGCAGGAAGGATCGACTACGGCTGCCGATAGCGTCACCGCGAATATGGGCAAGATAGGTGAGGTGCTGGATGATACGGTAGTCAAGACGCGGAACTTTGCGGAGAAGTCAGCCGATGCGTTTGATGAACTGGTTGATTCATACGCCGGGGTTGGAGATGCTGCTGAGGAGTTGTCTTTCGCACAACGGCGCAACCTGGATTTTGCGGCTCAGGCGACCGCTGCGGCGATGGCAAAGATGGAAGCGAATACGCGGAACTTTGCGGAGAAGTCAGCCGATGCGTTTGATGAACTGGTTGATTCATACGCTGGAGCCGGCGACGCAGCACGAGAGTTGTCTTTCGCACAACGGCGCAACCTGGATTTTGCAGCGGCGGAGGCGGCGAAGTTCGCTGAGGCACAGGCAGATGCGATGGCAGAAGCGGACCTCGCGAATAAACAATATGAAGAAGGGCTCCAGAGACTTGCGGATAATGCCAAGGCTGCCAGCAACAGGATCAACGAAGCCTTCAGCAGGCAGACAGACGACATGGTGTTCCGATTCTCGGAGCAGGGCCGGGCGTGGCAAGAGTTGGGTGGTACAACAACCAGTGTGCTAGATAACATGGCAACCGTCCTGGGGAAGGACGCTGAACAGATGGTCCAGTTTCTCTCCCAGTTGCGAGTTGAGGGAGATACTTGGAAGGACTCGCTGTTGAGGCTGGATGAGCAGGGGGTTATCAATCTCAACAATCTAGCAGAGGCGTTCAAGAATCTCGGCGAGGCAGCCGATGACGCCGGTGAGAAAATAGAGGAGGTGCCGGTCCCGAAACTCCCCTCTCTTGGTGACCAAACATCGGCTCAGGCCACCGCTAACGTCCAGGCGATTGCTCGACAGATGGCCCGTAATGTTGCCGCTGGTCTCCCTGCTGGGTTTGAATTGGCGGGCCAGCAAGCCGTAACCGCGCAAGTAATAGCCAACACTCCTGTCGCCCATCAGGGCGGCGTCATTGGTGGTCCGCCCGGCTCAAACCAACTAATCATGGCTCAGGCCGGGGAGAGGATCCTTCCTCGTGGCGGCGGCGGTGGCAGTGGCCGGGTTCTCAACCTGGTGATGAACTTCAACGCCCCAGCGTTCGAGACTAAGCGGGTCATTGGCCAAGCCGTCAGGGAGATTCACGACGATGGCGGCTTTGACTTCTTGGATCACGGCTAATGGTTGCCCTGGATTACAAGCTCCGTGTTAAGTGGGACACGACCGGAGAGTTTGACCAGAGCGGCGCTGAATTATCCAGCCGCCTTTTAAGCCTTGAATGCTGGCGGGGTAGGGACTTTGCCAGCCAGTTGGTGGGGAAGGCCGTTGCTGGCCGTCTGGTGGCCACCCTGAACAACAACAGCGGCGACTACTCCTCCTTCAACTCGGGCAGCCCATTGACCGGGAACGTCAAACCCGAGCGGGAGGTGCGCTTAACCGTCTCCGGGCGGGCGGCCCAATTCACCGCAGCCAACAGCGAATACTTCACCGGTGGCGATGTGCTTGACCAGACCACCAACGATTTCTCCATCGCCTTCTGGATTTACATCGATGCAACCGGACAATTCGGGATCGTTAACAAGAGGGACCGGGCCGCCGGCACAAATCTGGGCTATGCCATCGAACTACAATCGGACGGCACCCTGGATTTTCTAATCTCCGACGGTACTGCCGTCACGACCATTTCGGCGACGACCAACCTGGGAACAGCGACATGGCATCTTTGCATCTTGACCGCAGACCGATCCGGCAATGCTCAGTTCTACATCGACAATGGAGCCGCCGAGGGCGCCGCCAGTATTGTGTCGCAGAATGGCACCTTGGCCAATGCCATCGCCTTCCAAGTGGGTGCCGGGTTCTCTGGCTCAGCCGACCGGTTCTTCGGCGGCCGATTGGTATCCGTCGCCCTCTGGGGGAAACTACTGTCGGCTGCCGAGCGCACCTTCCTTCACCGCGACGGGGATGGCGTCCGGTATCGGGACATAGGCTTGACCGGGGATGGCTCTACACTCAAGACCAGCTTGCTTGCCTGGTATGACCTCCAGGAAGCATCGGGCAACCGAGCTGATAGCGAGAACTCCATCACGCTAACCGACACCAACACCGTCACAGACGCCAAGGGGATTCCCAACTACTCTCTCTGGCGAGGCTTCCTGGAGGATGTTGTGCCGGAGCCCAGCCTGAGCGGATTGAACACGGCGCGATTGACCGCCATCGGGCCCCTGGGCCAGGTCAATCTCAATAAACTCCGATTGGCCATGGCGACCAGCGAAGCCACGGGAACGGCCATCGGCCGGATTCTGGACGAGGCTAACTGGTCTGCCAACCAGCGGACTATTGACGCCGGCAAGACGACTATGGCCCGGTTCTGGCTGGAGAATGAAGTCCGTACCATCGAGGCCCTGCGGCGAGTGGAGATCACCGATGCCGGATATGTTGGAGAATCCAAGGATGGGCGCATAGTCTTTGAGGACCGGCGCCATCGGCAGATAGCCCCGGCAACCACGAGCCAGGCTACGTTTACCGACGCCAGCGGTGGCGCCTTGGCTTACTCAGGAATCCTCCAACTGGACAGTCGGCAACAGCTTTTCCACATTTTCACGGTGCCGGTTCAGACATACACTACCGGCGGTCTGGCCGTGTTGTGGACCCTTTCATCCAGCGGGGCAAATTCTCCGTCCATCGCACCGGGTCAAACTCTGACATTCTGGGCTGAGTATCCGAATCCCGATTCAGCGACCGACGCCTTTGGCGTCGATGCCTGGACCACTCCGGTTGAGAATACCGATTACGAGGCTAACACCCAGGCGAACGGTGGGGGGACGGACCGAAGCGCCAGTCTTGGCTTCACTATCACGAAATTCGGAAACTCCATGAAGATGTCTATCATCAATAACCACGCCACGGATACCATCTTCATCACGCTCTTACAGGGCCGTGGAACGCCGATTACGAGGGACGATCCAAGCAAGGTCACCGTGGAGTCAGCCGCCACCTATCCCCGGACCTTCCCGAATCCGCCCCAGTATATTCCGAATATTGCCGAGGCGTTTGATTGGGCCAACTGGCACCATGGCGTATTTTCGGCAATCCAACCGTTGCTGGAAGTGCGCTTCCTGGCCAACAGGACAACGGCGATGCTGGCCCATGCGTTGGACCTGGGCATCAGTGATCGGATCACATTGGAGGGGGACAACGACGCCGGCCTTGGCATCAATGAGGACTTCTTTATCGAGCAAGAGCGCCACGTTATGGACGCAGTGGCGGGGACGCACTGGACCACCTGGGGCGTGTCGGCGGTGGCGAATCAGGAGGCGTGGACGCTGGGGTCTTCAAAGCTCGGGACCGAGACGAGGCTTGCCCAGTGACGCAGCTCTTATACATGCCGCAGTATCAGATTCGTGAGCATCACATCTCGCGGCCTGGGATAAACATCGTTCAATTCCTGGGTGGCGAGGCCATGAAGCGCGGCCATCCGGTCCCTGACACCGTGATCGGCGAAGTCAAGGCGGTCCTGCACCGAGGCTTGTGGCTCATCTACTGCCCTTCCGTTGGCTGTTCCGAGGCCAGCGAAGTAACCTCGGTCAACCCTGTGTATATGTGCCCCACCTGCGGCGTGGGCTGGTTCAAGGTTCTCTTTCCGCCGAACAAAGTAGACATTGAGAAGGAGGTCTTGAAACGGCCTCGAACCGTCAAGGGACTTACCTACGCGAACTGGCTGCCCAATGGCGGCAGCAAGGGCGGCCCTGAAACGATGTACCAGCTTCGCAAGCAAACACGCGAGATCCTGGCAACGGAGACTTAGATGGCTCATACGGTTATGGGCGTTCAGGTTACCGGCTATGTCGTTACGGCCAGTGACTGGAACGAGATGGTCAACAACTTCATCGCCGGCGCCACGGATGCGATGGCGGCGGACGGTGATATTTTTGTGGGTACAGCGGCCAACGCCGGCGCGAAACTCGCTGCGTTCACCAGCGCCACGGGGACGCTCAAGCACGAATCGGGCGGGCTGGAATTTGATGCCTCGGCGGTGACCACCGGCGATATCATCGTTGGACAGAGTGCCGGGGTGATGGGCCTTGAGACCGCGATGAGCCAGGCCCAGGCCGAGGCCGGCACCGATACCCAGGTGAGGGGCATTACTGCAGAAAGAGTCAAGCAGGCTATCGCTCAGAACGCCACGCCCAATCCCCTAACTGCCCTCCTGGACATAGCCACCTTTGCCATTGCCGGAAATGGCGGGACTGAGGGCATTAAGATTTCGGCGGCTGGCGAAGTCAATATGGCGAAGCAGCCGAGTTTTTCCGCCCGCGTCAGCGGTGACCTTATCAATGTCACCGGTGGCGGCACCCTCTACACTGTCGTATTTGGGACGGAAATCTTTGACCAGAACGCAGACTTCGACGGTACTAGTACTTTCACCGCGCCTATCACGGGCAAGTATTTATTCACCGTCCACATATCGCTTCTCACTGGCTTCACCACTGCATCGACTGAATTTTTGGTTCAATTGGCGACCAGTAACCGCACCTATCCGTTGGTGAATACGGGCGGCCTCCCGGATGGCGTGGCTCTTTCTTTTAATAGGTCGGCCTCTGTAATCGCAGACATGGATGCTTCCGATACAGCAATTGTCAAAGTCCGGGTTACCAACGAGTCGGGAGACATTACAGACATTGAGGGCGGTGGCGGTAACGCCTCCCTCTTTACGGGGCAACTCATAGCGTAGGTAGGCCACGATGATACTATTCCCTGCGGGCATCCCTATAACGATCACTGAATACAAGGCGCTACTCCACCTCGAAGCGGACCCAGAGCAATGGCTATTGGATGCGCTCGCCACTAAAGCCCGTCGCCGCCGGGAGGCCCTAATTAATGAATGGCGTCCACGGCTATTTGAGGACCCAACGGTAATGCATTTGCCAGCCAACGAAGCTGACCTGGCGAAACTGATTGTTTCCCGGCCTGACTACCGCAGCCGTGTCCAATCAGACGCTGAGCTGGAGTCCCCGGCATTGGTCCACCAAGACAACAAGGAGAGATATGACGCGGTGGACCGTTCGGGCGAGATAATAACGTTGTTCGCGACCGGCATTCATATCTCCCAACATGACTATGACTACATTTTGTCCTACGTCCAAGAGCTTAACGAGTGGGTTTATGGCGCCATCCTCGGCCACATCAACCGTGGCACAAAGAAGATGATCCTCCAGTACCAGCCGGTCCTAATGGCCGACCCCGATGTGGCGACCTTCCCAGCAACAAAGGAGGGGATGGTGGAAGTCATCACCGCACGGGCTGACTATCAGACGTTGCCCGAGCGCTACGAAGCAGTCCCCCAGTAATGGAAGACTACGTTGAGGCCCTACGGAATCACGGGGCGCAGCTAATCGACATCGACAAAAGGATGGTCGTGGTGGAAGAACAGAACCGAACCGGTCTTGAGTTCCACAAGGACATCCAGTCATGTATGACCGATGTCCGGGTTGCTGTTGGCCGGATCGAGGGCAAGCTGGACGTATCTCTGCATAATGGTGGCAACGGCAAGTCCAGGGTACGCAAGGTCAGCGAGGGGGCCGGGTTGATTACGATAGCGGGGACGCTCGTCGCCGGTATCATCGTGGGCATCCTAAAAGGGCTTGAGTGGGCATGAGCCCCACGGGCTAAACCCTGGCCACAGGGCGGCGATTGCTGGCCCTTCGGGTCCACGGGTGGCACTTTCCTCGGGTACACTAACCGGGGCCACGCTATGGCCGTTTCCGAGCCATTATGCACGACAAAGACCCCGGTGGGTTGCCAGCACCGGGGCCTCTGCAGAAACTAAGCCCCCGCGACAACAGGGACACGCTCGATTGTATCAGGCCGTCACCCCTTTGGCGTTTCGCCGGGGAGGCCAATATGGATGTTTCTCATATCCTGCTTCGGCCCACCAAACACTTTTGGGTTGAATCTGCGATGTGGTCACACGGCGTAGATTTTCATCGGCTGGGACGGCTTCAAGATGAAAGGGATTAACGCAGTCGGGACGGCGGCAGAGATGGTCTACTACGAAGCCCTCAGGGATCGGACCCTTAAAATATTCAACGATGATGCGGTGGCCGCGCCACTGTTGGCCCCTGAGAGAAACAGCATTGCTGCTTCGCCCTGGCATCATCAGACATCCATCAGGCCGGGCAACCCACTGGGTCCAAATCCTTTCCGCTAAGAGGGCGAGGTCCTGATGGGATAAGTGTTCGGCCCGTATCTCAAGCGGCATTAGGCTTCGGTTGGGACCACACTTTGGACTTACACGATGGGCAGACCTTCGGGGTAGCACCCGCCGTCCTGCTTGGCCGGGGCAGCCAGGTATGGCCACACCGCAGGCAGAGAAAAACTTTGACCATCACTGTACTCATGGCCATATCCTACCACACCAATTCTTGAATTGCAACCTATTAGGTGTTGACAACCTTACCAAGTAGGTGTATATTTAAGACAGTAAGAACACGGAGGGAACCGAGATGATTAAGATAACCAAGAAGGGGAGGGCCACTAGTTTCGGAGGTGGTCGAGGGATGGACAACGTAGCAACCGGTGCCCCGTATACAATTGAGAAGGACGGAAAGCCCGTCGGGTCGATTCTCCCGGAATCCCGCCGATGTTTTGCACCGTCCCAATGGGAAGTCTTTGAGTACAAGATGGACGCATCCGGCCAAGTCATCGCTTATAAGTCCCTGAAGCGGTTCAATTCGGTATTCGATCAGAGTCCTTTCAAGCAGGCCAAAGAGTTCGCGGCCGAATACTTCGCCAACTAAACAGCAAGGTGACAACGTACGCCCTGAGTTTTCACAGAGCTTAAAGGTGAGACTAAACGAGAGGAGGAAACGAGATGCCAGACTTCGCAGCACCGAGAGTACCGACAGCCGAGGAAACCGCATTGGTGGAGGTAGCCCAAATACTAGCGGGTGGCAACAATTGGGAGTACAGGGGCCGGTTGGGCACGGCAGTTCTGTGCCAAGACTGCGCCCTTGTGCGGGCAGGAAGCCCCGACAAGCGATACATCGGAATGGTGGAATCAACCGAAAAGGGCAAGGGCACCATGGGCCGATACCTCATACATCATCAAACGGCCATCCTACAAGTAACCGGGAACATCGACCACCGCACCTGGAATCCCGAGCTACACCAGAGTACTAGAGGTTGGACCGGCAAGCCTTGTGACATTTGCGGCGGCTAGGTGAGCCAGCGGGGGAAACCCCGCCGTAACCCGCAGGCCCCGTCCAAAGCCGGGGCGAAGGAGGAGAACCATGGCAGGACAGAGAGGCAGCGACCGCGAAGTAACCGTCATTGGGAGTTGCGGTCACAAGAAGGGGGCTCATGTTCATGGATCGCGGGGAGGCCCGGTCAGTCGCCGAAACGTCATCAAGGCACAGACCACCCCTTGCTACGACTGCCGGGTTGCAGACGAGCCCCAAAGCCGTGGGCCAGCAAGGTAGAAGCTAAGACGCGAAGGAGGTCAGAGACATGGGCAGGAAAGCGGCGGCAAGGAAGCCCAAGAGAGTGCCCCGGAGCCGTAAGAATCTACTCCCTAACGAATACCGCAAGCGGTCAACTGTCTACGTGGAGCGTATGCGCCGCATAGATGAGGAGAAGCGGTATGGTGAGGACGACTTGATGACCACGGATAGCTACATCGTCCAATCCCATAGGCTGGATAACCAATGGGATCACACCGTGGAACTCCGGGGAGAGCTGTTCAAAATCCCAGGCAAGGTGATCGACCGGCTCAACAGTCAGCGAGACGCTATCATTAAAGAGGGCCGGTCTGACCGGGCACGAGATACGCAAGAACGCATCAAGGCCCAGGGTATCGCGCAAGCCGACCAGCAAGAAGCCGAGCAAGATTACAACAGAGCCTAGCCCGTCTCTGCCGCTGATCTCGGTTGGCGGCAGGCGCGGCTGGGAGCTGAGACAAGAGGAGGAAGCATCATGGTTACCTTTGTTGATGATAGGACAGATGAACAAAAGAAAACCCACACCCTGGCCGTCGTTGGGACTGACCGGTTCATGTCCGGCTGGGGCGGAGCCGCTGGAGGGTTATCCTACGCTGGCTGGGCGTTCAAAGACGGCCAGGAGGCCCAATGCTTCGCCACCATAGATAACCGAAGCGATATGCAACGAGTGCGCGTGGTGGCTTTGGATGGCTACCGTGCCCAAGGTGCAGCCCATTGCCATATCTACGTGTTCAATTAGAGGATTTAACTTCAGAGGAACTAGTTGAGGCTCATAATGAATTGATTGATTTTCTACGTAAACTTCAAGACGATGTTTACAATCAAATCGATTTGATTAATCGAGTCAGAGTAGAGAAATTGGGTCTAGAAGACGAAGTAGTAGTAACTCGTATTCCACGTAATAGAGGGGGGTAAAATGACAATTCTTACCTGTTATTTTTGTGATGAACAAGAGAAAGTCCCTGACTTTGAACAAGACGATATTTCTATGTTCTTTTGTGATGATTGCCAGCGTTGGCAATGTAATACAGGAGAATGTGGATGTGTATGTTCCGCAAGTGATGGGGAATTATTTGATTGGTTAGTTGATGCTGGCACAAGTCCACAAGAGATAGTACTTTTGGGATTAGAGAATCTTATGGTTTCCTGTAAAGAAATAACTAAACAAGATTCCTTTTACCTAAAATCACGAGAAACCTCAGATGAAGTTGCTGAAAGAATTTATGATGAAGCGAAACGGAGAGTAGAAAATGACAATTGAACAATTC
>NZER01000183.1 GCA_002690445.1 Candidatus Pacearchaeota archaeon
AAATTCTTTATATTCTTCCTGTAATGTATCTTCCATATTTACTTCAGCTAATAATATAATCCTCTTTCTTTTCTGAAGAATCCCTAAAGCATACTCATTTGCTTGTGTTGACTTTAATATGTAAATGTAGTTTCCAATCTTGTTAGATTTACTTCTTTGCAATAACTCTTTTAAATAACTTATATTAAACTTAGTTACTGGCAGACCTCGAACCTTTTTTATTGTTCTACTACCTATTACCTCTTTTGTTTTTAAAATAAGTTCCTCCATTTCATCCATCTTCATTTACCTCCTTTAAGCATATTGTATCGTTGTGGTCACCATTATGACACACAAGACAAATTCCAATCTTTTCAAAACCTCTACATTTAGCCATACCAACTGAATCGTAACCAAGAGTAATTATAATTCCCTTATCAGATAATATTTTTGGTAATATGTTCTTAATCTTTGTAAATGAACCAATATATCTACCACCATATTTCTCTCTTGATTTTCTTAAATTATATGGTGGGTCTAATACTATTGTATCAAACAACATTTTCTTTTCTATTGCAAAATTAACAAAATCAAATGCTTCCATATAATAATCAGATGGAACATTCTTATCAATATCAACTCTAACCTCATCTACATTAAGTTTAGTTGTTCCTGCGAATAAATTAAGCACTTTGCCTTTACAATTTTGCTCAACCCATTCTTTTAATTTTGGTTGTTCAAATGTATATTTCTTTGGTGGTTGTGTTAAATATGTAAATTCCATCTTTTACCTCCTTTGGAAACTCCCGACTTCAGTCGGTGAGAGGATGTCATTTACCTCCATTAGTTTCAACAATGTCCTTCGGACTAGATCTTAATATAAACAAAAATGATGGTCTTGGTGCTTTTCTTCTTGATCCATCTTTAGTGTGTAACCATTCATGTGATCCTACAACTCTAACTTCTGCCTTAGCATCTAACAGTAATCTAACCCAATTATCTAAAGGTAAGATTAAAACACTACTGTTTCCTTTTTCTTGTTCGGCTAATGCTTTTCTTACCCATGCAGTAATTCCAGCCCAAAAAGGTGGATTAACCCAATTTGATTTCTTCCAATCAACTTCTAATCCATTGAACTCCTTAGGTCTTGGATTGGGGCATGGATCAAACTTAAAATCAAACTCTTTGTTAAGATAATTATATATTTCAGGTGGAATAATCCAATATCCGTGTTCAGGTCTTTCTTTTTTCATTCTTCTTCAACAATAACTTCTTTGAGTAAGATTTGTTTAGCTATTAGTAAACCAGAACAATAACTATCAATAACTATAGGTTTATCTTCTACTTTTTTAACTTCTTTATCAATCTCACTCAGCAACTTTGTATATAACTCTGTAACTTCTTGACCTTTGGTGAAGCCTAAGCAGTCATTTCTACAATAATTACCAGCATGAATCCCTTTACATTTGTTTGTATGACACCAACATCCACATTCCTTTTTTAGATAATATTGGTGTTTTGTCATTTCCTCCTTTTCTTGTTTTTTATGTACTTGCGATACAATCTGTTTTTCAGCTTCTCTCTTGATCTGTAGCAGTTGATGCATAGCTTTGCGTTCTTCATCCTGTTCACTATCTTTTCCTGGCAGCACTCACAATATTTGCCTTTTCTCTGCATTTTTTTAATCATAAGTCTGTATAAAATTCTTACATACTGGACATTGAACTTGATCACTTACTCTGGATTTTTTGCCTTTGAATCTCATTGTTGAACTTTCAAAACTTGCAACATATTTGTCAAATTTATGACCACACCAGGAACAAATATATTCTATTAGATTTTTATCTTGTAACTTCATCTGATTTCCTCTGCCATCTTCTTATCTTACCTATCAAATGTGAGATTAATAATCGTTTGACATCAACATCTTCCCTTTCTATGTATTCTTTCTGGGATAGTTTGTGTAAAGAATTTCTTATATATTCCAGGTCTTGCTTGAGGGTTTCAATGTCTGTAGAATTCATTTCTCCTCCTTATCTTTCTTGCAGCTCTTGTGATTGTATCGCTAAAGGTGTTGGGACTATCTCGCTGCACTTCTGCAACCAGATACCTGTCATGTTTGCCATCCCTTTGGTATATTGGGTTTAGTTTTATTATATCCAGAACTATCTTATTTATACTAAAAAATTCTATTTCAGTTGATTTAAGAGTCTGTTGTATCATTCTCTTTTTCTATTTGTTTATCTGCTGGTGTGTGCTGCTGCTCTTTGAGTAAGAACTCTACATCGGCTTCTTCCTTTACTTCTTGTGGAGTTTTGATGTCTGGTTTGATCCATATAACTGAATCATATTTCTCACTATATGTTACCATACCCATTCGACTTAATAATTTTATTTGTTTTTTAACAAACAATTCACTAAATCCAAACATCTTCTGGATATTATAGGATAATGTTGATATATTAGTCACTTTAATCCTTTGGATAAAATTCTCCATCCACTTATTAGCTTCCATCCTCTTAGTATAATAATCACTCATTTTCCTACATCCACTCCTTTATCTGCTCTGGTGTTGTATTAGAGAAACAATTATAACATATTAATCCTTTATTAATTCTAAATTGTTTAATTCCTAAGAAATTACCACAATTAACACATTTCTTCCTTTCTATCTCTTGTTCTTTAGTATATTCTAATTTTTGTTTGTGTTCTTCTTCTTTCTTTCTCTCCAATACTCGTATCTGAACTAATTTTTCTTTAGCTTGTGCAATCTGCTCCATTGTTTGTTTTTTTTCTTCTTCTAGTTTATCCACTTTAACTTGTGTTTCAGAATAAAGTATTGTTTTTAAGTAATCTTCAATCATTGAAGATAATTTCTTAGGATACCTTAGTATAGCTAATTCCCACACTTCTGGATCTATTGTTAAAGATATTATTGATTTTCTCATTTTATTTTTTTTTATTTTATATTGACTTTATCTACTTCTTCTTATTTAACTTATAATATATATCTAGATAAATAGATAATGATAGGGTTATAGATATACCTTTTCTATATAATCCATATAAAAAATAAAAAAAAATAAAAAACCTAGCAATTAAGCTGGATTACCTATGATTGCTTCTTTACCTAACACACTACCAACACTTAGACTAATTGATTTACCCATCCAGGCACTACTCTCCACCCCATATTTGACCTGTAATGCCCTTAAAGTTGTTTTATTAGGTATAAACCCCTTCTGTTGACCATCTATCTCTACTAGGCATTTAAATCGACTTTTGTTCTTATCATCAACAAATGTAGCTCCAGCAGATATTATAACACATTGTTTAGATGGACTGTTCTTAACCAAATCTATGGTAACATTGTCCGATTCAACAAATTGTTTTGTATCCATTTTAGTTCTCACCTCCATTCTCTGTTTTTAATCTAGCACACCATTCCATATGATCTTGATATTCATAATAAAGTAAAAACAACCTTCCACAATATCTACATATAAGGGATTCTTTATTCATTTTGAGTTACTCGGCTAGGAAAAAGAGGTGACAGAGGGGATTCCAACATATCAACGAAACCTAGCCGAGAATAATGATTGATTAAATTGACTGGAAATGTATTAATATGTTCATAATAGAATTCTACATAGACAATAGTATTCTGGTTTATTAATACACTTCCAGGTGTCCCAGCTCCTCCAGTCGGGTGGTGCGTGAGAAAGTGATTATGCATCTTCCCTTTGCCTCCTATGAAAACCTTTTCTGATCTCCACCAAATAACATTGATAACAAAGTCCAGAGGAATAGATATGTATGCTGCTGCATACATTGCATACAGGTTTTTTACCTCTCTTTCCTCTCTTTGATTTCATCATCAACAATCCTTTTGATTTCCCTTAATTGCATATTGTTGGATTTAATAAGTATATCATGAAAATCCTCCCAGTCAAACATATCTAATCCCATTACTGCTGACATTCTATGTTGGATGAATGGTTGTGTGTCTGTCATAAAAATGTGTTCAGGATACCCCTACTTTTAAGTAGGGGAGGAATGAACACTCCACCTCGTAAGATTCTATTAACCTTTGGTTTGTGCAAAATTACCAAATTCTTTCTCCTCCAAATATTTTCCCACCTGTTTTCCAACCACACTTTGGACAGGTATCTGTGGTTTTGCCTTTTCTTAATTTCCTACCACAACTTGGGCAATATTGTCTTTGTGTTTTAACCATTTTCTTTTCCTCCTTGTTTTTTTTTTGAAAACCCCCGACTTCAGTCGGATTTATTTTGGGATGATGTCATTTTCCTATTTAACCCTCCTTACTTGCTCATATTCTGTCATATCCAATATAAACTGCCTCCAACTCCTCTTTGCTTTTATTTGTTCAATATGAGCCATTTCTTCATCCTCAAATACTATTGTCATACTTTTCATAATTACAATCAATGAATGAATGTATTTAAACCTTTCTATATTAATATATACTTTAAACTATATATTTTAGTCCTTACGCAACTGCGCAAATACAAAACTTAAAGCAGTCACTAATACAAACAGAGTGACTATCAAGTCTGTAGTGAATCCTATAATTCTGAACAAGAATGTAGCTAGTGTTGTGATAAATGATGCTGCTGATATTCTTGTTATCATATCTTGTTTGTTGAATGATACAACTAGAATAATAAAGAATGACAGCAATATCAAGAAGCCAAGCCACCCTCCTGTCAAGACATTTGCATTGAGTGTCATTTCATAAATGTTGGATGATGATGACAAGTTTGTAAGATTATATAGTTCAACCATTATGTTTTCCACCTCGCCCATAAGCTGACTATAGCAAAGACTATGAGGATTGTAAGTATTGTTAATGCTGCTGTGGAGAATATTGAAGGTATCCCAAAGTCAGCAGTCGCTTCTGTTATCAATTGAGTTGATGTCTTTAAGCTGTCAAACACTATTCTGGGAGCTTGAAGTATTGTCTTTCCTGCCAATACAAATGTATCAAAAGTTCCTGCATCTTTCTTGATCCTGTCACCTATCTCCAGAGTTGAATTCTCAACTGCTGAAATCTTATTATAGGTTTTATTATATTTATTGTCTATGGTAATCTCATATGTACTTCCTAAATCACCATATACAAAAGACAATGCTCCCACCATTAATGAGAACAGTACAATTCCAATCAGATATGTTGATAGTTTGAATTCTGTCATGTTGATCTAATCCTCATCATTATTAATGCTGCCAATACAACTATTGCAGCTAGTGAGGTATATCCTAATCCCAATATTCCTACCATAGCAGCAAATATCACACCTACTGTCGCCAATAACACACTCAACCATGCAACTGGTGCTGCTAACAATGCCAACCCCATTATGAAGTATGATGTTAGATACAGTCCCATATTGCCAAATTTACTGAATGCTGTTTTAGATTTCTCTGAAAAGAAAGTTATGACTTCAAGAACATATGGACTTGATTTTGTTGTTGTTTCTATCCTTCCTACTGCTTTCCAAGTTCCAGACTGTGATGTATTTGCTGTATAGATAATAGTTCCAGATGATGATATCTGACAAGTGTTATATTCTTCTACTGTATTCTGAGGTGTTATTCTTGTAACTATAAGACACGCTTCTTTCAGTATATTTTTTGTATCACTATAAATAAATCTGACTTGTTGTGATGAGTTTGTGAAAGTAAGCTCATGAGATATTCCATGCAAGTTCTGTCTGCTTTTTAGTATGTCCTCCCCTACAAGTCCTGTCAAAGTAATCTCTGTCTGAATAACCCTTGATGGATTAGTTGTTAGAATGTCAACTCCCCCACTACTTACAATGAAATAATAGAAAGCATTGAATTGCTCCACATCAATCCTAGACTGTCCATTGGAATCTGTCCTGGACATTGCAACAATCTTGTATGAATTAGTTTCAGAGAAATATCTCAGCATCTTTACAGTAGCATTCTCAAGATTTTTTACATTCTCATCCTGCACAGTAAAAGTTGTATCAGTTGAATTTCCGGCTCCAAGCAGATAAAGTTGTATTGTATTGTTAGATCCATTCTGCACATTGACATAATGATCCCTCTCGGTGAAACCATCTGACTGGTATCTTATCCTGTACTCCTGCGCTGGTAAGTCCTGGAAATATAAGTTTCCAGTCTGGGTGCTTTGGTTGATTGCAAATGTGTTACCTATGACATAGATGGAAGTGTTAAACACAATCAGCTTATTGAGGAACTCATCATATATAGAGAAATTTAAGGAGTTCAAACCTATCAAAGAGAATGTAAGATTTGGAAAAATAGATGCACCACTCTCAAAGAAAGAAGTAGTGAGCAAAGCATGGTTTGGTGCATCTATCGTGATGTTATAAGAGTTATTTGTAAGACTGAATGTCACATTTCCTTGATTATCTGCTGTTAGATTTTCAGAGAAAGGACTGTTGTTTCCTTTCAATGATATTGTGAAATTCTTGAGGAAGGTGTTGTTTATAGCAGAGTAGATGGATATTGATATGTTCATGTCATAGAACTCCAGCTCTATCCTGTTCTCGCTTACATTGCTGAAACTGAAATTCTGTATGATGTCAAAAGAAAAGTTTGAAGCAAAACCACTTATCCTGTGGGATGTTGCATTTAACAATAAAACCATTTCTCCAGTTGAATTGCTCTGGTTAACAGCCAATGGTGTAGATGCATTGAAGTCTGACAGACTTATGTTTGTCCCCCTTCTTACAGCAGTCACATAAACTATTGTCTGATACAGATCACCGACAAGATTGTTTGTTGCATTCTGATTTATGTATGTCTTATTGAAATAACCTCCAGATTCATCAGATGTTAAATTGAAGCTGTATAATCCTGTGTGTATATCATTGAAGTCAACACTTCCATTTATTGTTGATTTGTTCTCTGCAAATGTTGAATTGAATATCTTGACAGAGAAATTATTTATTGTTGAGTTGCCATGAACATTTCTTACATTTACAATCATATCTCTTGTGATAGTAAATAAAGTTTCATTCTGCTTATAGTTTCCAAAAGAATCATTCACCCATCCTGTGACATTGTATTGTATGCCTGGATTATCCCTTATACTGAAATTCTGAGAGAATGTGTCTGATGTCCCACTTAAAGTGAAATTGTAGAATCTTCTTTCATTTCCATTGAATATTATGACTTGACCGAAAGCCAATAAGTGATCGTCTGTTACATTGAATGTTGCATTTATGGTGTCGTTCACAAAGATTCTTGTTATGCTTTTGTTTAGAGTTCCATTGATTACTGGGTTGGTGTCATCATTGACTTGGAAAGAAAATATATTAGAGCAGGAGAACATATTGGAAGTGTCATTCGCACAGGTCATTGCTCCTATCGTTTCTCCATCAGCAGCAGTTGTGTCCAAAGTATAAGTATAGTTTATGCTCTGCAGGAAATCTGCTGATAATGTTGTGTTTGTAACATTAACCCAAGTCCCACTCTGGTTGTGCGCTATGATGCAAGTGCTTAACCCTACAGTATCTGAGCAGGTGAATGATATGTCTACATCATCATTTGTATTTGGCAGAGTATTGTTGAATGATTGAAAAGGAAAATAAGGCAGATCATTGTCAACAACCATATTGTAGAAAGTATTGACGACATTTAATCCACCTATCGAGTTGAAATTGAAGCTGTAAGAATGGACAGTAACAATCACTTCGTAGTCATTTACTCTTGCTATATTTATGGTGCTTTCCTTATCCTCGTTCTCAAAGTCTATCCAGTTTCCATTCAACCCATTGAACACAACCAAGTGTCCTTTATATCCAGAATTTATTATGTCAATCTTCTTGTCTGCCCTCACTCGATAAACTCTCGTCTGTTTCTTATCTTCCCTGCCGAATTCTATTGCATACCTGTCGAACCTCTTTTTAGTTTCGATATTTGGATTATTAAATATTGAATAGACAATTTTTCTGATAAGCCCTACCCTGTCCAGTTCCTCTATAGTTATGTCATTGTTTTCAGTTGTCTTGAATCTGAATCCAGTTGCAAGTTCAGTAACATCATATTCTTCAATATACTCGTCTGTGTGCGTATCAGAATAGTTGATGGCAAGACTATAATTCCCAGAGGCAAGTCCAGTCAGATTCAAAGTGAATTCTAACTGGATATTAGTCCCACCATTGTTTGAGGCATTAAATCCAGACTGCAAAGAATCCAGACTTCTATTGTATAGATTAAAAGTAAAATTATAGATGTTGGTGTCTGTAACTCTTGAGAATATAGTTGTATTTACAAAACTAAACAATGAATTGTTTGTAAGATTGAAAGAATCAAGAACAGCAAGAGTGGTGTCCAATGTGAAATTTACTGTTGTATTTGATCCATAACCAAAATTATCAAACAGACTTACATCTAAAATATAATATCCATCAGTAGCATTGAATGTAGTGTTCCCTGTTGTGGTATGATTTAATGCTCCATTGATATACCACCTTATTTCTGTTACTGCATCACCATCTGCATCTGCTGGAAATGTTATGTTGAATGGATAGTCTGTTGTCGTGGTGTTATAATCATTTGCAATCGGCAATATGATTATAGGTGCTGATGGTGGAGTATTGGCAATGGTTATCTTAGTTGAGTTCTGGAATACCAGACCTACTCCATCAGTTATCCATGCAGTTATATTCAATACATTACCACGAGAATCAGTTATCGTTGTGGCATTGTGTATTGACACGCTTGTTCCAGATACAGAATAATTATGGTATACTATTCCTGTCGTGAAGTTTATAGTTATGTTTATAGTTGATAACCCCAGATTATCGGAAGCATTGACTGTTATGTTTATTACATCATTTAATCTGGGAGCAGTATTATTTACTGATGAATTCCCTAATGGTGGTGTTGTTTCTTCAACAGTTACTAAGGTTGAATCCTGCTCTACATTATTGTTTGCGTCAGTCGCAAATACTGTAAAATTAATTACATCCTCCCCCACAACTCCTGTCAATGTTGTCTTGTTGCTTACCTCCACTGACACCCCTGTTTCTGAATAATTAAAATACAAAGTTCCTGTGCTTAAATTGACTGTCCAGTTCACGCTGAACAAGTCCGTATCATCCGTCACATTCGCTGTGAAATTAATTACATCATTTATTTTCGGAGCTGAAATATTTACTGCTCCATTTATTACTGGTTTTGTTGTATCTACCGTTGATTCGTTTGTCCCGTTGATAACTCCTATTTCAGTCATCTGGACATCTGAATTTACAGAGAAAGATAAATTAACTCCACTTACCCCCATGCCTGTTCCTGTTTCCTCTC